>JAEKKI010000164.1:31263-32842 GCA_019510485.1 Catenulisporales bacterium
TTCCCGAGCGTTGGCAAGTCCAGCTGGAACACCTTCGCGCTACGTGGTGATCTACCCGAAGCGCTGAGCGTCTTCCTGCTGTCCGACGAATCTCGAACCGCCCCTTTGCTGATCCTCGGCCAGCCAGGTTCCGGGAAGTCCGTCCTCACCCGCATCCTGGCTGCTCGTCTGCCATCCCAACGGTTCCTTCCCATCCGGGTCGAGCTGCGCCACGTCAATGCCGACGCCGACGTGCAGGACCACATCGAGTCTGCGATCCGTGACCAGACCGGCGAGCACGTGCAGTGGGCACGTTTCGTCATCGCGAACCCGGACGTACTGCCGGTCGTGATCCTGGATGGCTTCGACGAACTACTCCAGGCCACCGGCGTGACACAGACCGACTTCCTGATGCGCATTGAACGTTTCCAGGAACGCGAGCTCGATCTCGGACGCGCGGTCGCGGTGATCGTGACCACCAGGACAGCTGTAGCCCACCGTGCCACGATCCCGATTGGAAGCCGCATCATCCAGCTTGAGCCGTTCGACGACGGGCAGATCGCGGCCTGGATCGACATCTGGAACCGGACGAACAGCAACCGACTGGCGGAGCGCGGTGTGAAGCCGCTGTCCGCGTCTACGATCGCGCGGTATCCCACGCTGGCCGAACAACCACTCCTGTTGCTGATGCTCGCTCTGTACGACGCCACGGACAACGCGCTTACCGCGATCGACCCTGATCTGGATCACAACGCGGTCTATGAGCAGCTGCTCCAATCCTTCGCTCGCCGTGAGCTGATGAAAGACCCTGATACCGCGGATCTGGACCAGCGCGTGGAGGATGAGCTGCTGCGGTTATCCATCGTCGCATTCGCGATGTTCAATCGGGGCACACAATGGATTGATGACGAAAGTCTCACCGAGGACCTGCGCGCGCTGGGTATCTGGGAGACCGCGCGTAATCCACACACGTTGCGCTCGACGCTTAGCGCCGGACAGCAGATGGTCGGCAGGTTCTTCTTCGTACACGGCTCAAAGGCGACGCGTGAAGGCCGAGAGCTTCAGACCTACGAGTTCCTGCACGCCACGTTCAGCGAGTACTTGATCTCGCGGCTGGTCGACCGCTTGCTGGTCGAGCTGGCTGAGCAGCACGTCGCCTCCGCACGATCGCTGACCCGATCGATCAACGACAGCCTGCTCTACGCACTGCTGTCGTTCGACAGTCTGGCGGCACGAGCGCCCATCATCGAGTTCATCGCGGCGCTGCAGTCACTCCATGAGCCCGCGATTCGAAACGCGATCGATGAGGTACTGCTCAGCCTCTTCCGCGGAAGCCTGTACGAACGGAGAGACCGCGCATACACGGAATATCAGCCCGTGAGCCTGGACGCAGTGCAGCGCGCGAGCCGCTGGAATGCGAATATCCTCACCCTGATGGCACTTGCTCCGGACGGTGTGAGCATCCGCCGTCTCTTTCCGGACAAGGACGACGCCGCGGTCTACGAGTGGCACCGGCTTTCGAACCTTTGGCGGAGTTCCGTCCGTCGCGAGGGCTGGAACAGTCTCGCCGAGAGTCTCATGGTCGCTGCGTTTTCATGAT
>JAEKKI010000091.1 GCA_019510485.1 Catenulisporales bacterium
AGTTTCTCGGATATGCCACGCACTGCCAGTGCCTGCTCCATCCACACGGCAGCCGCCGCATGGAGCGCGTCGGCATCGCCGGTGACCCGTTCCAGCACGGATAACAGCCCCGCCTCGCGCAGGATCCACTCCACGCCGGATATCAGGACACCGTCGAGCCCACCCGGCGCCGGCCGGTGCACCGGCGGCAGGCCGGCGTCGAGCGACGGCGGATCCTCCACCGCCCACGCGTAGCCGATCCCGAAGTCCTTCACTCAAGTGCTCCGGTCTCGATCCCGATCCCGAGCGCCGCCCCGGTCGTCCCCGCCAGATCCGCCACCACCCGATCGGCCGCCGAATACCGCGCCGCCGATTCCGCCAGTCCGTGGGCCGCCGCCGTCAACCACGCGATCAGTTCGGCGCTCGCCGCCAGCTCGGCCTCTCTATGCCTGGCATAGCAGGCTTCCATGAACCTTGATTGCGGCAATTTCCCAAACCAGGCACGTTCGACCCGCACCCGGCCGACCGCCCCGCCGACCGCCGCCAGATCCGCCGCCCCGCCCCGCAGGGCGTCCGCGTATGTCGTCAGAATCCGCGGCTGAACCTCGAAATCGCATCTCACCGGAACCACCCCCTGATCAAAGTCTTTCGATCAGTCTACTGGTGTCACTATACCCACGGTAGTCACTCGAATACCGTACGTATGACGTGACGCACGACGCTCCGCACGCGACTACCAAGCGGTAACTTTGTCGAGATACGATCCTCTCGGACGGCACCGTCGACATCCGGTCGGGCCGGACCAAGGATGCGGAAGCCTCACGCACGAGAAGGCCCCGTGCTCGGATGCTGTGCTTTTTTAAAGTCTGGCTCCGACCATGGCAAGCTGCGTCAGGAGACACCGGAGAAGCCCTCAAGCAGGAGGTCGGACAGCGATCATGAAAATCGTCGTCTGTGTGAAGCAGGTGCCGGACACGGAGGCCGAGAAGCGGCTGCTCCCCGACACCCTGACCGTGGACCGGGAGAGCTCGAACCCGGTGCTCAACGAGATGGACGAGTTCGCCATCGAGGAGGCGCTCAAGCTCGCCGAGGCGCACGGCGGCGAGGTCACGGTGCTGACCATGGGCCCCGACGGCGCCGACGCGGCGGTGCGCAAGGCCCTGTCGATGGGCGCCGACTCCGGCATCCTGCTGACGGACCCGGCACTGGCCGGCTCCGACGCCGTCGCCACCTCCTACGCCATCGCGCAGGCCCTGGCCACCACCGAGTACGACCTGGTGATCCTGGGCTCGGAGGCCTCCGACGCCCGCACCTCGCTGGTGCCGGCGATGCTCGCCGAGCGCCTGGGCCTGCCGCAGCTCACCTTCGCCTCCAAGGTGGAGATCGACGGCACGGACATCACCGTGAACCGCCTCACCGACTACGGCCACGACGTCGTGCGGGCCCAGCTGCCGGCCGTGGTCTCCGTCGTGGAGAAGATCAACGAGCCGCGCTACCCCTCCTTCAAGGGCATCATGGCGGCCAAGAAGAAGCCGGTCACCACCCTGGACGTGGCCGCCGCCGGCATCGACCCGGCGCTGGTCGGCCAGGCCGCCGCGGCCACCGCCGTGGTCGACGCCGCCCAGCGGCCGCCGCGCAGCGCCGGCGTGAAGGTCACCGACTCCGGCGACGGCGGCGTGAAGCTCGCCGAGTTCCTGTCCGCGCAGAAGTTCATCTAAGGGAGCTTGGGAACATGGCTGAGATCCTGGTCCTCGTCGACCACGCCGACGGCGCGGTCAAGAAGGTCACGCTGGAGCTGCTGACCAAGGCCCGCGCGCTGGGCACCCCGAGCGCGGTGTTCATCGGCGCCGGCTACGACAAGTCCGCCGACAAGCTCGCGGAGTACGGCGCCGCCAAGGTCTACGTGGCCGAGGACGCCGAGCTGGACGGTTACGTCACCGCTCCCAAGGCCGAACTGCTGGCCAAGCTGGTCGCCGACACCGGCGCCGCGGCCGTGCTGGTCCCGGCCACCGCCGAGGGCAAGGAGGTGGCCGGGCGCCTGGCGATCAAGACCGGCTCCGGCGTCCTCACCGACGCCGTCGACGTCAGCGCCGAGCTGATCGCCGAGCAGTCCATCTTCGGCGGCTCGACCGTGGCGCACTCCAAGGTCACCAAGGGCACCCCGATCATCGCGATGCGCCCGAACGCCACCGCGCCGGAGCCGGCTCCGGCCACCGTCGAGCGCGTGGACGTGAGCGTGGAGCTCAGCGACGCGGCGAAGCTGGCCAAGGTCGTGGAGAAGGTCGTGCTCCCCAAGGGCGACCGCCCCGAGCTCACCGAGGCCTCGATCGTGGTCTCCGGCGGCCGCGGCGTCGGCAGCGGCGAGAACTTCGCGCTCATCGAGAAGCTGGCCGACTCCCTCGGCGCCGCGGTGGGCGCCTCCCGCGCCGCCGTGGACGCCGGCTGGTACCCGCACCAGGCGCAGGTCGGCCAGACCGGCAAGACGGTCTCGCCGCAGCTGTACATCGCCGCCGGCATCTCCGGCGCGATCCAGCACCGGGCCGGGATGCAGACGTCGAAGACCATCGTCGCCATCAACAAGGACGAGGAGGCGCCGATCTTCGAGCTCGCCGACTTCGGGGTGATCGGGGACTTGTTCAAGGTGGTGCCGCAGGTCACCGAGGAGATCTTGAAGCGGAAGTAGTAGCGGGACGCTGCTGATGGGGACCGCTCTGCTTGCCTGAGGAGGCAGGGGGAGCGGTCCTCGGCGTCGTGGGCGTCGTGGGCGTCGTGGGCGTCGACACGGACGACAGCGGCGTGAGCGCAGGGCCGTTGGACGGCTGTGGGGCCGCGTTGCCGTTGTGCGGGAGCAGGAGGACGACCGCGGTGGCGGCGGCGCCGAGAACCGCGCCCAGGGCGGCGTAGACGGGAAGGCCGCGGCGGGGGGTGCCGCGGCGGCGGGCCGGGCGGCGGTGGGTGGCGTGGAGGCGGGGGGAGTGCGGTTCGGCGGCTGACCGGGCAGCTTCGCCGGGGGCTGGTTCCGCGAGCGGCGACGCGTATTCGGCGGCTGTCTTGCGATCGCCGTGATCAGCCGGCGGCTCAGCGGTTGATGCGGCGAGGTCGGAGTTTGCGATCTCGAGGGCTGTGTCGGCCGTGGCGTCGAAGTCAACCTGAACATTGAGCGCCGCGACCGCGCGTATCCATAGCGGGTCGGGAGTTCCCGCCACTTCGATCCAGGCGGCGAGTTCCGCTTCGCGCCGTGCGATGTCGCCGAGCACTGCCTCAGGGAGCCAGTTGTGATCGGCATGGACGAGGGCTGCGATCTCCGCCGCCGCCGGCCGTTCCGCGGGATCCTTCGCCAGACACGCCGCCAGGACTTCGGCCAGATCAGGCGGGATGCCGACCAGAGTCGGCGACTCATGCACCACCCGGTACAGCAACGCCGGTCCCTCACCCGCGCCGAACGGTCCCACACCACGTGCCGCATACACGATCACCGAGGCCAAGGCGAACACATCCGACCCGAAAGTCGCGGGCTTACCGACCGCCTGCTCCGGCGACAAGAAACCCGGCGAACCGATCAGCGCACCATGTCGCGTGAGCTGCACATCGTCGAGCGCCCGCGCCACCCCGAAGTCGATCAACCGCGGCCCATCGCGCGCCAGCAACACATTCGACGGCTTCACATCCCGATGCACCACCCCCGCCGCGCGCACCTCCGCCAGCGCTGAAGCCAACCCCCGCGTCAGGGTCCGCAGCCCCGCCGCCGACAAGGGCCCGAACCCCATCACCGCCTCGGTCACCGACGGCCCCGGCACGTATTCCGACGCCAGCCACGGCAGCTCGGCCTCAGGGTCCGCCGCCACCACCGGAGCGATCCACGCCGCACCGCCCCCCACCCCCCGAGCCGTGGCCACCTCCCGCCGGAACCGCACCCGGAACCGCGCATCAGCGGCGAACTCCGGCCGCGCCACCTTCAGCGCCACCGCCCCGCGCTCGGCGTCCAGCGCCAGATACACCCGCCCCATGCCGCCGACCGCCAGCCGCGCCAGTAATCGGTAGCCACCGAGTGACCTGGGATCGTCCTCCCGCAGGGGTTCCATACCGGACACGCTAGGAGCGAAGCGGATCGCGGGGAAGAGCGTGACCGTTCGGGTTCTGCTTCGTTGATCCTGATCGGCGGGGAGGACCCACCTTGAGCAGACACCGACACACCGGCCACCCGGGACAGGCGCCTTGATCTTCCCCACCGTGCAGTTCGCGCTCTTCTTCGCCGTCGTGCTGCCGTTGTCCTGGGCCCTGATGCCGCGGCGGCTCCTGTGGCGGCCGTTCATCCTCGCCGCCTCGTACTACTTCTACGCGGCCGCGGACTGGCGCTACGCGTTCCTGCTGGCCGGCTCGACCATCGTCAATCAGACGGCCGCGACCGTCATCGCGCATCACGGCAAGGACAAGCTCTGCAAGGCCGTCCTCATCGCCGCGATCAGCCTCGACCTCGGTGCCCTGGGCGTCTTCAAGTACCTCGACTTCTTCAGCGACTCGGTCAGCAGCTCCCTCGGCCTGTCGCTCGGCCTGCTCCACCTGGTGCTCCCGGTCGGCGTGTCCTTCTACACCTTCCAGGCCATCTCCTACGTCGTCGACGTCCACCGCCGCCGCACCCCGCTGGCGAAGCCGCTCGACTACGCCATCTACGCGTCCTTCTTCCCCCACCTCGTCGCCGGCCCCATCGTCCGGGCCTCGGAGTTCGTCCCGCAGCTGGCCGGCCCGCGCGACCCCGACCGGGTCCCGGCCGCCCGCGCCTTCGGCCTGATCGCCGGCGGCCTGGTGAAGAAGATGGTGGTCGCCGACGTCATCGGCACCCGCCTGGTGGCGCCGGTGTTCGGCACGCCGCAGGCGCACAACGGCACCGAGACCCTGCTGGCCGTCTACGGCTACGCGGTCCAGATCTACTGCGACTTCTCCGCCTACACCGACATGGCCGTCGGCCTGGCGCTGCTCCTGGGCTTCCGCTTCCCCGACAACTTCGACCGCCCCTACACCGCGCGCTCCCTCCAGGACTTCTGGCGCCGCTGGCACATGACGCTGTCCCGCTGGCTGCGCGACTACCTGTACATCCCCCTGGGCGGCAATCGCGGCGGCGGTCTGAAGACCTACCGCAACCTCATGCTGACCATGCTCCTCGGCGGCCTGTGGCACGGCGCCGCCTGGACCTTCGTCGTCTGGGGCGGCATCCACGGCGCGGGCCTGGCCGTCGAGCGCGCCTGGCCCGCGGTCGCCGAGAAGCTTCCGGCCACGAAGATCCCGTCGGCGGTCAAGACCGCGGCCGCCCGCCTCCTGACCTTCCACGTGGTCTGCCTCGCCTGGGTCTTCTTCCGCGCCCCGGACCTCGGTACCGCGTTCGCAGTCCTGGGCCGCTTGTCCGCCGCCGGGCCGGCCACCGGCGTCGTGACGCCGACCGTGCTCCTGCTCATCGCCGCCGCGCTGGCCGTGCAGTGGATCCCGGCAAGCGTCGGCGTGCTCCTGCGAACAGCCTTCGTCACCCTCCCGGTCTACGCGCAAGGCATCTCCCTCGGGGTCCTGCTGCTGGCGCTCGCCGCCGTGAGCGGCGGACGCGGCGTGGCGCCGTTCATCTACTTCCGTTTTTAGGAGCGCGCAGTGTCCCAGGAGCAGGAGCAGGAGCCCGTCACCACGGCCCGCCAAACCGGCCGCGTCATCCGCATCGCCCTGCTGACCGCGCTCCTGCTGAACAGCGCCGGCGTCGTCCGCGCCGGACTCGGCATGGCGCCGGGCCCGACCCGCGACCTCCTGCTGGACCTGGCCCGGCCGCTGAACTCCACCGCGCACCTCCTGGACCTGGACCGGCCGCGCACCTCCCTGGACGCGATGCTCGGCCACCCGGACCGCATCACCGGCGACGGCACCCGCACCCGCCTGGAACAGGACGCTGCGAAACAGCAGCCGGCCGCCGCCCCCGCACCGCGCCTGGCACCGGTAGCCGCCGCCGTCCGCCACCCCACCCCCGGGGACCCGCTCCGCATTCTGGTCACCGGCGATTCCTTGTCCGATTTCGACGGTCGACAACTCGCCCGCCTGGTCGCCGCGCAGCACCTGCCGGCCAAGGTCCGGGTCGAAGCCCGCAACGGCACCGGCCTGACCCAGCCGAACGTCTTCGACTGGTCCGACGAAGCCCTGGCCGAGGCCGCCGACTACGCCCCCGACGTCGTGGTCATGGTCCTGGGCGCCAATGACGGCTGGCCGCTGGCCGGCGCCGCCGCCGGCTCCCCGCGCTGGGTCGCCGAGTACTCCCGCCGGGTGGCGGTGGTCACCCGCGACTTCCTCGCCGGCGACCAGCGGCGGCGCGTGTACTGGGCCAGCCCGCCGGTGCCGCGCTCGGCACCGTGGATCCACATCTTCGACCGGATCGACGCCGCGGTGCGGGAGGCCGTGCCGAGCGTCCCGGGCCTGCGATTCGTCGACGTCGCCGGCCCCACCTCCGAGGCCGGCCACTACACCGACTACCTCACCGACGCCGACGGCCGCCGCGTCCTGGCCCGCCAGCACGACGGCATCCACTTCAGCTGGCCCGGCTCGGTCTTCCCGGCCCGGATCATCCTGGCCGCGCTCGGCCGGGAATACACGCTCGGCTGACCGGGGTTGCCCGATAGGGGGCGGTGGTGAGGAAGCCGTCCGCCGCCGCGCGCCCAAGGCCCCGCCACGACCCGCGGGCGCCGGCCGGCCCGGGCCGATCACCGCCACCGTCCGGCAGCCCTTAGAATCGCAGCTAATCATGGCCGTATATCTGGATCACGCCGCGACGACCCCCATGCTCCCGGCCGCCGTCGACGCGATGACGGCCCGCCTGGGCGTCACCGGCAACGCCAACTCGCTCCACGCCGCCGGCCGCGCCGCCCGCCGGGTGGTCGAGGAGTCCCGCGAGCGGATCGCCGAGGCGCTGGGCGCCCGCCCCTCGGAGGTGGTCTTCACCTCCGGCGGCACCGAGAGCGACAACCTGGCCGTCAAGGGGCTGTACTGGGCGCGCCGCGAAGCCGACCCCCGCCGCCGCCGCATCCTGGCGGCCAAGATCGAGCACCACGCCGTGCTGGATCCGCTGACCTGGCTCGGCGAGCACGAAGGCGCTCGGATCGAGTGGCTGCCGGTGGACGCCCTGGGCCGCGTCGACCCCGAGGCGCTGCGGGCGGCGATCGAGACCGACCCCGACTCGGTGGCCCTGACCACGGTGATGTGGGCCAACAACGAGGTCGGCACGGTCCAGCCGGTCCGGGACCTGGCCGCGATATCCCACGAGTACGGCATCCCCATGCACTCCGACGCGGTCCAGGCCGTCGGCGTCCTGGACGTCGACTGGGCGGCCGGCGGCCTGTCCGCGATGACGTTCACCGCGCACAAGATCGGCGGCCCCATCGGCGTCGGCGCCCTGCTGCTCGGCCGCAAGACCGCGGCGGTCCCGGTCCTGCACGGCGGCGGCCAGGAGCGCGACGTCCGCTCCGGCACCCTGGACACCCCGGCGGTGGCGGGCTTCGCGGCCGCGGTGGTGGAGAGCGTGAACAACCGCGAGGCCAAGTCCGAGCTCCTGGCCGAGCTGCGCGACGACCTGGTGGCCCGGGTCCAGCAGGCGGTCCCGGACGTGATCGTGAACGGCGACCGCGGCCCCGGCACCGGCCTGCCGGGCATCGCCAACATGGCCTTCCCCGGCTGCGAGGGCGACTCCCTGCTGATGCTGCTCGACGCCCGCGGGATCGAGTGCTCCACCGGCTCGGCCTGCTCGGCCGGGGTGGCGCAGCCCAGCCACGTGCTGCTCGCCATGGGCCTGTCGGGCGAGCTGGCGCGCGGGTCGCTGCGTTTCTCTCTGGGGCACACCTCGACCAAGGCCGATGTCGACGCCCTGGCCGAGGCGATAGGTCCAGTGGTGGCCCGCGCGCGGGCCGCCGGCCTGAGCTGACGGCGTCAGAGGGCGGATTGTGACAATGTGCGGTATACGGAACCGCAGCCGACCTCGAGAACGAGCGAAACGGTCTAGGAGCAAGCATGGCTAGAGCTAGACGGACGGCCTGCCGCATCCTGGTTGGCTGCAAAGGTCGTCCGGCGACGCCAGGCGCCGCTCATAGGCCGTTTCGCGCCGCGAATCGTCACAATCCGCCCTCTCGGGCCGCCACAACGGTTTTCCGCCAGCCCATTGACACCGCGCCGACCGGGACAGGACGCTGATCCCTCCGGGAAACTTTCGGCAACGCCCATGGGGGAATCATGCCTCGCAGTCATCCCGCCCGCGCCGCCGGCCGACGCGTGACCCGCCGTCTGTCCCTGCTCCTGGCCGCCGTCACCGCGCTC
>JAEKKI010000165.1 GCA_019510485.1 Catenulisporales bacterium
CGATCCAGCTTCGCCAGCCGCCGCAGCTGCTCGGCCACCACTTCCGCCTTGAGCCGCAGTTGAGCCTCATAACCCGCGTGCTGCCAGTCGCAGCCGCCGCACTTGCCGGGCCCCGCGTACTCGCAGGGCGGCTCCACCCGGTCCTCGGAACTTTCAAGGATCTCCACGGCGTCGGCCCGCCAGAAGGAGTCCTTGGCGCCGCCCTCGGTCACCACGGCCACCACGCGCTCGCCGGGCAGGGCGTGCCGGACGAAGACCGCCCGGCCCTCGTGCCGGGCGATGCAGAAGCCGCCGTGTCCGGGCGGGCCCACCTCGACCTCGATGCGCTGCCCGACGGCGTCGCCTACATGAACCACTCCCGGAGAGCGGTCGGAGGAAGCTGGGGAGGGACGGCGGCGAGCTGCTGGTCGGTTCACACGTCAAGCCTAGGGGGTTGCCAGCCCCGCCTACCCGTGGGCGGGGGAAACGGGGGTTCACGCCCCGTAGTACCGTCGAGATACGAACATCGAAGGTCTCATCGCCGGAAGTCTCCGAGAGGGTCGAACGTGCACGTCGTCATCATGGGGTGCGGCCGGGTGGGGTCCACCCTGGCGCACAGCCTGGAGGATCTCGGCCACACGGTCGCGGTCATCGATCAGGACCCGGGGGCCTTCCGCAGGCTCAGCCCGCACTTCGCGGGCCGCCGGGTGACCGGCACCGGATTCGACCGCGACACCCTCGCCGAGGCGGGGATCGCCGAGGCCGGGGCGTTCGCCGCGGTCTCCAGCGGCGACAACTCGAACATCATCGCCGCGCGGGTGGCGCGGGAGAACTTCGGAGTGGAGAACGTCTGCGCGCGCATCTACGACTCGCGCCGCGCGGAGATATACCAGCGGCTGGGCATACCGACCGTGGCCACCGTGCGCTGGACGGCCGACCAGATGCTGCGCCGGCTGCTGCCGGCCGGCTCCAGCGAGATGTGGCGCGATCCCAGCGGCCACATCACGATGATCGAAGTGCACGTCGATCCCAGCTGGATGGGTCACCGGGTGGCGAAGCTGGAGGAGGCCACCGGCATCCGGGTGGCGTACCTGACCCGGCTCGGCGAGGGCGTGCTGCCCGCCGTCGACACCGTCCTGCAGGACGGCGACCTGGTCCAGGTCCTGACCACCCGGGCGGACGTCGCACGGGTCGAGGAAGTCTTCGCGAAGGGACCGAGCGCCTGATGCGTGTCGCAATCGCCGGTGCGGGCAACGTCGGCAACTCCATCGCCAAGGAGCTGCTGGAGAACGGCCACGAGGTCCTGCTGATCGACCGCGATCCCTCGCGGATCGCGGTGGAGGGCCTGCCGACCGCCGAGTGGCTGCTGGCCGACGCCTGCGAGATCTCCTCGCTGGACGAGGCGGCGCTCCAGCGCTGCAACGTGGTGGTCGCGGCCACCGGCGACGACAAGGCCAACCTGGTCGTGTCGCTGCTGGCCAAGACCGAGTACGGGGTCCCGCGGGTGGTGGCCCGGATCAACCACCCGAAGAACGAGTGGATGTTCGACGAGAAGTGGGGCGTCGACGTCGCCGTCTCCACCCCGCGCCTGCTCTCGGCCCTGGTCGAGGAGGCCGTCTCGGTCGGCGACCTGGTCCGGCTGCTGCGCTTCAGCCAGGGCGACGCCAACCTGGTGGAGCTGACGCTGCCGAAGGACACCGCCCTGGTCGGCACCACGGTCGGCGAGGTGTCCTGGCCCGAGGACACCGCCCTGGTGACGATCATCCGCGGCGGCCGGGTCCTGATCCCGACGCCGGAGGAGCCGCTGGCGGCGCTGGACGAGCTGCTGTTCGTGGCGCACGTGGACCGCGAGGAAGAGCTCGAAGTGCTGCTGTCGCCGGAGCCGGCGTCCGCATCGGCAGAGAGCTGATCACCAGGACCGGAGACAAGCGAAGGGCCCGCGGGATTCGTTCCCGCGGGCCCTTCGCTATACGAGCGTCACGCCTCGGCCTCGTCAGAGCCGTCCGCCTCCACCTCCGGCATCACCGGCGGCGGCGCGTTCTTGATCATCTGCCAGGCGAAGTACAGGCACGCCAGATACGGCGGATACCCCAGCACCAGCCGCATGACACCGAGCGCCGTGGTGTGGTGCGTCAGATACAGGGGCACCTGCACCGCCAGCTTCACCGCGAACAGCCCGGCCAGCAGCCAGGTGGCGTTGGTGAACGCCCGCAGCCGGCCGGGGACCTGGCGCCAGGTGGTCATCTCGCCGGTGATCGGGCCGATCATCAGGCCCGCGATCGGCCAGCGGGCCAGCGCGGTGCCGGCGAACAGCAGGAACGAGCCGGCGTTGATCAGGATGCCCGGCAGGTAGTAGTTCTGCGCGTGGCCGGAGAACTTCGCGAAGGCGGCGCAGACCAGCACCCCGAACAGGCCGGACAGCGCGTGCTGGAGCGTCTCCTTGCGCAGCAGCCGGATGATGAACATGATCAGCGCCACGCCCACCGAGCCGAGAACGGCCGGGTTGAGGCTGTTGGTGGCGGTGTAGACGATCAGGAAGCAGATGGCCGGCAGGCCCGCGTCGGCCATGCCCATCTTGCCGCCGAAGGCCTTCTTGACGGCGTCCTCGTAGGCTTTGGTCTCGGCTTCCTTCGCCGCCGCGTGCGCCGCCTCGGCCTCGGCCGCGGCTTCAGCCTCCGCCGCCGCCTGTGCCGCCAGGTCGGTCGCGGCCTCGTCCAGCGCCGTCCGCATCACTCCCTCGAACGCGGCCTGCTCGCCTGACACGTCCGCACCGGGCTCCGCGTGCGGGTCCCGACTCATCGGTTCGGCGCGCCGGCCGCTCTCCAAGGACATACCGGGAACTGTAGCGGGGAAGGGCGACCCGGACAGGACTGCTCGGTCCGCTGATTCGTGCTCGTCCACCGTCAGCGCGTCTCCGTGATCTCCGGCCCGCGCTCGAACGGGTTGATGTCACCGTGCGCGTACTGGCTGCCCGGCTCCTGCTCCCCGGCCTGCTGCTGCATGGCCTGCTGGGCCTCGGCCGGCATCCGCAGCGGGATCGGGTCGCGCGGGGCCATCGGCGAGTTGCCGCGGCTGACCACCGTGTCGCGGAACACCTGCTCGATGTCCCGGGCCTCCTGCGGCTGCACCGCGCCCTGGCCGGAGACCACCCCGCGCAGGAACCAGCGCGGGCCGTCCACGCCGATGAACCGGACCAGCTGGATGCCCCGGCTGCCGTCCGGCGCCTGCACCGGCACCTGGGCCCGCAGCTCCACGCCGAACGGCCCCTGGCGCTCGTCCACGGTGCCGCCCTGCTTGGAGATCTCCAGCGAGATCTCGCGGCGGACCTCCTCCCAGATGCCCTCACTGCGGGGCGCGGCGAACGCCTGCAGCTGCACCGCCGACTGGCGGGCCACGACCGTGGCCGCGATCACCTGCTCGGCGTCGGCCATCTCCAGCCGCAGCTCCATGCCCTCGACCGCCGGCACCAGCAGCGCGCCCAGGTCGACACGCCCGGCCTTGGGGTCCTCGACCTCGTTGAAGTCCCAGGGACCCGCGGCCCGCGAGACGTCGGCGAGGGAGATCTTGCGCTCCTCTTCCTTGGCCTCGGTCAGGTCGCCGTAGGCGTCGGCCTCGCTCACCCGGTCGCGCCGGCCGGATTCGGCCTTCTGTCCGCGTCGGAAAACCACGGCTTCCCACTCTCTCTAATTCTCTGCGTCCTGATGACGCAGCGCTCTGCTCCACGCCGGCGCCCGTCAGCGCGGACCCCGTCTCCTGCCGGGGCCCGGCTGTGCGACGCCGACGGACACGGTCGTACCCCGGCTCGGCGGCCGGATTCGTCTTCGTCGCACGGGACCCCGGGTGAGAGTACCGTCACAACGGCTCCCAACGGGAAACGCGCGGGATCTACGCCGGTGTTCCCGGTGCTGTATCAGGGGTGCCCGCCGCCGTGCCCGTCGAACCGAACCCGCCGTCGCCGCGGTGCGAGCCCGGGAGCTCGGCGACCTCGTGGAAGACGGCCTTTTCGATCTTTTGGACGACAAGCTGCGCCACTCGGTCGCCACGCTTGAGCGTCACCGGCGCCACCGGGTCCAGATTCACCAGGATGATCTTGATCTCGCCGCGATAACCGGCGTCGATCGTGCCCGGGGCGTTCACCATCGCCACCCCGCACCGGGCGGCGAGCCCCGAGCGCGGGTGCACGAAGGCGGCATAGCCGTCCGGCAGCGCGATCGCCACTCCGGTCGGCAGCACGGCCCGCTCCCCCGGCGCCAGCGTGGCGTCCACCGTGGTCAGCAAATCCGCGCCGGCGTCCCCCGGATGGGCGTACGCGGGCAGCGGCAGCGTGGGATCGAGCCGCTGGATCAGGACGTCCACCGGGGCCACTACGGGTTGACCTCGAACGCCCGCGCGGCGCGCAGCTGCTCGGGATCGTGCATGGCCTCCTGCACGTCCTCCAGCCGCCCGTTCTCCAGGAAGTGGTCGACCCCCACCTGGATGAAGATCGCGGTCGCGCGGACCGCGACCTCGCCCTGCGGACCGTTCAGACGCCCCACGGCCGAGGTGTAGATCTTGCGCCCGGAGACGCCGTCGCACTGCGCGGTGATGTGCAGCGTCGTCCCGACCGGAACGGGGAGCAGGTAGTCGGTCTCCAGCCGCCCGGTGACGGCGATCGCCCCGAGCAGCCAGTTCACCGCCCCGAGCGCCTCGTCGAAGGCGAGCGCCAGCAGTCCGCCGTGGGCCAGCCCGGGGGCGCCCTGGTGATTGTCGGTGACGGTGAACTCGGTGAAGACGCTCAGCCCCTCGCCGACCGTGGACGACACCCGCAACCCGCCCTGCACGTCGTCCCCGCACCCGAAGCAGCGCGAGTAGTGCGAACCGAGTTTGGTCCCCGGGGCGGGGGCTTGGGGGTGCTTGTCCGGGATGACGGCGTCCGGCGGCGGAGTGGTCGAGGCAGGTCTCACATGTAGGAATCTACCGTCAACCAGTGCCCTCCATGGATCGGGCGTGGCCACGCTCACACCCGATCGAGGGGCGGTGCGCACTCTCCGTGTCCGATGTATTACCGCCACTGATATACGCGTCCGGTAAGCGTCCTAACTTCCTCTGTATGAACCCTATGCAGACCCCTGAGACCGCCGGCCTCCCCGAAGTCGGCACCCTGGTCCGCGACGCCACCGGCCGCATCGGCAGGCTGATGGCCTACACCCGCACGCGGGCGTGGCTGCGTCCACCCGGCGGCGGACTGGAATGGGACGTCGATCCCAAGACCATCACCCCGGTTCCCGGCTGGGACGCTGCGGAAGCGGGCACGCACGAAACGGATACGAAGAAGAAGACGTGCTGACCTGACACCCGCGCGTCCGTCCGGAGCGGGATGTGGGAGATTGTCGGCATGGAAGGCAAGGCCGACAGCAATTACGAAGAGCACCTGACCGCTCCGCCGGCCTGGTGGGCCATCGCGGCGCTGGCCGCGGTGATGGCAGGACTCGTCTTCCTGCGCGCGAGCGCGGCCGCGGCAGTGATCGCGGCCATCGCGACAGCGATGGCGGCGGCGGTACTGGTAGTCGCGTATGGACGCGTCGGACTGCGAGTCCACGACGGGTATCTGGAGGCGGGAACAGCACGCCTCCCCCTGACCGCGCTCGGGGCAGCCACCGCCCTGGACGCCGAGGCCGCCCGCCGGCTGCGGACGACGGAGGCCGACGCGCGGGCGTTCATGCTGCTGCGGGGATATGTGCGGACCGCGGTGCGGGTCGATGTGGCGGACCCGGCGGATCCGACGCCCTATCTGTATCTGTCGACGCGGCGGCCCGAGAAACTGGTGCGGGCGCTCGCCGAGCGGTAGCGGTGAGCGCGGGAGGGAAACTTAGAGGCCCCGCCAAGGCGGGGCCCCAGGGGCACAGAGACTACCTCGCGACCACACCTGACTCAGGCGCAGTCCTTGCAGATCATCTCGTTCCCCTTCTCTCGCGCCAGCTGGCTCCGGTGGTGCACCAGGAAGCAGCTCGTGCACGTGAACTCATCGGCCTGGCGCGGCAGCACGCGGACCGACAGCTCCTCGTTCGACAGATCCGCCCCGGGCAGCTCGAGGGACTCGTTGTCGCCCTCGTCCAGGTCCGCCAGCCCCGCAGCCTTGTCGGTGCGGCGGGCCTTCAGCTCCTCCAGGCTGTCCTCGTTGAGGTCGTCGTCGGTCTTGCGCGGTGTGTCGTAGTCGGTAGCCATTCTCGATCCCTCTCCCCTGACGGCTGTTAGTCGTCGTGTTGGTGCTGTTCTGTGCGGTGGCGGCGGGGCGCCTCCGGCGGCCGGCACAAGCTGTGCGCTACCGTCTGCGCGCGAGCGCCGTCGGCGTTTTGCCGTCAGCGCAGTAACGCGGAAAGGAGCGCGATTGTGCCCGCTGAAGCGCAGATTGTGCCGTACTTCAAGACCCGTTACGCAATCGACACCCCGGAACAGACCCGAACAGGTGATTCGGGCCCCTGATCCGGTGTCCCGGTAAGTCCGTTCCATCCCGCTTCGTTCCGGACAACACGGCAGTCACACCCAGGAAGGATGACCAACCATGGCCGTCTACGCAATCGGCGACGCAGTGCCGGAAATCCACCCCGAGGCCTATGTCCACCCCGACGCGACCGTGATCGGCCAGGTCAGTGTGGGTGCTGGCAGTACAGTGTGGCCCGGCGCGGTCCTGCGTGGTGATTACGGCCGGATCACAATCGGTAACCGTACGTCGATCCAGGACGGTGCGGTAGTACACGCCACTGAGATGTTGCCCACAGTGATCGGGTCCAACTGTGTTGTTGGTCACATCGCGCATCTGGAGGGATGTGTGGTGGAGGACGGATGCCTGATCGGTTCGGGCTCCGTGGTGCTGCACAACGCCGTCGTGCGCTCCGGAGCCCTTGTGGGCGCCGGGGCGGTGGTGGGCAACAACGTGGAGGTACCGGCCCGGGCCATGGCGCTCGGCGTCCCGGCGAAGATCCGCCAGGACGCCGTCGCCGAGGGCAGCTTCGAGGACGCGGTGGCCCGCTACGTCGCCAACGGCGCGCGCTACCGCGAAGAGCTCCGCCGCATCGACTGAGCCACCGCCTGGACCAACACCCGGGCGACCGACCGAATCCACCCCGTACGCCCCCTCATGTGATGTGCATCCGACCCGCGATCCGCCGCAGTCGCTCCCGTTGGCTGCGTCGCTCATGGGTGAGCAGCGACCGCACCGCCGCCTTCGCGAGCGGATTATTGCGCACCAACAACGGCGCGATCCGCTCCGCCCGTTCAATCTCGTTCAGGGCTTGCTCGTAACCGCCGTAGTAGATCCACCCGCGGGCGGCGTCCAGGTGGAAGCGTCCGCGCCGGGAGGCCGGGAAGTCAGCCGGCATCCGTACCTCCGATGCCAGTTGGACCGCGCGCGCCCCGTCCCGGACTTCCACGGCTACCGCGACGCCGTGGATGGCGACGTTCGCCGGCCCGAAACACAGGGTGTACGGATCGTTCCGCTCGCCGAGACGGTCCGCGGTCTCGGCGGCCAGCCGGATCCGCTGCCAGGCCTCGTCCTCCTTGGAAGACAGCGCCGCGGTGATCGCCGCACGCAGCTGCAGCGACCCCCATACCGAGGCCTCGGCCTTCTCGCTCGGCTCCCCCATCGCGTCGATCGCACCGTCGATCACATCCAGCGCGTCCGGCCACAGGTCCGCCGCCCACAGATCCCGCACCCGCAGGTAATCGAAGACCACAGACAGGCACGGATCCCCGGCCCGGTCCGCGGCCGCCCGGAACCGCTCCGTCGTCAACGTCGACAGGTCGTCGTAGCCGAGTTCGTGGGCGACCGTGTCAGCCTCCCGATAAGCACACGCCAGGAGCCCGTGCAGCCGCTCCGATTCCTCTCCCGGCGGGGCCAGATAGGCGGCGGCGTGGATCTCCCGGATCAGGCTGGGCGCCGCCTCTCCCAGATCCGCGTAGCGCGCCGCCATTCGCAGCACCGTGAGTTGCTTCAGGGCCGCTTCCAGCTCCCGTCGCGGCCGCGGCTCCACCGGCCAGTCCGGCGGCAGATCGTGCCGGGACACCACGCGGCGGATCGCCGGGATCGCCCGGTGGCCGCGGTCCTCCGCCGGGGTGCCGGGGTCGTAGGGCCGCCCGGTGACTTCGTTGGGATAGACCTTCAGCACACTGGCGGCGCGTACGATCAGCGTCACGGAATCGAGTTCGATGTCGCCGCTCTCGACCCCGGACACCCAGCCCTGGGAGCGGTCCATGAGCTGGCCGAACTCGGCCTGGGTGAGTCCGGCGCGCTTGCGGAGGCGGCGGATGCGGCCGCCGTCGGTCTCCGGCTCGTAGGCCGTGATGGTCGCCATGGGGGAAACCTCTCTACGAGGAAATTCCTGAATGTGACTCCCATTGTGCGCCTCGCACGGTGGCGTCGCGGGGGAAACGGCAAAACGTCCCCGATTTTCCAGGAGGATCGGACTGTGCCAGTCCTCTACCTCGTCGCCTGCGGTGCTCCCCCGACCGCCGAGCTGCTGTCACACCCCGAGGCCGTCCCGGGCTTGCAGGCCGACGGCTGGACCGTGTGTGTGCTGTGCACTCCGTCCGGCGAACGCTTCCTGGACGCCGCAGCCGTCTCCATCGCGACCGGCTACCCGGTACGCGTCGAGCCCAGGCGCCCCGGCGAGCCGGACGTCCTGCCGTCCCCGGACGCCGTCATGGTCGCGCCGGCGACGTTCAACACCGTCAACAAATGGGCGCTGGGGATCTCGGACACGCTGGTACTCGGAGTCCTCAACGAGATTCTCGGCGCGGGGCTGCCGATCGCGGCGACCGTATGGGCCAAGGAAGAGCTCCAGAGGCACCCGGCGTTCGACCGGCACGCGCAGTCGCTGTTCGAGGCCGGGGTGCGCTTCATCCAGCCGGAGGCGGGCGATGCGGGCTTCCCGTGGGGACTGCTGCGGGCGGCTATGAAGGAGTTGATTACGGAGTAGTCCGTACCGGCAGCCAGACCCGCACGATCAACCCGCCGCCCGGCCGCGGCTCGGCGGCGACCCGGCCGCCGTGCGCGCGCACCACGGAGCGGACGATCGACAGCCCGAGCCCGACGCCCTTGTCCTTCGAATCCCGCGCGGCCGAAGCGCCGGAAGGCTGAGCGCCGCGCTTGAACGGCTCGAACAACGACTCCACCGCGTACGCCGGGACCTCCGGGCCGGTGTTGGCGACCACCAGCAGGCCGTGGCCGGGCACGTCGTGCGAACGGTCGTAGGTGAGCACGTCGACCCAGCCGCCAGCGCCGACGTTGTGCCGCAAGGCGTTCTGGATCAGGTTCATCGCTATGCGCTCGATGAGGATGCCGTCGCCGGAGACGTTCGCCGGTTGCAGGGAGGTACGGATCGACACGTGCCGCTCGGCCGCCTCCATCTCGCACTGCGCCACCGACCGGTACGCCACCTCGGCCAGGTCGATGTCCTCGCGGTTGGCCGGCTCGTTATCGGCCTTCGCCAGCAGCAGCAGGCCCTCGATCATGCGCTCGCTGCGCTCGTTGGTCACCAGCAGCGTCCGGCACAGCTGCCGGGTCTGCTCGGACGCCTCCGGATCCATCAGCGTCACTTCGAGCAGCGTGCGGTTGATCGCCAGCGGGGTGCGCAGTTCGTGCGAGGCGTTGCCGACGAAGCGGCGCTGGCCCTCGAAGGCGAGGTCCAGGCGGTCCAGCATGCCGTCGAAGGTCTGCGCCAGCTCCACCAGTTCGTCGTGCGGGCCCTCCAGGTCGATGCGCGCGTGCAGCGCGCGGTCCGGATGGCTGGCGACCCGGCGGGCCGTGCGCGTGATGCGGTGCAGGGGTCGCAGGAAGCGTCCGGCCAGGAAGTAGCCGACCAGCACCGCGACCACCGCGGAGATCAGCAGGACGAGAATCAGGGGCTTGTCGATCTGGCTGAGGATCTGCCGGTTCATCAAAGCCTTGCAGGCGACGTACTTGAACTTCTCGGCCTTGGTCACGTCCGCGCACCCCGGCGGTGTGGTGACATCGACACCCATGTGGTTCAGCCGCCACCGGAACAACAGGTACGCCGTGTATATGAGCACCGCACCGGTGATGAACACCGCCGCGCCATAGGCGATGGTCATCCGCATCCGCACGGTGAGCCCGCGCCGCGCCTGCGGCCGGGGAACCGGCGCCGAACCGGCCTCGCCGCCGTAGGTGCTGTCGACCTGTCCCGAACCGCTCGCCATCAGGCCCTGTCTACCCTGAACGTCCTGCATCAGGGAATCCGGTATCCCGCGCCGGGCACCGTCAGCACGATCGGCGGCTCACCGAGCTTGCGCCGCAGCGTCATCACCGTGACGCGCACCACGTTGGTGAACGGATCGGCGTTCTCGTCCCACGCCTTCTCCAGCAGCTGCTCAGAACTCACGGCGGCACCGTTGGCGCGCATCAGCACCTCCAGCACGGCGAACTCCTTCGGCGACAGCTGTACCAGCCGTCCCTCGCGGGTCACCTCGCGCCGGCTCGGATCCACACGCAGGCCCGACCGCTCCAGCACCGGAGGCAGCGCCGGGACCGCGCGCCGTGCGAGCGCGCGTATCCGCGCGATCAGCTCCGGGAACGCGAAGGGCTTCGCGAGGTAGTCGTCGGCCCCGATCGTGAGCCCCTCGACCCGGTCCGCGACGTCGCCGGAGGCCGTCAGCATCAGCACCCGGGTCGCCAGGCTGCTGTTCACCACGTGCCGGCACACGTCGTCTCCGTGCACCAGCGGCAGGTCGCGGTCCAGCACCACCACGTCGTAGTCGTTGACGGCTATCCGCTCCAGCGCCGCGTCGCCGTCGTAGACGACGTCGACCGCCATGGACTCGCGGCGCAGTCCGGTCGCCACGGCGTCCGCTAGCACCTGCTCGTCCTCTACGACCAGTACCCGCACCGCGCGTTCTCCCTCGACGACACCGAGCTACCGACCGAGAAACCTCGGACCGCTTCATCATGCCTGGTCATGGCGTAAACGCGGAGTAAGTGGCGAACCTCTCATGATCACAGGGTTTTCTCAGCTGATCGAAAGTTTCCGTGTCGGGGATGCCGGGCAAGAGGCACGAAGCCCCCTAGCGTCACCCCGCAGGAGAGATAACCATGCTCGAATTCGTCACCGGCCTGACCCAGCGCATCCGCGAGACGAAGGCTCGCCTGCAAGGTGCGATGATCGCCGAGGACGCCTATGCGGTCCAAGTGGAGCAGGCCGAGCTGGACAACCTGCTCCGGATCGCGCGGAACCACCACGTGGAGGTCCGCGACGACCTCCCGCGTGCCGCCTGACCGCAACCCGGCCGGTAGCCCCCGGACACCTCCACCCCTCAGGAGTCCTGGTCCGCTTCGCGTACCTCAAGAAACCCGCACAGAGCCTCGAACAGTCCAGGAGCGGCCGCCACCGTCATCGCGACGGAGGCGGCCGCTCCGCGCAGTCCGCCGACCTTCCCGCCGGCCTCCTCGACGATCAGGGCCCCGGCCGCGATGTCCCAGGGATTCGTGCCGCGCTCGAAGTAGCCGTCCACCCGCCCGCACGCCACCGAGCACAGGTCGATGGCCGCCGAGCCGGCACGCCGGATGTCCCGCACCCGCGGCAGCAGCTCCGCCACGAGCGCGCCCTGCACCGCACGCCGCTGCGCCGCGTATCCGAAGCCGGTGGCGACCAGTGCGCGCTCCAGCGGAACCGGCTTGCCCTCGGACTGTGCGCTGTACGCACGGATCGGCTCGCCGTTGCGCCACGCACCGTGCCCGCGCAGCGCGGTGAACGTCTCGCCCAGAGCGGGGATCTCGACCACCCCGGCCACGGTCTCGCCGTCGATCTCCACACCTATGGAGACGCACCACGCGGGGATCTCATAGAGGTAGTTCACGGTGCCGTCGATGGGGTCGATCACCCAGCGCACCCCCGAGGTGCCCTCGAGGTTCGCACCCTCCTCGCCGAGGATCCCGTCGTCGGGGCGGGCCGCGAGGATGCCCTCCACGATCAGCTTCTCCGTGCGCTGATCCATGACGGTGACGATGTCGGTGGGGCTGGACTTGGTCGAGGCCACGCCCAGATCCCGGGGCCGCTCCTCGACCAGGACCCGTCCGGCCTCGGCGGCCAGCCGCGTGGCCAGTTCCAGGAGTTCCTTCGGATCGGCGCTGACTGTCATGGGCACGGCCTTCCTGGTTGGGTACTCATTTCGAACACAGCGCCGCGTAGCGGCTCCATATCGGGCGGTGGTGGGAGACGGGAGTGGCGTGCTAGTCCTCGCCCGCGACCGTGGGCAGCGGCGCGCGCGGATTCGGGCAACAGTTCAGGGGACACACCTCGGGGAACGGACGCAGTCGCCCGATCACGCCGGCCAGTGCGCCGCTCTCGGCGTCGCCACGGGCCACCGCCGCGCGCTCGACGACCAGCCGCCGCAGAGCCGCCACGAACCGGGGATCGGTGCCGACGGTGGCGGCGCGCGCGATCGGCAGCCCGATCTCCCGGGCGGTCTCCGCGGCCTGCGTGTCGAGGTCGTAGACGACCTCCATGTGGTCGGAGACGAAGCCGATCGGAGCGAGCACCACGCCGGTCGCGCCCTGCGCCTTGATATCGCGCAGGTGGTCGTTCACGTCCGGTTCCAGCCACGGCACCTGCGGCGGTCCGCTGCGCGAGCAGAAGACGAGTTCGTGCGGCAGGACCAGGCCGGTGCGACGGCTCACGCCCTCGGCGACCAGCCGCGCCACTTCCAGATGCTGCGTGACGTACGCACCGCCGCCGGGACCCGAGTTCTCCGCATAAGTACGCGGTAGGGAGTGCGTGACGAACAGCAGGCGCGGACCGATACGCGCCGGCTCCGGCAGCCCGGCGACCGCCGCCGCCACCGCGTCGGCCATCGGTTCGACGAACCCGGGATCGTTGAAGTACGGCCGCACCTTGTCGAACTGGATGGAGGTGCCGGACTTCGCGAGCGCGGCGGCGAGGTCCTCCCGGTACTGACGGCACCCGGAGTAGGACGAGTACGCACTGGTGAACACCGCGAGTGCGCGGCGCACTCCGTCCGCCTCCATCTCGGCGAGGGTGTCGGCGAGGAACGGATTCCAGTTGCGGTTACCCCAGTAGATCGGCAGCTTCACGCCGGTGTCCGCGAAGTCCTGGCGCAGTGCGGCGATGAGGTCGCGGCATTGCTCGTTGATGGGGCTGACACCGCCGAACTGGAAGTAGTGCGCGCCGACCTCCTTGAGGCGCTCCGGCGGGATGCCGCGGCCGCGCGTGACGTTCTCCAGGAACGGGACGACGTCGTCGGGGCCTTCGGGTCCGCCGAAGGACACCAGGAGCAGGGCGTCGTACGGAGCGAGGTCGGGCATGTCTAGTTCTCCGCGGCGACGAGGTCGAAGACCAACTCGGCCGGTCCGGTCATCTCCAGATGGCCGTCCGAGCGCTCGACGAAGCGCAGCCGGCCGCCGAGGACATCCACGATGTATTCGGTACCCGGCTCAGCACTATCGCGGCGGGCAGCGGCGATCATCACCGCGCACGCCCCGGTGCCACAGGAGCGGGTCTCGCCGACGCCGCGTTCGTAGACACGCATCGCGAGGTGGTGCGGGGCGACGTCCGCGGCGAACTCGACGTTGACGCTTTCCGGGTAGATCCCGGGCGGCGCGACTGTCGGCATCTCATAGAGCGTGCCGGCATCGTCGGGAGAATCCACGAAGACGACCGCGTGCGGGTTCCCCATGTCGACGTCTACAGCGGGCTGGGGAGTGCCCAACACTTCGACCGTGACATCCCCGCGCGTACTGGGGAACACCGGGATACCCATATCCACAGTCACGTCAGCGGTCGCCGCTCCGGTAGCGGTCAGTGTCACGACCTTGACGCCACCACGCGTCGCCACCCCGAACGTGGACGGCCGGCCCGACTCCGCGGTCTCCACATATCCGCGCGCCACAAGATACAGAGCGAAGACCCGTACTCCGTTGCCGCACATCTCGGCGACGCTGCCGTCGGCATTGCGGTAGTCCATGAAGTACTCGGCCTCGGAGTCCTGGTCCTCGTAGCCGGGCATCTTGGCGGTGCGCACTACGCGGAGCACTCCGTCGGCGCCGATCCCCGCGCGCCGGTCGCACAGCTTCGCGACCTGTCCGGGAGTGATCTCCAGGCCGCCGTCCGGGTCCGGGACGATGACGAAGTCGTTCTCCGTGCCATGGCCCTTGGTGAGGGGTACCGAGACCGGCAGGCCGTCGAGGATCATGACCCGATCCTATCGAGCGCCGTCGCCACAAGGTCGGAGCGATCGAATCGCAACCACTGCACGCGCGGGTCGCGGCGGAACCAGCTGTCCTGGCGCCGGGCGAAACGCTTAGTGGCGCGTATGGTCTCTTCCTTCGCCTGTTCCTCGGTCCACTCCCCGGACAGGTACCGCAGCACCTGTGCGTAGCCCAGGGCGCGGCTGGCGGTGAGTCCGTCACGCAGCCCCTTGGGTTCCAGGTCCCGCACCTCCTGCACGAACCCCGCTTCCCACATACGGTCCACCCGCAGTGCGATGCGCTGGTCCAGTGTGGGGCGGTCGATGTCCAGGCCGAGGTGGACGGTGCGCGGGTAGTGATCGGTGTGCTCGGGCAGTGTGGCGGTGAACAGGCCGCCGGTGAGCTCGATGACCTCCAGCGCGCGCACGATGCGCCGACCGTTCGACGGCAGGATCGTGGCGGCGGCTTGCGGGTCCTGGGCGGCCAGTCGCTGGTGCAGTTCATACGGCCCGACCACCGCGAGCTCGGCTTCGAGGCGTTCGCGCAGCACGCCGTCGGTGCCGGGGAACTCGAACTCGTCCAGGGCGCCGCGCAGATACAGACCGGAGCCGCCGACGAACACCGGCGGCTTGCCGCGCGCGATCAGCCGGTCGGCCTCGACCCGGGCCAGGGTCTGGTACTCCGCGACGTTCGCCGTACGCGTCACCGGCCAGATGTCGAGCAGGTGGTGCGGTACACCTCGGCGCTCGGCCGCGGTCAGTTTGGCGGTGCCGACGTCCATGCCCGCGTACAGCTGCATGGAGTCGGCGTTGACCACCTCACCGTGCAGGGCGCGGGCCAGCGCTACGCCGAGATCGGACTTTCCGGAGGCGGTGGGGCCCACGACGGCGATCACCGGGACGGCGTTCATGCTGCGCTCACGGGATTGATTCTCCCATCAGCGCCGCCGGATTCCGTCCCGCACCGGAGCCGCCGTCACCCGGTGTGATCGCTACGGTTCGACAGGTGACCAGGGCCGTGATCCACTTGGGGGAAGTCCCCGTTCACGGAAGGAATCGCAGGCAAGATGGGCATCTTCGATGTTTTCAAGACCAAGATGAGCCGGGCCGGCGAGAAGGTCGGCGACGCGGCCGAGCAGGCCAAGGACAAGGTCTCGGACCTGATGGACCGGAAGAAGGACGAGGCGCCCGACATCCCCGCCGCCGACGACCCGATGGCCGAGGTCGGCACCCCCGTTGACGAGGCGGCGGACATGGTGTCCGAGGGCGCGCCGGCGGCCGGCGAGGCGGAGGCGCCGGACGAGGGCTCTTCGGGCGGCATGACGCAGAGCATCAAGGACAACGTCGCCAAAGGTGCGGAGAAGGCCGGCGAGAAGGCCAAGGATGCGACCGGCAACAAGTACGACGACAAGATCGACAACGGCGTACAGCAGGCGAAGGACAGGCTGGGTTGACCGAGAGCGGCGCCAGCTCAGCGGGCGGCGCCGAAGCGGGGGATGGAAACGGCCGCGGCCACCGGATCCGGTGGCCGCGGCCGTTTCCGCCGGTTACTGTGCCGAATTTTACTAAGTGCACTCGAAAGCAGCTGGACAGCCTGGTCAGTGGCTAGGGAGGAGTCCAGCTACTTCCGAGCGCATTAGTAACGCGCGAGCCAGGTCGCGACGAAGTAGCCGACGCCGTAGGGAGCTTCGTCGTAGAGCAATTCCGCGTCGTACTCGACACCTGATGCGCTGGCAGCCAGCACTTTCCAGGGCGCGAGACCGGCGACGTGCAGCTGGCGTGACAGTTCGGGGTCGAGGTCGGCGAGCGCCTTGGTGTCGGCGGCCGCGAGGGCTCGGGCCACGGCGGCGTCGTACGGCTCGGCGCGTTCGTCGAAGTGGCCGGGGGCCTGCGGGGTGCGGGAAGCGGCGCCGTCGCCGAGGACGAGCATGGCTTGGCGACGGTCGTTCGCTGTGCTGATCTCCCACGTGCTCGGCTCATCGACCATGATCGGCCGCCGAACCGGATCCTCGGGCCGATCGCGCAGTAGCCACGCTGCGATCAGGAACGGCAGGCTCATCGCTTCTGCGGGCTCTGTGGTCGACGCCCAGCGGCCGTCGACTGTGAGGCCGACCCCGTAGTCGTGGAAACCGCCCGTGGGGGCCACGTCGGTACTCCGCCTCGGACCGCTCCCCACGATCAGCAGCTCGTCCGCGCCGGCGGCGTAGAGCCGGTCGATCGCGGTGCCGCACGCGCTCCGCAGCGTGTCGAGATCCGGTGCGAAACCCTGCGCGATCTCGGGCACCAGGACCGGCGGATGCGGGACGACGGCGGCGGCGATCAACATCCGACCAGCGTAGGCCACGGATCGGCCACGGGCGGGACACATGGTCGCGGCTCGCGGCCGGTCCTGCCAGACTGGGCACGCGAGAGTCGGACGCGGGAGGGGCCAGCGGTGGCTGGGGAGACAGACAACGGGCGGAACGGCCACGGCGCGGAGGGGATCCTGATAGCCGGGCGGTACCGGCTGATCGAGCGGCTCGGTGCCGGGGGCATGGGCAGGGTCTGGCGTGCCCACGACGAATCGCTGGACTGCGACGTGGCGCTGAAGGAGGTCTGGCTGCCGCCGATGCTGTCCGACGCCGACCGCGCGGACCGGCTGGCGCGGGCGCAGCGCGAGGCCCGCAACGCCGCGCGGCTGCGGGGGCAGCCGCACATCGTCTCCGTGCACGACATGGTGTCGCACGAGGGGCTGCCGTGGATCGTCATGGACCTGATCCCGGCGCGGAACCTGGCGCAGGTGGTCGAGGAGCACGGGCCGCTGCCGCAGGAGCAGGTCGCGAAGGTGGGGCTGGGGGTGCTGGCGGCGCTGAGCGCCAGCCACGCGGCCGGGATCCTGCACCGGGATGTGAAGCCGCCGAACGTGCTGCTGACCACCGACGGCCGGGTCATGCTCACCGACTTCGGGATCGCGGTGCAGGAGAGCGACCTGACGATGACCGCCTCGGGCGTGCTGGTCGGCTCGCCGGAGTTCGTGGCGCCGGAGCGGGCGCGGGGCGACGCTTCGAAGGGGGCGTCGGACCTGTTCTCGTTGGGGGCGACGCTGTATTACGCGTGCGAGGGGCGTTCGCCGTTCGCCCGCGACACTGCGGTCGGGGTGCTTACGGCGATCCTGTTCGAGGAGCCGGCGCCGGTGACGCGGCAGCCGGCGTTGGGGCCGCTGATCAGCGGGCTGCTGACGAAGGATCCTGCGGCGCGGTGGGACGCGGCGCGGACGCGGGCGGAGTTGGAGCGGCTGGCCGGGGGGACGCCGGGGTCCGGGACGCGGTTGGACGGGGTGGCGGAGGCGGCGACGATTGTGGTGCCGCCGGGGTCTGGGACTGGTTCTGGGAGTGCTTCCAGCTCCGGTTCCGGTTCTGGCTCCGGGGCGGGCGCCAATCCTTTCCTGGCTTCGCCAACTGTGACGTCGACACCGTATCCGCCCACTCCGTATACGCCTCATGTGGCACCGGCGGCGCCTTACATCCCCAGTCAGGGTCAGGGTCCCGGCTTTTACCCCACGCCCGCTCCCCCGCCGAAGAAGAACACCGGACGCAACGTCGGCATCGGTGTCGGCGCGGCGGTCCTCGCCGGCGGGATCGTGGCGGCGATCGCTTTGTCCGGTGGTGGCAAGAAGGACAAGGACGTGGTGACGCCGGTCGACCACGGTGTCAGCGGGACGCCTTCGTCCTCGGCGAGCCGTTCGCATCCCTCGAACTCGTCGAGTTCCTCGGCCGCGTCGTCGTCATCGTCATCGCCGTCATCGCCGTCGGACACCGCCTCCAGCCCGGCCAGCCCGCCGAGCGCGGTCGACCCGGCGACGTGGGACCGGGCGTCGAGCGACAAGACGGCGTTCGCGGCGGATGCGCTGCTGCCGGCGTCGTTCACCGATTCCAAGGGCGTGGTGTACACCGCGACGAACCAGTGGACCGATAAATGCGTGAACTCCTATGAGAGTGCACAACTCAAGGCGCTGCTGACCCAGTACAAGTGCGACAAGCAGGCGATCGGCACGTACGTGGACCAGGACGGCCGGATATTGGTGGACGTCGCCGTGATGCCGCTGCCGGATGCGGCCTCGGCGCAGAAGGCGTTCGCGGACATGCAGACCAAGAACGCCTTTACGACCGAGGACTGGGGCGTGTGGTGCCCGCGCACCGGACCGGGCTCGGAGATCTGCTCGGCGAACAAGGACACCAGCAACGCGCAGCAGTACGGCTACATCCAGCCGAACCACCGGTACCTGGTCCACGCGGTCTCGCTGTATGTGAACCTGACATCGGACGCGACGGCGCAGGACTGGCTGAAACCGGCCGCCACCGGCGGGGCCAAGCAGGGCGGCCCGCAGGTCGCGGCGCACTAGGGAAAAAGAGATCAGGGACCTGATGATGAGGGAGGGCGGGCCCGTGTCCGTGCAGCGTGGGGATCTGGTGGCCGGGCGGTACCGGATCGGCGAACCGCTGGGCCCGGCGTGGCGTGCGCAGGACGAACACGACGCCGTGGAGGTGCTGTTGGTCCCCACCGACGGCGCCGACGCTCCGGACCCGTCCCCGTGGCGCGACCGGCGCGGCATCGTGCCCGCCGCGGGGAGCGCGACGGGGGATGCGGGCGCCTGGTTGGTGACCGCCCCGATCGCGGCGCGCACGCTGAGCGATGCGGTGGCGCAGTGGGGTGCGCTGCCGGCGGAGCAGGTGTTGATGATCGCCGCGGGCGCGGTGACGGCGCTGTCGGGGGTCGGTCCACGGCCGTCGGCCACCGCGGATCACATATTGCTGACCGACGAAGGCAAGGTCCTGCTGCTGCCGAGCCCGACCGCCGACGACGCGCTGTTCGAACTCGGTGCCTCGCTGTTCTTGGCCGCCGAGGGTCGCTCGCCCTTTGATCCCGTTACCGGTGACCCGCGTCAGCCGACGCTCGCGGCGCTGATCAGGATTCTGATGAGCCGCGATGCCGACCACGCCGCCACCCTCGATCGCACCCACGCGGAACTGTCTCGGCTGGGTGCTCCGCTCGACGCCCAGCATGGTGCGGACACGCTGCTGGAGGCTCAGGCCGCCAGTGTGGAGGCGGCGGCGGAGGCGGCGGATACGGGTGACGCCGGGGACGCCGACGGCGAGCCACCGCATGTCGGGCAGTCGTTCGAGGTGCCGACGCAGCCGATGTCGGCCGCCGAGCTGTTGGCCGAGACGGGTGAGGGCGAGGCGGTGGCTGAGGAGGAGGCCGCGGCCGAGGTGTCAGGCGCCGGCGAAGGCGCGGGGCCGGACGGCGACGAGACACTCGCGACCGAGGTTCCGACGCAGCCGATGAGCGCTGCCGGGCTGGCAGATACCGGCGAAGCCGCGCTGCCGGACGACGAGACCACGCGACCGGTGCCGGTCATCGAGCCGACACCGGCCGCCGAGGCCCCGACGCAGCCGATAAGCGCCGCCGAGCTGGCGGACACCGGCGAAGCCGCGCCGCCGGACGACGAAGAGACGCGTCCCGTGCCGGTCATCGACGTGCCGAACCAGTCCGCGTCCGATGGTCCCGGCGCCGATGCCGAAGTGACTCGTCCGGTACCGACGATCGCGGCCGCCGACGCCGTTCCCGATCGTGATCACGAGGTCACGCGTCCGGTCCCCATCGTCGCGCCCGCCGTTCCGTCGCCGGAGCCCGAACCGGAGTTGCCACCGACCAGGCCCGAGACGCTCCTGGCGTCGCCGTCGCCTTTCGTGCCGCCGACCCAGGCCGCGGACGCCGTCCCACCGCAGCCCCAGCCGCAGCCGCAGCCCCAGCCGTTCCAGTCCAGCGCCCCGCCGACCCAGGCCGCATCCGCCTACTCCTCGGCTCCCGGCCCCGGGGCGCCGAATCCATGGCTTCAGCAGCCGCCGCAGCCCCCGCAGAATCCGTGGCAGAACCAGGGCGGCCCCGTCGGCCAGCCCGGCCAGCCCGGCCCCTGGGGCCAGAACCAGCCGCCCGGCCCACCGTTCTACCCGATGCCCGGAGCGCCGACCCCGCCGAAGAAGAACACCGGCAAGACGGTCGGGATCGTCGTCGGGGTGCTGGCGACGGTCGCGGCGATCGTGCTGGTGGTCGTGTTCGCCACGAAGGGGAAGGGCTCCTCCGACAAGGTCGACAACGCCGCGAACTCCTCGTCGCACACGACGAGCGGTCCGTCGGGGACCACCTCGCCCACCGCCACCTCACACAGCAGCAGTTCCGCCTCCGACACGTCGAGTCCCAGCCCCTCCGACACCGATTCCAGCTCCGACACGCCGAGCGACAGCGAGTCCTCCTCCAGCGACGCCTACACCCCGCCGCCGGCCCTGACCTCGACGCCGTTCGATCCGGCCGTGCTGAACGATTTCCACAAAGACAAGACGCCGCTCACGGTCGACGCGCTGGTGCCGCAGGACTTCACCGACGACAAGGGCGTCCACTACACGCTCAAGGCCGGCAGCGTGCAGCCCTGCGTACAGACCGACATGTCGGAGAACATGAGGGACATCCTGACGTCCAACAGCTGCACCAAGGAGATCGCCGCCAGCTTCGTCGACGACAGCGGCCAGTACCTGGTCTCGATCAAGGTCCTGCCGCTGCCGGACCACCACACCGCGACCGTCGTCTACGACGACCTGGCCCAGCAGTCCGCCGCCGACTTCGGCATCTGGTGCCCGAAGGACGGCGCCGGTTCCGGCGCCTGCGACGGCGACTACCGCTCGGCCACCATTAAGCAGTACCGCGAAGAGCAGCACCGATACATCATCCTGTCGGTGGCGCTGGCGGTGAACCACTCGGAGTCGACCACCATCGCGCCCTGGCTGGACGCGGCCGCGCAGAAGGCCGTGGACGTCTCCGGTCCGGACAACTGGCCCGGGAATCAGTAGGCGGTTATAGCGAGGCCCCTGGGACATGAAACCCAGGGGCCTCAATCACGAGCTCAAAGGCCTGCTCAACACACGCCGCAGGCGTTCTCCTGGCCCACCGGCTCGGCCGCCGGCCTACCGATCGACGGCATTCCCAGCACCACCGCCGCCGGCCGGCGCTCCGATTCCGGCTGCTCCTGCCGTGCCTGCCACGCGTCCCCGGATCGAGTACGTCGCAAAGCCTTGATGGCGCTCCCGCCGTCCGGGCCGTCGGCGTTCAGGTGGTGCGGCGCCGCGTACGTGACCTCCACCGACACCATGTCGCCCGGCCGCGGCAATTCTGAAGCCGGTGTGCCACCCACGGCGCTGTGTCCGATGTCGCCTACGGCGCTGTGTCCGACGTCGCCTACGGCGAAGTGCACCAACCGATTGTCCGGCGCCCGCCCCGACATCCGCCGCGTCGAATCGTTCTTGCGCCCTTCGCCGTCGGCGACGAGCAGCTCCACGGTCCGCCCGACCTGCTTCTTGTTCTCTTCCCAGGAGATCTCCTCCTGCAGCGCGACCAGCCGCTCGTACCGCTCCTGCACGACCGCCTTCGGCACCTGCCCGTCCATCGTGGCCGCGGGCGTCCCGGGCCGCTTGGAGTACTGGAAGGTGAACGCCGCCGAGAACCGCGCCTCGCGCACCACGTGCATCGTCTGCTCGAAGTCCGCCTCGGTCTCCCCGGGGAAGCCGACGATGATGTCGGTGGTGATCGCCGCGTCCGGCATCGCGGCCCGCACCCGCTCGATGATGCCCAGGTAGCGCTCCTGCCGGTAGGAGCGGCGCATCGCCTTCAACACCGTGTCCGACCCCGACTGCAGCGGCATGTGCAGCTGCGGCATGACGTTCGGCGTCTCGGCCATCGCCGCGATCACGTCGTCGGTGAAGTCCCGGGGATGCGGCGACGTGAAGCGCACCCGCTCCAGCCCCTCGATCTGCCCGCAGGCACGCAGCAGCTTCGCGAACGCCTCCCGGTCCCCGCCGTGTCCATCGGCGGCTCCGCCGAAGTCCGAACCGTAGGCGTTCACGTTCTGCCCGAGCAGCGTCACCTCGCACACGCCCTCGGCCACCAGCGCCTCGATCTCGGCGAGGATGTCCCCGGGCCGCCGGTCCCGCTCCTTGCCGCGCAGAGCGGGCACGATGCAGAACGTGCAGGTGTTGTTGCACCCCACCGAAACACTCACCCACGCCGCGTACGCGGACTCCCGCCGCGTCGGCAGCGTCGAGGGGAACACGTCGAGCGACTCCAGGATCTCCACCTGGGCCTCGTCCCGCACCCGAGCCCGTTCCAGCAGCACCGGCAACGACCCGATGTTGTGCGTCCCGAACACCACATCCACCCACGGCGCCCGCCGCGTGATCTCCCCGCGGTCCTTCTGCGCCAGGCATCCGCCGACCGCGATCCGCATCCCCGGCCGAGCCGCCTTCACCGACGCCAGATGCCCGAGGTTGCCGTACAGCCGGTTGTCGGCGTTCTCGCGCACGGCGCAGGTGTTCAACACCACGACGTCCGCCTCGCTGGCGCCATCGGGTGCGGGCACGTACCCGGCCGCTTCGAGCAGGCCGGAGAGGCGCTCGGAGTCGTGGACGTTCATCTGGCAGCCGTAGGTACGGACCAGGTAGCTTCCTTGGACTTGCTGCTCGGGCATGTAGACCAGGATACGGTCCGCGAGCAGCCGGGCAGGCGGTCGCGCCGCATCCCGTTACCGTGATCCCGGTCGCCACCGGTCAGCTGCTACGGATCGTCCGGGACAGGCGGAGCGCCGAGACGAGGAAGAAGACCCCGCCGAGCGTGGCATAGCCGGCGAGGATGGTCAGCGAGGGGTTCTGCTGTGCGGCGCTTCGGATGATGTTCGCGCCGGCCAGGACCGAGATGCCGCCGCTGAGAATCATGGCCCACTGGCCGCCCATCGGCCGGCGCGCGAGGCCGACGAGGAGCTGGACCAGCCCGGAGGCGATCGCCCACACGCCCCAGACGCGGAGCACGTCGGTGACGCCCGAGGCGCTGGCGACCACGACGCCGACGGCGGCGAGCGAGCTGATGGCGATGTTTGCGTACAGGCCCTTGACCGGTCCGTCAGTGCTCGCCGACCTGGCATCGAAGACGGCGGCGGCCACGTCGAAAGCCGGATAGAGGAACAGCAGCAGCTTCGCTCCGACCGTGAGGTCGGAGCCGGAGGCCACCAGGAGCACCGCCCAAGCCGCGGCGAAGACGAAGCGGATGAAGTACAGCCGGCGCAGGGCGGGCGTGGCGCCGACGGGTTCAGCGGTGGTGGCGGATGCCATGAGGTTCTCCTGGGTTCGGCGTGCGAAGTAGAGAGAACGGTCTCTCTTGTTTGCAGCCTGGCATAGTCGCTCCGCGAAAACAAGAGAGAGCGTTCTACCCGCTATAGTGGTCGATATGACCCAGACGGAAGCCGGCACAGGCACCGGCCGGAGAGTCTCCGAGGCTCGGGAGCGGCTCCTGCGAACCGCCGGGCAGCTCTTCTACGCCGAGGGCATCCACACCGTGGGCGTCGACCGCCTGGTCACCGAGTCGAAGGTCACCAACGCCACCTTCTACCGCCACTTCCGCAGCAAAGAAGACCTCGCCGTCGCCTACATCGCAAGCGTCGACCAAGCGATCCGCACACAGATCGGCTCTCTGACCGCCGCCGGCACAACGCCCGACGGCATCCTTCGGGGCATCGGCGCGTCGCTGGTCGAGCAGATCCGCTCACCCGGCTACCGCGGCTGCGCCTTCCTCAACGCGGCAGCGGAATTCCCCGATCCCGACCACCCGGTCCACCGGGCCATCGTGCGACACCGCGAGTGGTTCCTGCAGACGATCACCGGATTGTTCGCCGAGATCACGGTCGCGCAGGCCGACCACGCCGGGCAGCACTTCGTCATGCTCCGCGACGGCGCGATGAGCTCCGGCCACCTCGGCGACCCCGTCCTGACCGGCGAGACCCTGCTGCGCGGCATCGACGGCTTGCTGCGGATCCACGCCGCTCGCGGGCTCGACGAACACGCCGCTCCCGCACCCGGCCCGGCGGCAACGGTCACCGACATTCAGTGCGCGCCGCCCAGCGAGTAACCGTAGGGGTATCGCGAGGCTCGCCAACCGCAATGTCTCCCAGGTCAGATACTATCGCGTGCGATACTATCCACAGCGCTAGTATCGGGCGGCGGAAGGACGCAGCGATGGTTCGATTCGTGGGCCGACGCCGCGAACTCGCCGATCTGGACCGCGTCCTGGCCGAAATAGGCGCCGCGGCGAACGACCCGCGCCCGGGTCGATGCCTGGTCCTGCGCGGTCGCCGCCGGATCGGCAAGTCGGCCCTGATCGAGGAGTTCGTGGGCCGGGCCGACGTGCCGCACGTGTACTTCACCGCGGAGATAGGGATCGGCGAGGAACCACTCGCGGAGTTCGTCCGGGCAGTCGGCGAATCGACCATCCCGGACGCCGACGTGTTCGACGAGGCCACACCGGGGAACTGGGCCGCGGCCCTCCGCCAGCTCGCCGGGATCCTGCCGGCGGACCGGCCGTCGGTGGTGGTGCTCGACGAGGTGCCCTACCTCATGGACGAGCAGGGCGCCTTCGAAAGCGTGCTCCAGCGCAGTTGGGACCGGGAGCTGTCCCGCAAGCCGGTGCTGCTGCTGCTCATCGGCTCGGACCTGTCGATGATGGAAGCCCTGACCTCCTACGGCCGCCCGTTCCACCAGCGGGCGACGGAGATGGCGATCGGCCCGCTGAACCCGGCCGACGTCGCCACGATGACCGGCCTGGACGCCGCCGACGCCATCGACGCCGCCCTGGTCACCGGCGGGCTGCCGGTGATCTGTGCCCGCTGGCAGCACGGCGAGGATCTGTGGTCGTTCCTGGCCCGGGAGTTGGCCGACCCGTTCAGCCCGCTGTCGGCATCGGCCCGCCTGTCCCTGGCTTCCGAGTTCCCGGATCGGGCTCAGGCGCGCATCGTCCTGGCCGCGATCGGCTCGGGCGAGCGCACGTTCACCAACATCGCCCGGGCCGCGGGCATCTCGCAATCCACCTTGGTACGCGCGGCGCAGCTTCTCGTCGAGAAGCGGGTGATGGCCGCGGACCTGCCGATCTCGTTGAGTCCGTCGAAGGAACGCAGGTACCGGATCACCGACCCCTATCTGCGGTTCTGGTTCGCCTTCCTGGGCCCGCACCTGGCGGAGATCGACCGCATGCGCTCCGATCTGATCCTGGAGCGGATCCGCGGCGGGTGGAGCAGCTGGCGTGGCCGGGCCGTCGAGCCGCTGGTCCGCGATTCGCTGGCCCGGTTGCTGCCGGCCGCGGGGCTGCCGGCGGCGCCGGCCGTCGGCGGCTATTGGACCAGGAGCAACGACGTGGAGATCGACATCGTCGGCGCCGACCGCGAGCCGATCGCCCGACGGCTGTTGTTCCTCGGCTCCATCAAGTGGCTGGAGACCTCGCCGTTCGATCGCCGCGGCCTCGCCGCCCTCCAGCGGCACCGCGACCGGCTCACCGGCGACCCGGTGCCGCTGGTCTGCGTCTCGCGATCGGGCGTCACCGCCACCGGATTGGACGCCTCGTTCGGGCCGGCCGATCTGTTGGAGCCGTGGCGGACGTAGCACGCTATATGAGCGCTCTACGAGAGCACCTTGTAGGACAGATGCTCCGCACCCGGCGCGGACACCGTCTCCAGCAGCTCCAACGCCACCCGCCTGGACTCCTCGACCGGGAACAGCCGGGTGCCCGCGCCGAGGATCAGCGGCGAGAGGTGGATGTTCAGCAGGTCCACCAGGCCGGCCGCCAGGAACGCGTGGCAGATCTGGCCGCCGCCCATGATCACGACGTCCTTCTCCCCCGCCGCCGCCCGGGCCTTCTCGACCGCGCTGGGCAGTCCGTCGGTGACGAACGTGATCCGGTCGCCGAGGCGGCAGGTGTCCGGCGCCGAGTGGGTCACCACGAAGATCGGCGGGGGCGCCACGGCCTGGTCGCGCTCGGCGCCGTAGCCGAGGTCGTCGCTCCAGCCCTCGGGGCCGTCGATGACGTCGAACGTGTTGCGGCCCATGATGACGGCGCCGGTCCGGTCGAACATGCCGTCCAGCACCCGCTGGTTGAGCGGCGCGTGGTTGAAGACCCACTCGTGCAGCGCTTCGCCGTCCACGCCCAGCCCGTGCTTCGGGTCCGCGCCCGGGGCGGTCACGAATCCGTCGAGGGACATCGTGATGTCCACGATCACCGAGGTCATTGCTCCTCCTTGGTCAACGATTATGTTTATCAACCGATACGTTGACTATAAGGCGGGCGCGACCCGGCGTCAAGCGTTGGCCGGACGACGTCGGTCCGTCCTCCCGGCTCAGCCGGCGGCCGGCTCAGCGCCCGACGCGGGACAGCGAACGGTCCAGCACGGCGACGAGCAGGAACAGCACGGATACCCCGATCAGCAAGACCGACAGCTGATGAAGGCCGCTGGTCGTGGCACCGTGACGGTAAAAGGCGGCGTTCGCCGCGGAGGCGAGCAGCGCGCCGAGGTACATGAACGTCCGCAGCAACCCGGCCGAGGAGCCCATGCGCTCCGGATCGGCCTGCGCGTACAAGGCGTTCTGGTTGGCCAGGCCGTTCAAGCCCTGCGGGATACCGATCACCGCGCCCACCGCGACGATGGTCCAGATCGGGCTGCTGGAGCTCATGAGCAATAACAGCGAGCAGCTGATGACTTGCATGACCGATCCGACCAGCAGCTTGGCGCGAATCTGCGCGCGCCGTCCGGTGACGATGGTGACGGCGATCGCGGCGACGGACATCGGCAGCAAGACCACGCCGGCGCCGGACGCCGACAGCGAACGCCCCTCTTCCAGCCACTGCGTGAAGCCGTAGAGGAACGAATACGAAGTCGTATACGCGAGCACCTGACGGCCGTATGTGGCCAGCAGCGGTGCGTTGCCGCTCAGGACGCGGAGGTCTATGAACGGCTGCGCGGTGTGCAGTTCGCGCCAGGTGAAGGCGCCGGCCGCGAGGATCGCCACGAACACCAGGTAGAGGTGGCCGGTACCGGGGTTCATCAGGAAGACCAAGAACGCGGTGAGCATCGCGGCGAACATCAGCATGCCGACGACGTCGATGCTGTGGGCGTTTCCGGTCCTGTCGCGCCGGGGCAGGCGGGCCGCGCCTAGGACCAGACACGCGGCGGACAGCGGAACGTTGACGGCGAAGATCAGATGCCAGCCGCCGGCGGCGATCAGCAGTCCGCCGAGCGTCGGCCCGATGACGGAGATCACCTGGTTGGAGATCGACAGCGCGGCCAGGATGCCGCTGGGGCTTCTCAGCCCCGTGCGATCGGCCTCCGAGCGCAGCAACGACATCGAGGCCGGATACGCGGCCGA
>JAEKKI010000166.1:0-27382 GCA_019510485.1 Catenulisporales bacterium
TCTCCCCGCCCGACGACGACTCGATCCTGGACACCGGCATCGAGGCCTGGGAGCGGGTGCAGAAGGTCAACCTGACCTCGGTGTACCACTGCTGCAAGGCGGTCATCCCGCACATGATCCGGCAGTTCGAGGAGACCGGCCGGGGCGGCTCGATCATCAACACCGCCTCGTTCGTGGCCACGCTGGGCTCGGCGACGTCACAGATCTCCTACACGGCCTCCAAGGGCGGTGTCCTGGCGATGTCGCGGGAGCTCGGCGTGCAGTTCGCCAAGCAGGGCATCCGGGTCAACGCGCTGTCCCCGGGACCGGTGAACACGCCGCTGCTCAAGGAGCTGTTCGCCAAGGACCCGGAGCGCGCGGCCCGCCGCCTGGTGCACGTGCCGCGCGGCAGCTTCGCCGAACCGGAGGAGATCGCGGCCGCGGTGGCGTTCCTGGCCAGTGACGACTCCTCGTTCGTGACGGCGTCGAACTTCCTGGTCGACGGCGGCATCAGCGGCGCCTACGTCACCGCACTGTGATACCGGCATTCTGTAAGGTCTGACCCATGACGAGCAACGTCCCCGAGCCCATCGATCCGCGGCAGCTCCGTGTGTCCGACAAGGAGCGCGAAGCCGTCGCCGAACAGCTGCGGGTCGCGGCCGGGGACGGCCGGCTCGACCTGGGCGAGCTGGAGGAGCGCATCACCGCGGTCTACAGCGCGAAGACCTACGCCGAGCTGGAGCCCATCACGCGGGACCTGCCGTCGGCGACGACCCCGGCCCCGGTGACCGCGTCCGCGCCGGTGACCCGCGGCCGGTGGCGGGTGGGCCGCAAGCCCGGCCGCACGAAGACGTTCGTGTTCATGGGCGGCTCGCAGAACAGGGGCGCCTGGGTGGTGCCCAAGCGCTATACGGCGTTCGCCTGGATGGGTGGCATCGACCTGGACCTGCGCGAGGCGGAGTTCGAGGACAACGAGGTCACGATCTACGCCTCCGCCTGGATGGCCGGTATCAACATCATCGTGCCGGAGGGCCTGAACGTGCAGGTGCACGGGTTCGGCTTCATGGGCGGATACGACGGATCGCCCCCCGGCCAGGTGGATCCCGACGCGCCGACCGTGCACGTCAAGGGCTTCGCGTTCATGGGTGGCGTGGACGTGAAGCGCAGGCCGCTGCGACAACCCAAGAACCCCGAGGCCGGGGAGTCGCACGGCTACCGTCACCACCACGACCACCACCGTGAGCTGGACGCCTGAGGCTCCTCGCACCGCGCTAGGCCCGGCGGGCTGGGCGTAAACCATTAACGATCTGTCGGCGGCCGCCGCTAGGTTGCCGGTATGGCCCAGATCTCGCCTTCGCCTGCCCGCACACCGGCCGCGTCGCCCGACGAACCGCTGATCAAGGCGGTGGGCCTGCGCAAGGTGTTCCCACCGACCAAGCGCGGCGGCGAGCCCTTCACCGCTGTCGACGGCATCGACTTCGAGCTGTACCGCGGCGAGGTGTTCGGCTTCCTGGGTCCGAACGGCGCCGGGAAGTCCTCGACCATGCGCATGATCGGCTGTGTCTCGCCGATCACCGACGGCGAGCTGACCATCCTCGGCATGGACCCGCGCGTCGACGCCTCACGCATCAAGGCCCGCCTCGGCGTCGTGCCGCAGGAGGACTCGCTCGACCTGGAGCTGCGGGTCCGCGAGAACCTGCTGATCTACGGCCGCTACTTCGGGCTCAAGCGCGCCGAGATCGCCAAGCGGAGCGCCGAGCTGCTGGAGTTCGTACAGCTATCCGATCGCGCCGAGTCCACGGTCGAACCCCTGTCCGGCGGCATGAAGCGCCGCCTGACCATCGCCCGGTCGCTGATCAACGCCCCGGAGATCCTGATCCTGGACGAGCCCACCACCGGGCTGGATCCGCAGGCCCGGCACGTGGTGTGGGACCGGCTGTTCCGGCTCAAGCAGGCCGGGACCACCCTCGTGCTCACCACGCACTACATGGACGAGGCCGAGCAGCTGTGCGACCGGCTGGTGGTGATGGACAAGGGCCGCATCGCCGCCGAGGGCTCGCCGCGCGACCTGATCGAGCGCTACTCCACGCGCGAGGTGCTGGAGATCCGCTTCGAGCCCGGCAGCGGGGAGCACGAGGCGGCGGTGGCGAAGGCTTCGGGGCTCCTCGACAGCGGCGAGCGCGGCTCGATCGCCCGGGTCGAGTCGCTGCCGGACCGGGTCCTGCTCTACAGCGACGACGGCGAGGCCACGCTGGCCGCCGTGCACGGCTCCGGCATCACGCCGCTGGCCGCGCTGGTGCGCCGGTCCTCGCTGGAGGACGTGTTCCTGCACCTGACCGGACGGACGTTGGTGGACTGACGATGAGTGCTGATACCCCCGCCGTCCCGATGATGGCGGCCCGGGAGCTGCAAGGGCTTCTGACCAACTACCGCCGCACCTGGCGGTCCTCGATTTTCTCCAGCATCCTGGCGCCGCTGATGGGCCTGGTCGCGCTCGGCGTGTCGCTGGGCAAGATCGTCGACGCCGGGCCCGGCGCGCACACCTTCGGGACCATCGACGGCCGGCCGGTGAAGTACCTGGTGTATCTGGCCCCGGCGCTGCTGGCGAACACGGCGATGCAGACCGCGATCGGGGAGTCGACGTACCCGGTGCTGGGCTCGGTGAAATGGGTGCGGACCTACTATGCCGCGGTCGCCTCGCCGCTGAGCCCGTTCGACGTCTACCTGGGGCAGGTGTGGTTCGTCGGTCTGCGGATCCTGATGAACTCCGCGGTGTTCCTCGGGACGATGGCGCTGTTCGGGGCCGTGCACGCTGAGGGGCCCGGCGGCATCGGGCCGTTGCTGGCGTTGCCGGCCGCGGTGCTGACCGGGCTGGCGTTCGCCGCGCCGTGTGTGGCGTGGGCGGTCAGCCAGGAGCGCGACACCGGGTTCTCGCTGGTGTTCCGCTTCGTGATGATCCCGCTGTTCCTGTTCTCCGGGACGTTCTTCCCGGTGTCGCAGCTTCCTGCGGTGGTCCAGCCCTTCGCCTACGCCACTCCGTTGTGGCACGGCGACGACCTGTGCCGGGGCCTGGCGCTGGGGACCGCCACGGCCGGCTCGGTGCTGCTGCACGCCGCCTACCTGTCCGCGCTGGTCGCCGTCGGGGTCTGGTACGGCGGCCGGACGTTCCGCCGCCGGCTGACGCCGTAGGCCCTTGGGCCCGATGAAGGAGGAAATCAGCCGATGACGACGACCGAGCTGCCGCTGACCCGGCTGCTGCTGGGCCGGCGCGCCTTCGGGCCGCTGGGCGGCGCCAGGGCGCCGGTGCTGATCGAGCGGAACCTGGTGGTGTACCGGCGGCTGTGGCTGATGCTGGCCTCGGGGTTCTTCGAGCCCTTGTTCTACCTGCTGTCGATCGGCCTGGGGCTGGGCAAGCTGACCGGCGCGGTGGACGGCGTCCCGTACGCCCACTTCGTGGCGCCGGGGCTGCTGGCGGTCTCGGCGATGAACGGCGCGGTCTTCGACTCGACGTTCAACGTGTTCTTCAAGATGAAGTACGCCAAGACCTACGACGCGATGCTGGCCACGCCGCTGCGGGTCGGCGACATCGCGGTCGGGGAGATCACCTGGGCGCAGCTGCGGGGCGTGCTGTACTCCGCGGCCTTCCTGATCATCATGGTCGCGATGGGCCTGGTGCACTCCTGGTGGGCGCTGCTGGCGCTGCCGGTGACGGTGCTGATCGGGTTCGCGTTCGGCGCGGTCGGGATGGCCTGCACCACGTTCATGCGGTCCTGGCAGGACTTCGACATGGTGACGCTGGCGCTGATGCCGATGTTCCTGTTCTCCGGCGCGTTCTACCCGCTGTCGGTGTATAGCCACGAGGTCAGGGTGCTGATCGAGGCACTGCCGCTGTATCACGGGATCGACCTGTTGCGGGCATTGACACTCGGACGGGTGCACGTCGGGCTGCTGTGGGATGTGCTGTATCTGGTCGTGATGGGGCTGGTCGCGGCGCTGGTCGCGGCGCGGCGGCTGGAGCGCTTGCTGCTGACGTAGCGCGCATGCGGGTGAACGGGTGGCGCGTGGCTGCGTGTCGGTGGTCCACGAGCCTGATCACGCGGGGAAGAATCACCGTCGGTAGTGATTCAGGTTGACTTCCGTCACGGGAGTTAGGTAAGCCTTACCTGATCTCTCACCACGGATGGAGAACCGCTATGCCCTCGCCCGCCCCGCCCGCCGACCGTTACCCGGCGCGAGCACCAGCGCCAGCGCCAGAGCTCGCGCTCGCCGCGACAGTCGTCGACGGCCTGCCGGGCGGCGCGGCCTCTGTCTCCCGGCCGATCCTGGCCCGGCAGGCGGCGCGCGAGTCGGCGGCCCGGACTTATGCGCGGCATCTGCCGATCGTGCCGGTGCGGGCTCAGGGTGCGTGGATCACTGGCGCGGACGGGCGCGATTACCTGGACTGTCTGTCGGGCGCCGGCACGCTCGCGCTGGGTCACAACCATCCGGTGGTGCTGTCGGCGATCCGTGCGGTGCTGGACAGCGGGGCCCCGCTGCATGTGCTGGACTTGGCCACGCCGGTCAAGGACGATTTCACCTCGGCTCTGCTGGAGGTGCTGCCTCCGGAGTTGGCCGCCGACTGCCGTATCCACTTCGCCGGTCCCACCGGTGCTGACGCGGTCGAGGCCGCGGTGAAGCTGGCGCGCGCCGCCACCGGCCGTCGCGGCTTGTTCGCTTTCACCGGTGCCTATCACGGGATGACGGCCGGCGCGCTGGCGCTGACCGGCGCTAATGCGGTGCGGGAGCCGGCGGTCGCCGGGGATCCGTTTCTGACGCGGTTGCCGTTTCCGCATCCTTATCGCTGCCCGTTCGGTTTGGGCGGTGCGGTGGGGGAGGCGGCGTCAGCCGCTTATGTCCGTACCTTGATCGAAGATCCGCAGTCGGGCGCCTCGCTCCCGGCGGCCGTGGTGGTCGAACCGGTGCAAGGCGAAGGCGGGGTGGTCCCGGCTCCGGACGGCTGGCTGCGGTCGTTGCGGTCGCTGACGAGCGAGCACGGCGTCCCGCTGATCGCCGATGAGGTCCAGACCGGCTTCGGGCGCACCGGTGCGCTGTTCGGCGTGGACCACGCGGGAGTCGTCCCGGACGTCATGGTGCTGTCCAAGGCGGTCGGCGGCGGGCTGCCGCTGGCGGTGGTGGTGTACCGGGCGTCGTTGGACCGCTGGGCCGAAGGGGCTCACACCGGCACCTTCCGCGGCAACCAGCTCGCGATGGCCGCTGGGGCCGCGACGATTCGGCACATCGTGGCCGAGGGGCTGGTGCGGCGGGCCTCGGACCTTGGAGATCTGCTTATTGGACGTCTGACAAGATATCAGGCCCACCATGCCCTTCTGGGGCAGGTACGCGGTCGCGGACTGATGATCGGCATGGAGATCGTGGACGCTCACGCCGAACCGGATGCATCCGGCGCACTGCCGGCGGCGCCCGCGGCGGCCCGGCGCTTGCGCGCGGAGCTGCTGTCGCGCGGCGTGATCGCCGAACTCGGCGGGCGCCACGACGCGGTGCTGCGGCTGCTGCCGCCGCTGACGTTGGGTGACGACGAGGCCGAACACCTGCTCGCGGTGTTAGGGCGCGCGCTGGATGTCGTGGCGGAAGATCGGGATGCGGTGCGGGAGGTGGCGCGTGTCTGAGCTTGATGATGCGACGCCGACCGAGAGGCCGCCTTCCACCGACTCGCTGTCCGTCGCCGGTTCGGGGTCTGCGATCACGGATGCTCAGCCAGATCACCCCGGGCTCGTCGCAGTCGCCACCTTCACGGCTCACGATGTCGAGGCGGACGTCCTTCGCGGCGTCCTGCGAGCCGAACCGGTCGGCGCGCTCACATCGGCGACAGACACCGGCGGCCCGCTCAGCGACCCGGCTGTCAGCGGCATCGAAGCCGATGTCGTGCGCGGGGTTCTACGCGCCGGATCGCTGAGTGTGCTCGACCCGAACCCCGACCCGGCCCAGGGCGGTGACCTCGCGGCCGGTCTCGTCACCGGCCCGGTCCTGTCGATCGCCGCCAACCGCGCCGCCGCCACGCCCGAATCGCCGAGCGCCGCATCCGACCTGCCGACCGCCCCATCCGAGCACTCCCTCGCCACCGCCCTATCCACCGGCCCCACCGGCACCGGCCCCCTAACCCTCCTTCTGTCCACCCTCCTCGACGCCCTCGACCGCGGCCGGGCTGACTGGCCCGGCCCCCTCCCATCCGGCGGCCCGCCCGCGGTCCGCGAAGCCGTCGCCGCCACCACCTTCGGCACGCTCCCCGACCGCGGCGCCGACCCCTTCGAGATCCTCGCCACCCTCGGCCGCCTCCTGGCCTGGGGCGCCGCCGATCCCGCGCATCCGCACTGCGCCGCGCACCTGCACTGCCCCACGCTCGCGGTCAGCGTCGCGGCCGAAACCGCCGTCGCCGCGCTCAACCAGTCGCTCGACTCCTGGGACCAGTCGCCGGTCGCCGGGGAGATCGAAGGGCACGTCGTCCGGACGCTGACCCGCTCCGTCGGCTACACCGACGCCGCCACCGGGGTCCTCACCTCCGGCGGCACCGAATCCAATCTCATGGCCTTGCTGCTCGCCCGCGACGAGATCCTGCGCCGCCGCTTCGACGCCGATCCCGAGTTGGACGGCATCCCGGCGATGGCGGTCGGGCGGCTGCGCGTCCTGGCCTCCGATCAGGCGCACTTCTCGATCGCGCGCAACGCCGCGTTCCTCGGCCTCGGCGAGCGCTGCGTGATCCCCGTCGCGTCTGACGCCGAAGGGCGGATGCGGCCCGATGCACTCGCGCAAGCCCTGGACGCGCTCGCCGATCGCGACGAGATCGCCATGGCGGTCGTCGGCACCGCCGGGACCACAGACTTCGGCGCGATCGACCCCCTGGCGCCGATCGCCCAGCGGGCAAAGCAGCACGGAGCCTGGTTCCACGTCGACGCCGCGTACGGAGGCGCTCTACTCCTCGGCACCACGCCCGACGAGCGCCTCCGCGACCTGGCCGCCGCCGACTCGATCACCCTGGACCTGCACAAGCTCGGCTGGCAGCCGGTGCCGGCAGGCGTCTTCCTCGTCAAACGAGCCGCCGCGCTGCGCACGCTGGACAAGCGCGTCGCGTACCTGAACTCGGCGGACGACGAACTGGCCGGCTACCCGAGCCTGCTCGGCCGCTCCCTGCGCACCACCCGACGCGCCGATGCGGTGAAGATCGCCGCGGCGTTCCAAGCGCTGGGCCGTACGGGCTTCCAGCGGCTGCTGGACCGATGCAAGGAATTGACTTGGTATGCGGCCAACAAAGTCGATAATCAGCCGGAGCTGGAACTGACCGCCGAGCCGCAGCTGACCACAGTCCTGTTCCGCTACCTCCCACCGGACTCCCGCGACGCCGACCATGTCAACGGAGCCTTACGGCGCCACCTGCTGGAAACCGGCCGAGCCGTCCTCGGACGCACCTCGCTGGCGCGCGATCGGCCGGGAACGGCTCCCGGCACCGTCCGCCTCAAACTCACCCTTCTGAACCCCCACACCACCGAGCCCCAGATCGACGCCCTCATCGCGGCGATCTGCGCGGCCGGCGGCGTCGCGTCCGCGAGGAGCGGTCCGTCATGAACACTTTCGCCGCTGACGAGCTGTCAGCTGAAGTCCTTCTCCGCTGCTGGGTCCGCGAGGCCCGGATCCCCGTGCCGACCGGCGGCCCGATGCGGCTGGCGTTCCCGGCCACCGGCGTCACCGTCGAAGTGGACATCGACGCCTGGTCCGCGGTCGGCTGGCACCGCTTCGGCCCGATCTACCCGCTGGCGCTACCGCATGCCAACCGCAGGTCGGGAGCACCGAAGAACAAGGGTTTCGGGCGGCCGGCCGGCGATGAGATCGAGCCGGACAGCGCCTGGACCGCCGAATCGTGGCTGCCGCCGGCCGCACCGCCGCCGCTGGACGCCGCGACCCTGGCGACGCTGATCGCGCGCGAAGCCGGTGGCGGCGTGCCGGCCGTCGCCGACCTGGTGAGCCGGGTCGTCGATTCCAGCCGGCGCATCGCCACGCACCTCTCGCACGGGACATCCCAGGGCGAGACCAGGTTCCTCTGGGCGGAGAAGGCACTGGTCGCCGGCCACCCGTTCCACCCGGCGCCGAAGGCCCGACAGGGCTGGACCGACGAGGAAGCGCGCACGTATTCGCCGGAGCTGGACGGCTCCTTCCAGCTGCACTGGTGGTCGGTGGCACCGACCATCGCCGCCCACGACTCCGCCGACGCCGACCCGGCCCCGGCCCTGATCGCCAAGCTGCTCGGCGGAGAGCTGCCACGCGGCGCCACACCGAACAGCATCCTGATCCCGGCACATCCGTGGCAGTCACAGCAACTGCGCCAGCGCCCGGAGATCCGGACCCTGATGGAGCAGGGCCTGCTCGCCAACCTCGGCCCGCACGGAAAACCCTGGCACGCCACCAGCTCCCTGCGCACCGTCTACCGCCCCGACGCGCGCTACATGCTCAAGCTCCCGCTGGCCATGCACATCACCAACTCCAAGCGCGAGAACCTCTACAAGGAACTGCTGCGCGGCGTCGAAGTACGGCGGATGCTGGACGCGGGGCTGGCCAAGTCGATCGCCGCGGCGCACCCCGGCTTCGGCATCGTCGGCGATCCGGCGTGGATCGCGGCCGGCACCGGAGCCCCGGGACTGGACGTGATCCTGCGCGAGAACCCGTTCGGCCCCATGGACCGCGTGTATTGCGTCGCGGCCTTCACCGACCTGGGCTACGGCCCGTCCCGCAACGGCCACCTGCGCGAGAACCTGCTCGCGGACATCATCGTGGGATCGGCGGAGCGGACCGGGTCCCGCCCGGCCGAGGCCGTGCTGGACTGGTTCACCCGCTACATGGAAGCCGTGATCCTGCCGATCCTGTGGCTGGACTCGGCCCACGGCATCATGCTGGAGGCGCACCACCAGAACACCCTGGTCGTGCTGGACCCGAACGGACTGCCCGAGGGCGGCCGCTACCGCGACAACCAGGGCTACTACTTCCGCGAGTCCGCGGTGCCGCACCTGGCCGACTTCGCGCCGCGTCCCGGTGAGGACAGCGACTCGGTGGCCGCCGACGCCTTGGTGGACGAGCGGCTGACCTACTACGTCGGCGTCAACAACCTGATCGGGATGATCGGCGCGCTGGGCGCCACCGCCCTGGTCGAGGAGCGGCAGCTGCTGCGCCGGGCCCGCGAGGTGCTGGCCCGCTTCGCGGCCGGCCGGCAGGCCGCCGGCCGCGCGCACCGCGTCACCGAAGCCCTGCTGGACCGCCCGACGCTGCCGTGCAAGGCGAACCTGCTGACCCGGGTGGCCGGGCTCGACGAGCTGGTCGGCCCGCTGGAGACACAGAGCGTGTACGTCCAGATCCCGAACCCGTTGGCGGTGCCTTGAGATGACCACGCTTCAGACCCGCGGCGGCTGGCTGCTGCCGACGCCGTTCGGCCGGTTCGAGCTGGACCAGCTGCGGCCGTTGAAGGACCTGGCCGTGCTGCACGCCTGGATGAACGACCCGGAGGTGGCCGCGTTCTGGGACCTGGCCGGACCGCGCGAGGTGCTGGACCGGCACATCGCGGCGGTGCTGTCCTCGGTCCACAGCGAGCCGTACCTGGGCCGGCTGGACGGCGAGCCGATGAGCTACTGGGAGATCTACCGGGCCGACCACGACGTGCTGGCGGACCACTATTCGGCCCGCCCCGGCGACGTCGGCATCCACCTGCTGATCGGTCCCGGCGCCTACCGCGGCCGCGGCATCGGCTCCACGCTGATCCGCGCCGTTGCGGACTGGGCCCTGTCCCGCACCGCCTCCGGCCGTGTGGTCGCCGAGCCGGACCTGCGCAACCAGCGATCCATCCAGTCGTTCGCGAACGCGGGATTCGAACCGCGCGGAGTTCTGGAGCTGCCGGACAAGCAGGCGATGCTCATGGTCTACGACCGGACGCTGATCCCCGAGACCAGGAGGGCCGGCTGAATGCCCGTCGACCACTTCGATCTCGTCGGTGTCGGGATCGGGCCGTTCAACTTGTCGCTCGCGGCGCTCGCCGAACCGCTGCGGGAGAACCACAGCCTGGAGCCGCTGTTCCTGGAGCGGCAGCCGGAGTTCGCCTGGCATCGCGGGATGATGCTCGACGGTGCCACGCTGCAGGTGCCGTTCCTGGCCGACCTGGTGTCGCTGACCGATCCCACGAGCCGGTTCTCGGTGCTGAACTGGCTGCGCGAGACGGACCGGCTCTACAGCTTCTACTTCGCAGAGAACTTGTTCCTGCAACGGCGTGAGTACGAGGCCTACTGCCAGTGGGTCGCATCGCAGCTGCCGTATTGCCGGTTCGGGACGACGGTGACGCGGGTCCGGCGGTCGCTCGGGGAGGACGGCGGATTCGACGTCGAATACACGGCACCGAGCGGACCGGTGACCGTACACGCCGCGAACGTCGTCCTCGGCATCGGCACCGAGCCGGTGTTGCCGTTCGACGTGCCGGAGCTCGCCCTGCACAGCGCCGACTACCTGGCGCAGCGTGAACGGCTGCGGACCCTGGACGACGTCACGGTGATCGGCTCGGGCCAGTCCGGTGCGGAGATCGTCCTGGACCTGGTGCGCGACGGAGCGCCCGGGCAGCGGGTGCGGTGGCTGACCCGCAGCACGGCGTTCGAGCCGATGGAGTATTCGAAGCTCGGCCTGGAGCACTTCACGCCCGAGTACACGCGGTACTTCCACGGACTGCGTGAGGATGTCCGTGCCGACCTGTTACGCACCCAGGGCCGGCTCCACAAGGCCATCAGCTTCGAGACCATCGCCGAACTCCATGCCGAGCTGCACATGCGCTCCTTCGACAGCCTGTATGGCGGGACACTCGGGCCGGCCGGCGATCCCGGCGTGACGCTGATCCCCGGCGTGGCCGTCACCGGCGGGAATCCCGGTGGCAACGGCCGCCGGATCGAGCTCACCTGCCTGCACGAGCGCCAGAAACGCGAATTCAGCGTCGTGACGGACGCGGTGGTCTTCGCCACCGGATACCGCGAGCGCTGCCCCACCTTCCTGGACGCCGATCTCGCCCTTGCGCTCGGCGACGCCGACGAGCAGTACCGCGTCGCTCCCGGCCTGTATGTCCAGAACGCTGAGCAGCGCACGCACGGCGTCGGCGCCCCGGACCTGGGGCTCGGGGCGCACCGGGCCGCGGTGATCCTGAACGCCGTCACCGGCCGCACCCTCTACGACCTGCCCCGCCGCGCCGCACACACCGCCTTCGACCCGGCGGTGGCGGCGGAGCGCGATCCCGGAATCCGAATCGAGGTGTCCTGACCATGTCCCCCGTCTCCCCCATGTCCCGCACCCTGCGCGCCGAGACCGGCGCGGCCTCCGAGACCTGGCGCAAGGTGGCGCGTGCGCTGCTGGCGAAGTGCGTCGGCGAGTTCTGCTACGAGGGACTGCTCATCCCCGAGCCCGATCCCGAGGCCGAGGGACCGGACGCCTACCGTCTCGACCTGGACCACGGCGTCTGCTACCGGTTCCGGGCCGAGCGCGGCGACTACGGGTCCTGGTTCGTCGACGCGGAGTCGCTGCGGCGCTCGGAGCTCGGCACGGAGAGAGCGCCGCACGATCCGCTGTTGTTCGTGCGCGACGCGCAGGGGCGGCTGGGGCTGCCGGGGGAGACGGCCGGGCACCTCATCCGGGAACTGGCCGCGACGCTCGCGGCCGACGTGTGCCTGGCCCGCGGTGCGCTGTCGGCCCGCGAGCTCGCGGATCTGTCCTACGCGGAGCTCGAAGGGCATATGACCGGGCATCCGTGGATCGTGTTCAACAAGGGCCGGTTCGGGTTCTCGGCTTCGGACGCGCTGCGCTACGCGCCCGAGGCACGGCATCATGTGCGGTTGCCGTGGATCGCGGTGGATCAGGAGCTGGCGGATTTCAGGGCGGTCCGCAATCTGACTTCACAGCGTCTCTACACGACGGAACTGGACTCGAACACCCGGATCCGCTTCGGCAGCGAGCTGGTGCGCAACGGGTTCAACCCGGCCAGGTATTGGTGGCTGCCGGTGCATCCGTGGCAGTGGGACGAGATGATCCAGCCGCTTTACGGTGCCGAAGTCGCCGCCGGCCTCATCGTCCCGCTCGGGTATGCCGACGACGAATACCTGCCGCAGCAGTCCATTCGCACGTTCGCCAACATCTCGAATCCCGAGCGGCACCAGGTGAAGCTGCCGCTGTCGGTGCTGAACACGATGGTGTGGCGGGGGCTGCCGACGGAGCGGACCGTGGCCGCGCCGGCGGTCACCGCCTGGCTGCTGGACATCGCGGACGCGGATCCTTACCTGTCCCAGGAATGTCGGGTCATCCTTTTGGGCGAGGTCGCCTCGGTCTCGGTGCGGCATCCGGTGCTGGACCGCATGCCCGACGTGCCGTATCAGTACCGCGAGCTGCTGGGCGCGATCTGGCGGCAGCCGCTGCCGCCCCGGCTGGAGGCGGGGGAGCGGGCCCGGACGATGGCCTCGCTGCTGCACGTGGACGGCGAAGGCCGGCCGTTAGTGCTGGAGCTGGTGGAGCGGTCCGGGCTGGACGGCGCGGACTGGCTGGACAAGCTGTTCGCCGCGATCCTGCCGCCGTTGCTGCACTTCCTTTACAAGTACGGCATCGTGTTCTCCCCGCACGGCGAGAACGTGGTTCTCGTCAGCGACGAGCGCGAGTGGCCGACCCGGCTGGCGGTCAAGGACTTCGTCGACGACGTCAACATCTCCGCGAAGGACCTGCCGGAGCTGGCCGACATTCCCGAGGACGTCGCGGCGGTCCTGCTGCGGGAGATGCCGGACTACCTGTGCCAGTTCATCCATTCGGGACTGTTCGTGGGGCACTTCCGCTATTTGTCCCGGATCGCCGAGCAGCACCTGAACGTCGACCGCGAGCTGTTCTGGGGCCTGGTGGCCGACCGGATCCTGGACTACCAGGCCACGTTCCCCCAGCTCGCGGACCGTTTCGAGGCTTTCGACCTGTTCGCCCGGCGCATCGACCGGCTGTGTCTGAACCGCAACCGGCTGCTGCTCGACGGCTACCGGGACCGTGCCGAGCGGCCGCACGTCGAGGCGAACGGGACGGTGCTCAACCCGCTGAATCTGTCATGAGACGGTGAGGGCTGTCGGCCCCGCTCGGTACGCTGGTCCGACCATGCCGAACTCTGGCGGGGCCGACCCCGACATCCCAGCTGATGACCTGACCCCCCTGCTCGACGCCGCGGTGGAGGCGTTGGGGGGACAGACGCGTCCCGGGCAGATCGCGATGGCCAAGGCGGTGGCCGCCGCGCTCGACGACCGGATCCACCTGCTCGTGCAGGCCGGCACCGGGACCGGCAAGTCGCTGGCGTACCTGGTGCCGGCGCTGGCGCACCACAAGCGGGTGATCGTCGCGACCGCCACCCTGGCGTTGCAGCGGCAGCTGGTCGCGCACGACCTGCCCCGGCTGGCCACCGCCATAACCCCGCTGATCAAGCGCGAGCCGGTGTTCGCCCTGCTCAAAGGGCGTAACAACTACGTCTGTCTGAACAAGGTCGAAGGCGGAAACGCCGAGGACGAGGGGCAGGACGTGCTCTTCGACCCGCTCGCGGTCGGCAGGCTCGGCGCCGAGGTGCTGCGGGTGCGGGAGTGGGTCGAGGAGACCGAGACCGGCGACCGCGACGATCTGTCGCCGGGGGTGTCCGACCGGGCCTGGGCCCAGGTGTCGGTCTCGGCCCGGGAGTGCCTGGGCTCGAAGTGCCAGTACTTCGAGGACTGCTTCGCCGAGCAGGCCAAGGAGCTGGCGCGGTCGGCCGACGTGGTCGTCACCAACCACGCGCTGCTGGCCATCGCGGCCATGGACTCCGACGTCCAGGTCCTGCCCGAGCACGACGCGGTGATCGTCGACGAGGCCCACGAGCTGGTCAACCGGGTCACCTCGGCGGCCACCGGCGAGCTGACCAAGACCGCCGTCGAGCGCGCGCACCACCGCGCGGACAAGTTCATCAAGGAGGCCGCGGCGGCGAACCTCGCGGTGGCCACGTTGGACTTCACGGAGGCGCTGGAGAACACGCCCGAAGGCCGCTTCCAGCGCGGCCTGCCGGAGGAACTCGGCATGGCACTGGTCGCGCTGCGCGACGCCAGCCGGGCGGCGTTGACCGATCTGGCGAGGAACAAGGGCGGCGACCTTGATATGGACGGCGCGCGCAAGCAGGCGCGGGCCGCCTGCGAGGGGGTGCACCAGGTCGCCGAGCGGATCCTGGAAGGCTCCGATCAGGATGTCGTCTGGCTGGAGCGCAGCGAGTTCAAGGGCGTCAAAAGCTCCACGCTGAAGATCGCCCCGCTGGGGATCGAGCACCTGCTGCGGTCCAAGATGTTCGCCCGCAACCCGGTGGTGCTGACCTCGGCCACGCTGAAGCTCGGCGGCGACTTCACCGGCGTGGCGGCCAGTGTCGGGCTCGACGCGAGCGAGCGGATCGAGCTGGACTTCGTCCCGGAGAAGCCCGAGGAGCTCTATGACGCCGCGGTGAAGCTGCTGCGCGACGGCGACAGCGACGGCGAGGAGTTCCTGGACATGGTCCAGAACCTGCCGCAGCACTGGCGGGCCCTGGACGTCGGCTCGCCGTTCGACTACCCGAAGCAGGGCATCCTCTACGTCGCGCGGCACCTGGACCCGCCGGGGCGGGACGGCATCCGGGAGGATCAGCTGGATCTGCTCGCCGATCTGATGGACAGTGCCGGCGGCCGGACCCTGGGCCTGTTCTCCTCGATGCGGGCCGCGCAGACGGCGGCCTCGACGCTGCGGGAGAAGATCGATCTGCCGATCCTGTGCCAGGGCGAGGACTCGCTGGCCGAGCTGCTCCGGCGGTTCGCCGAGGACCCCGAGACGTGTCTGTTCGGCACGTTGTCGCTCTGGCAGGGCGTGAACGTGCCCGGGCCGTCGCTGCAACTGGTGGTGATCGACCGCATCCCGTTCCCGCGGCCGGACGATCCGGTGTCGGCGGCGCGGACCGAGGCGGTGGGCCGTAGCGGCGGCAACGGGTTCATGGCCGTCTCCGCTTCGCACGCGGCGCTGCTGTTGGCGCAGGGCGCCGGGCGTCTGATCCGGGCGATCGACGACAAGGGCGTGGTCGCGGTGCTCGACTCGCGACTGGCCACGGCGCGCTATGGCAGCTTCCTGCGGGCGTCGATGCCGGCGTTCTGGCAGACCGACGACACCGATCGGGTGCTCAAGTCGCTGCGGGCCATTGACGCGATGGCGAAGGCGGCTGCGCAGGACTGATGGTACTGAGAAGCTGACGGTATCGAGGGGCTGGTGCTACGGCGCCGCCGCTGGTGCCTGATCCAGCGCGCGCGGCGGCGCCGTCGTCGTGCTCCCCCTAGAGCCGGCGCAGGACGGTCACCACGCGGCCGAGGATCACCGCGTCGTTGCCGGGAATGGGCTCGTAGGCGCTGTTGCGGGGCAGCAGCCAGACGGCGTTGGCCTCCTTCTTCAGCTCCTTGACGGTGGCCTCGCCGTCGATCATCGCGGCCACGAACTCGCCGTTCTCGGCCTGCTTCTGCTGGCGGATCACGACCACGTCGCCGTCGCAGATCGCGGCCTCGATCATGGAGTCGCCGACCACCTTCAGGGCGAAGAACTCACCCTCGCCGACCATCTGCTTGGGGATCGGGATCATCTCCTCGACCCGCTCCTCTGCCAGGATCGGGCCGCCGGCGGCGATCCGGCCGACCAGCGGCACGTAGGCCGGCTCCGGGGTCTGGGCGCCGCCGCGGGCCTCGCCGTCGGCGCCGCGGACGATGTAGGCGCGCGGGCGGTTGGCGTCGCGGTGCAGGAAGCCCTTGCTCTCCAGGGTGACCAGCTGGTGCCGGACGCTGGAGGTGGACTGCAGGCCGACGGCCTCGCCGATCTCGCGCATCGACGGCGGGTAGCCCCGACGGCGGACCGAGTCCCGGATGACGTTCAGGACCGCGGTCTGGCGTTCGGTCAGGCGCGGGGACGGGACGTGTCCGTCGTGCGGGGCCTGTGGGGTGACGACGGTCGGATTGGTCCGGACGGCCATGGCTTGCGGCTCCTTCGCCATTTGAGCTGGGCGGTGTCTGTGCTGGATCGACTTGTCGGCTACGAGATCAACGGTAGCGGCTCCCACCCACAGAATGGCGAACGGCTGTTCGACCACGGCCCGCGGGCGGGGCGTACGGAATGTCTAACGCGGCACCGGCGCGAAGGTAACGGCTCGTTCCATAGTTCGTTCGGATGAGATGTGGGATCCTCATCGATCACGGCCGCCCGGCGATTGGTCCGGTCGGGTGGAACCGGCTGAAAAACTTGGGGCGTGTGAGGCCCCTCGGGTTTGCCCCTGTAGCTGGGGCGATCGCGAACGGTAGTCCCACGAACCCCGTCCACCCCTTACGCGACACGCCGTCGCGGGTTGCGAGCGGTGTGGCGGCTGCCCTACCGTACCCCTACATCTTGTGATTGGAATAGCGCTCATACTCCACCGGTTGTGGTTAGTAGACCACAGCGGAGGGTGACGCCATCCCGTCGCGAGCAACGCCCACGCTGCTGATCAAGCGCTGCTAAGGAGGACCAGGAAACCGATGCACTGTCCCTTCTGCAAGCACGACGACAGCCGGGTCGTGGACTCCCGCAGCTCCGAGGACGGCACCGCGATCCGCCGCCGGCGGCAGTGCCCGGCGTGCGGACGGCGGTTCACGACGGTGGAGAGCGCCCAGCTGGTCGTCGTGAAGCGCTCCGGCGCGACCGAGCCGTTCAGCCGGGACAAGGTGGTCGGCGGGGTGCGCAAGGCCTGCCAGGGCCGGCCGGTGAGCGAGGGCCAGCTGGCCATCCTGGCCCAACGGGTCGAGGACGCGCTGCGGGCCCAGGGCTCGGCCGAGATCCCCACGCACGAGGTGGGGCTGGCGATACTCGGCCCGCTCCGGGAGCTCGACGAGGTCGCCTACCTGCGCTTCGCGTCGGTGTACCGGGCGTTCGAGTCCCTGGAGGACTTCGAGGCGGAGATCCTGATGCTCAGAACCGAGCACGAGCGGGCTTGACGGCCGGCGACAAAAGGACCTTCGCGGGGCCGCTGCTTGCGGCCCGGCGATTCGGAAGTTGATCAGTCCCGTAGGCGGCAGGCCGCCCGCGGGATGTCGGAACGGTTTCCCAGGACGGGAGAGGGAAGAACGATGACGGAGACGGCTAGCGGACCGCGCGGAGCGGCGTCAGCCCGCAGTAGCAACGGGAAGGCTCCCCTGAAGCCCGGGCAGGTCGTGCCCGCGCAGACTCCCGCCAAGGGCGGCAAGGGCATGAAGATCGAGCGGATCCACACCACGCCCGGCGTGCACCCGTACGACGAGGTCGTGTGGGAGCGCCGCGACGTCGTCATGACCAACTGGCGGGACGGCTCGATCAACTTCGAGCAGAAGGGTGTGGAGTTCCCCGCGTTCTGGTCCGTGAACGCCGCGAACATCGTCACCACCAAGTACTTCCGCGGCGCCGTCGGCACCCCGGTCCGGGAGTGGTCGCTCAAGCAGCTGATCGACCGGATCGTGAAGACGTACCGCAAGGGCGGCGAGGACCACGGCTACTTCGCCACCGCCGAGGACGCGGAGATCTTCGAGCACGAGCTCGCCTACGCGCTGCTGCACCAGATGTTCAGCTTCAACTCTCCTGTGTGGTTCAACGTCGGGACGAAGTCGCCTCAGCAGGTGTCGGCGTGTTTCATCCTTTCAGTGGACGACTCGATGGACTCGATCCTGAACTGGTACCGCGAGGAGGGCCTGATCTTCAAGGGCGGCTCCGGCGCCGGCCTGAACCTGTCCCGCATCCGCTCCTCCAAGGAGCTGCTGTCCTCCGGCGGCAACGCCAGCGGCCCGGTGTCGTTCATGCGCGGCGCCGACGCCTCGGCCGGCACCATCAAGTCCGGCGGCGCCACCCGCCGCGCGGCGAAGATGGTCGTCCTGGACGTGGACCACCCGGACATCGAGGAGTTCGTCCAGACCAAGGCGCGCGAGGAGGACAAGATCCGCGCGCTGCGCGACGCCGGCTTCGACATGGACCTCGGCGGCAAGGACATCACCAGCGTCCAGTACCAGAACGCGAACAACTCGGTCCGCGTCACCGACGAGTTCATGCACGCCGTGGAGAACGGCGAGCGCTTCGGCCTGCGCGCCCGCACCACCGGCGAGGTCATCGAGACCATCGACGCCAAGAAGCTCTTCCACGACATGGCGAAGGCGGCGTGGGAGTGCGCCGACCCCGGCCTGCAGTACGACGACACCATCAACGCCTGGCACACCAACCCCGAGACCGGCCGCATCACCGCGTCCAACCCCTGCTCGGAGTACCTGTCGCTGGACAACTCCTCCTGCAACCTGGCCTCGCTGAACCTGATGAAGTTCCTGCGCGAGGACGACACGTTCGACGCGGACACCTTCGTCAAGCTGGTCGAGCTGGTCATCACCGCGATGGACATCTCCATCTGCTTCGCCGACTTCCCGACGCCGGAGATCACCCAGACCACCCGTGACTACCGCCAGCTGGGCATCGGCTACGCCAACCTCGGCGCCCTGCTGATGGCCACCGGCCACGCGTACGACTCTGACGGCGGCCGCGCCATCGCCGCGGCGATCACGTCGCTGATGACGGGCGTGGCGTACCGGCGGTCGGCGGAGCTGGCCGGGGTGGTGGGGCCGTACAACGGCTTCGCGCGCAATGCCAAGCCGCACGCGGCTGTGATGAAGAAGCACTCGGACGCGGCGGACGCCGTTCAGTCCTTCGAGGACTTCGACCGGGAGATCCTGGAGCTGTCGCGCGCGGAGTGGAAGCGCGGCCTGGAGATCGGCGCGCGGAACGGGTGGCGGAACGCGCAGGCGTCGCTGCTGGCGCCGACCGGGACCATCGGCTTCATGATGGACGTCGACACCACCGGTGTGGAGCCGGACCTGGCGCTGGTGAAGTTCAAGAAGCTGGTCGGCGGCGGGTCGATGCAGATCGTGAACAACACGGTGCCGCGGGCGCTGAAGCGGCTGGGGTATCAGCAGGAGCAGATCGAGGCGATCGTCGAGTACATCGGCGAGCATGGGCATGTTGTCGACGCGCCTGGGCTGAAGCCGGAGCATTACTCGGTGTTCGATTGCGCCATGGGCGAGCGGTCGATCGCGCCCATGGGGCATGTGCGGATGATGGCGGCCATCCAAGGCCACTTGAGCGGCGCGATTTCAAAGACCGTGAATATGCCCGCCGACGCCACTGTCGAGGACGTCGAAGAGATCTACTTCCAGGGCTGGAAGATGGGCCTTAAGGCGCTCGCGGTCTATGTCGCGGGTTCAAAGGTCGGCCAGCCGCTGAACACTAAGAAGGATTCCGAGAAGGCTGCCGCCGCCACCGTCGAGGCTGCCGCTACTCCGGCTGCTCCCGCTGCCGCCCCGGTCGCCCACCCGGTCCGCAAGCGTCTCGGTAAGCGCCGCACCGGCACCACCAGCTCCTTCTCGGTCGGCGGTGCCGAGGGCTACATGATCGCCAACTCTTACGAGGACGGCGATCTCGGCGAACTGTTCTTGAAGATGTCGAAGCAAGGCTCGACTCTTGCCGGCATGATGGACGCTTTCTCTATCGCCATCTCGGTGGGCCTGCAGTACGGCGTTCCGCTGGAGACCTACGTCTCGAAGTTCACGAACATGCGCTTCGAACCGGCCGGTATGACCGACGACCCGGACGTGCGGATGGCCCAGTCGATCATCGACTACATCTTCCGCCGGCTGGCGCTGGATCACCTGGACTTCGATACGCGCTCCGCGTACGGCATCTACACCAATGACGAGCGCCAGCGCCAGCTGGAGACCGGCAGCTACCTCCCGGACGACAGCGAGGAACTCGACCACGAGGCCCTCGCCCAGTCCGCGCCGATAGAGCATCGGGCCGAGCCGGCGAAGAGGTCGGCTCCGCTGCAGACTCCGGCCCCCAAGCAGGTGGGTTCGTCCACGGAACTGCTGGAGGCGAAGCTCGGCTACGCCGCCGACGCGCCGCTGTGCCTGACGTGCGGGACGAAGATGCGTCCTTCGGGGAGCTGCTACGTGTGTGAGGGCTGCGGTTCGACGAGTGGGTGCAGCTGACTCCCCGACGTCGTCCGGTCTAACCGGAACTCGACGCTTCGGCTGAGGTTGCAGTCCTGCTGAGTCTAGGAGGAGGTCCGGCCTTCGGGTCGGGCCTCCTCCTCTTCAATACAGGGCTCTCACATGCTACCCTCCGGTTTAACCGGTATCTCTCCGGTTAAGCCGGAGGGGGATTCGTGACGGATCGTCATCTTCGTCTCGTGCAGGGAAGCCCTCAGCAGGGCAGGCAGGCCGAGCTGTTCGACGACATGCTGCGCGGCTACGGCACAATGCTCATCGCCGCCGGACGCGATCGGCAGTCGGTCGGGAAGACCCTGCAGATGATCCGCGGCTTCGTCGTGTGGTCGGATGCCTGGCCCTGGGAATGGACGACCCAGGACGTCGACGAGTGGTCTGCGGACCTGCGCGACCGGGAGATCGCGTTGTCGACGCTCCGCAGCCGGCAAGGCGCGCTTCGCCGGTTCTGCGAGTACGCCGTCAACCCGCAGTACCCGTGGATCGAGCGTTGCCTGGCGGCGTTCGGCCAGGTGCCGACGCAGGTCTGCCACGAGTGGAACACCACGCGTCACCTCGAGGAATACGACCATCGTCCGGAGCGACGTGAGGTGAGCCGCGACGAGCTGCGGCTGTTCTTCAACCACGTCGACGACCGGGTCGAGCAGCTCGTCGAGGCCAATCACAAGGGCGCGGCGATCGCCTGGCGGAACGCCACCATGTTCAAGATCCAGTATGCGACCGGCGTCCGTCCCGGGGAGCTGGTCAAGCTCCAGACCTGCGATCTGCTGCCGCATCCGGTGGCGCCGCAGCTCGGCCGGCTGGCGGTGGTGCGGGTGCGGTGGGGCAAGCGCAGCAAGGGCGGGACCTATCGCCAGCGTGGCGTGCAGATGGTCCTGGCGTGGGCGGTCGAGGCGCTGCGCGTCTATCTGGAGGACGTCCGCCCGGTCTTCCCCGACGGGCCGTGGCTGTGGCCGTCCGAACGGTGCGACGTCTCCGGCCGCCAACAGCCGATCACGACCCGCACCTACCAGACCGCCTTCGCCGAGCGGCGCGACGCGTGCGGTCTGGACGCGAACCTGACGCCGCACTGCCTGCGTCACAGCTACCTGACGCACACTGCCGAGGCCGGGCGCGACGCGGCGTGGCGGCAGCGGCAGGCCGGACACAAGCTGGCCTCGACGACCTCGAACTACACCCACATCGGGGAGGATCACATGAACCGTGAGATGGCGGCGGCGATCGCCGACCTGACGGCGCGGACCCGGTGACGATGGAGGCGACATGGCGCAGGCGGCTCTCAAGAACGATGGCGGAGCACAGCGCGGACCGCTGGTGCGGATCATGCCGTGGGGGCAGGCGGTGCGCTGGCAACTCCCCGTGCTGATGGCGAACACGCAGGTCCGCTTCGCCAAGCAGGTCCACGAAATGCTGACCGCCCAAGGCGTCCAGATCGGGCACAGCCGCGTTCACGAGCTGGTGACCCAGGCGCCGGCCCGGCTCACCATCGAGGTCCAGTTCGCCCTGTGCAGGATCTTCGACTGCACCCCGTCGGACCTCTGGCTCGACCTCGGACAGGCCGGCACCGAACACGAGCCCGATCAAGCGGCTCGGCAACGCCTGCGCAGCGCGAAAGTCGTACGGGCCGGCGAACTGCTGTGACCTCCGAATCGGTCACCCGCCTCAGCGCGATCCTGAGCGACAGGCTGCCCGGGGCCGACCCGCAGGACCTCGCCGCCGCGATCGCCGGGTCCGGGGTCAGCCGGATCGGGCTGGCGCGGCTGGTCGGCCGACTTGCGGAACCCTCGGCGGCGCGGTGGCCGCACACGGCACTGTCCGGCATCGTGCCGTTCCAGCTCGCGACAGCCCTGCATGCAGCCGGGATCATCCTCGGCGTTCCGGGATGCTCGCATTGCGGGCGAGCGCGAGTGCTGGAGCTGTATGGTTCACCGGAGCCGACCTGCCACTCGTGCGCGAAGCGGAACGCCGACGGGAGCAGCGCGCGTGGGCCGCGGAACCGAACCAGCCTGAAGGCCTGTCCCGCCGGGCGCCATCACATGGGCCGAACCGCTCGGCTGTGCCTGCCCTGCGCCGATGAGCAGGCGACCGCCGTCATCGAGGCCGCGGTCGTGGAAGCCGGGGTGCCGACCGGGCGCGCCAGGACTATCGTCGCCGAGACCGCGACGCCCCCGCGCGCGTTGAGGCAGATCGCGCGCTGGCTGCAGGCGGGAGGATCGCTGGCCGATCCGGGGGCGGGAACCGTCGTGATCCAACGATTCCGCAACCGCCTCTCCACGCAGCTGCCCGCCATCAAGCACACGACCTGCCCGTCATGCCGACAGCCGCGCGCGGCGCTGCGGAACCGAGACGGCGACGACCTCGTCTGCCTCAACTGCTACTTCCGAAGGCACCGGGAAATATGCCGGTCCTGTCGGCGTGAGAAGAGCGTCGCATGGCGTGACGAAGACGGCTGGGCCTGGTGCGGCAACTGCCGCGCCACCCATCCTGAGGCCATGAAGCCGTGCAGCCTGTGCGGTCGACTCGGAACCGTCGCGGCCCGCGGCGACGCCGGCGTGATCGGACACTGCTGCTACACCTATCCCCAGGACGAATGCCGAAGCTGCGAGCAGCGGCGCCGAGTCGCGGTCCGCACTGAGGACGGGCCGCTGTGCCAGCGGTGTGCGACGCGCCCGCTCGAACCTTGCGTCCGCTGTGGCGAGGTTCGGTGGATTCCGCGCCTGAAGACCCGCGGCAGAGCCGGGTGGTGCGTCATCTGCGTCGAGCTACCGGTACTCCTCGACGAGGATGGGCTCGCAGCAGGCGACGAAGCGGCAGCCGGCATCGGTGAGCCCGGCGCTGTCTGCACTGGGTGCGGCACGAAGAACTCCGTGGTCTACATGCCAGACGGCCAACGATGCCAGGACTGCAGGATGGTCGCCATGCGCCGCCGTGAGGGGTGCAGCCGCTGCGGTCGGACCCGCCGGGTCTTCTTCGACCCGGGCATCTGCGCCGACTGTCTGGGGATCGACATTGGCGGAGTCTGCGCGGCCTGCGGCATGGAAGACCTTTTATACGCTGAGGGGCGTTGTGCTTCCTGCGAACTCGCCAGACGAGCGGATCGCTTCTTCGGCGGAACCGGCGAGCCGGGACGTGCCGTCGCCCGGCGGCTGGCCGCCAGCACCAGGCCGGTATCCACAATGCACTGGCTGGCCCGCAGCCCGGTAGTCCCGGTGTTGGCGGACCTGCTCCGGCGGCCGGAACCCCTCGTCCACGAGGACCTGGACGCGATCGTCACGCCGACCCGGACGGACGGTCGGACCGACCGCCGTCAAGCGATCGAGAACGCCAGGCTGATCCTCGTCGCCAGCGGCATCCTCCCAGCCCGCAACGAATTGTCGCACCGCTACGAGACTTGGGCCCACCAGGTCCTTGCCACCGTCGAGCCCGCCTCCGAACGGTGGCTGCTGCTGCAGTTCCACCGAGACCAGGTACTGCCGTCACTGCAGAGCAGGTGCAGATCCGGCAAGGCGACGACCGGGAGCCTCAGCTGGGCGCAGAAGCAGCTCCGGGGTGCCGCCGACCTGCTCGCCTGGTGGCGGCCCAAGGGCGGGATCGCCGACCTCGCCCGGGCCGACGTGGACACCTGGCTTGCTGAATCGAGTACCCACTACGGTGCCCGCGACTTCCTGCTGTGGGCGATCCGCCGAGGTCTGGTCGACTTCCCGCGTAGTGCGGTCCCGCGCCGGCCGCACAAATCTCCGACCGCGATCGAAGACCACGAAGTCCGCGCCGACCTGGTACGGACGCTGTTGCACGACGAGGGGTACCCAACCGACATCCGCGTCGCCGGACTCCTGGTGGCACTCTACGGCCAGCACCTGTCGCGCATCGTTCGCATCGAGTGCAGTCAGGTCGAAACCGATGCGGACCCGGTCAGGATCAAGCTCGGCTCGCAATGGCTGGAGCTCCCCGAACCGTTCGGCAACCACCTCAGAGAACTGATCGCCTCCGGGCCCCGGAGGCGGACTCCCTTCACCGACCAGACCCGGTGGCTGTTTCCTGGCTACGGCGCCGGCACCCACCTGTCCGCGTCCCGGATGGGTATCCGCCTGGCGGCCCACGGAATCCGCGCGACGCCGATGCGCAACATGGCCCTGTTCCAGATCGCCGCCACCGTCCAGCCCAGCACCCTGGGACGACTGCTGGGGCTGCACCCGGTCACCGCGGTGAAATGGGTCAACGAATCCGGTGGCGTTTACGCGAACTACTGGAGCCAGTTCCTCGCCGAAGGACACTCCGGAGACGACGACCTGGTCGACCTAGAGGATGGCGATGCTGACGATGAACCGGACGAGGACCCCCTCGACCTGCTCGACGAGCTGGGCATCCAATGATTGACCGGGTAGACCTCGCCGAGGCCGTGCGGCGGAGTACCGCACGGTGGCGGCGACAGTGCCACGAGGATGAGGACGCACCGGTGATCCAGGATGCGGCATCTCGCACCGGGAGTCTTGACGGGACCGACCAAACAGCAACACACTGCTAAACATGCACCACGGGGGGTGACATAATCGATACTTGACGTCTCCCAGTCCGGAACCTCAGTCGCATGGCAGATTCCGTTGGAGGGATGCGTGTCTCGATCGTCCACGAAACAACCACGTACGTGGATAAGCCGTCGGTGGAGACGGCTACTGATCCTCGTCCTAGCGCCAGTATTCGCCCTGCTGACCACCACAGGCCAGGCGTCAGGGTATGCCCTGGAGGGCCTGAGGTGGCACGGGACCCCGACCAGTGGATGCTGCGCCTACATCCACGTCCAGTTCAACACCTTCTCCAGCAGCAATGACCGCTCGGTGATGACCGATGCCATGAACGCCTGGACCGGCAGCCCGGCCAACGTCATCCTTCAAGCCCTGCCCGGCAATCTGACCGTCGAGGACACGACGGCAACCGAACCCTGGGTCGGGGCGACCTTCAGCAACCCGAACTGGGGTTCCACGGGGTCCTTCGTGTGGGTACACGTGGTCATGAGCATACCGAGCATGAATGCTCTGGGTTACTCCGCGCAGAAGGAGGCTTCCATGCATGAGCTCGGGCACGCGATGGGTATCGACCATACGTACGGCTGTATCGGAGTGATGGAAGGGACCGCCACGTTCTGCGGCTACAGTTCTCCTAGCTCGGACGACGTCGCCGGCATCAACGCCCTTTACTAGCTGGAGGAGGTCGACCATGCTCAAGCACATCCGCGCTCTCCCCATCGCCGCGGTGGCGGTTGCGGCCACCTTCCTTGCCGGCTGCTCCACGTCGTCGAGTCATCCCAAGAAGGATGTCCAGGTCGATGCGAAGTGGGCGCAGTCCTTCACCAACATCCATGACTTGACTGCGCACAGCGACATCGCGGTCGCGGGATCGTTCGCCAAGGTCACCAACCACACGTACATCAGCAACGTTCCGTCCACGGACTTTTCGTTCACCGTCATGCGGATTCTCTCCGACAAGAAGCATCTGACCTCAGTGGGGTCGGCCATCACTATCGACCAGACGGGTGGCGACACGCCCGACGGGTACCACGCCGAAGTCGGTGACGACCCGTTGTTCACCGTTGGCGAGAACGCGGTGTTGTTCCTCCATCAAGTCTCTCCGGGGAAGTTCCAGGTGATCGGTGGTCCGAACGGCAGGTTCAAGGTGAACGGCGCCGCTAATGCGGCTAGTCTCGCCAGCACCACAGTGACACCGTTCAACGTTGAAACGGTGAAGTTCACCGGCACCATCGACCAGCTGGCGGCCGAGGTGGCGAAGCCGTGAACTTCTGCTGACGGATGATCAAGCAGGTTGAGGGGCTTCCCGCAGACGCGTGGGAAGCCCCTCAACCAATCGCCCTGGCCCAGTAAGCGGTGGCTGAGATTCAGGCCGTCGGCGCCCAACTCGGCACACTTGTGACTCCCACCGGCTCCCAGTAACCTGAGCGCTGTTGAGCGGTAAACGGCCAGCTCACAGGGGAAGCCAGCGATCATGCTGGCTTCCCCTGTTTACTCTCTGGGCGGCGGTGTGTTGCAACACACCGCCGACCCTTCCCTCCGCTGTCGGGGCGTGTCGCCACCACACGCTCCGCCTAGTTGATAAGTTCAATTGAGTAGCGGATGGGTGTATCAAAGATGCGTCTGGCCAGATAGTGGCAGGTAGGAGCGCGGCCGGTGGTGGGTAGAGGGCGTCCGAGTCGGGCAACTGTGTATGAGCGTCTCGATCGAGCTCTGGCGGAGCTCAACGAACGGTTCGGCGGGTTGCCGAACCCCAAGGAAGCCCAGTCGATCTGGGACGATATCTGGCATCTGGAAGCACATCACTCCACAGCGCTGGAAGGGAACACGCTCGTCCTTCGCGAGGTGCAGATACTCCTGGAACAGGGTCGGGCTGTCGGGGCCAAGCCGCTCAGGGAGTACAACGAGGTGCGCGGCTATGCCGACGCGGCGCAGTGGGTTTACGGCCAAGCATTGGAGCCAGGCGATTGGCACGACGGCCGACTTCTCACGCTTGCCGAAGTCCGCCAGGTGCATCATGCCGCCATGACTCCCGTGTGGGATGTGGCGCCGCATCCTGATGCGAAGAGCAGCGAAGGACCGGGAAGCTTCCGCGAGCACGATATCCATCCGTTCTCGGCGGGCATGACGCCACCTGCGTGGCCGCTCGTGCCGGTGAGGATGCAGGAGTGGGTCGCGGAGGTATGCCTCACGGGTGAACGGCTCGCAGGCGCCGCGTCGAATCGGCCGTTCCCAGAGGTGCTGGCGCGCTTGCACAACGAGTTCGAGAGGGTGCACCCGTTCATCGATGGGAACGGCCGAACAGGGCGGTTGGTGCTGAACCTCATGCTCGTCAGGCTCGGGTACCCTCCCGTCGTCATCTTCAAGCGACAACGCGAGGCGTACCTGTCGGCGATGCAACGAGCTGATACCGGCGACTACGGCTCGCTGGGCGAGCTGATCGCCCGAGCGATGATCGACAGCCTCAACAGTTTCATTGTGCCGAACGTCGCTGGCCCGGCCCGCTTGGTACCGCTGGCGGCGCTGACCGACAGTGCTACGACCCCGGCTGCCTTACGGCAGGCTGCCCAACGAGGTCGACTCGACGCTGTGCAGGGGTCCGACGGCGTCTGGAGAAGCTCGCGCAAGGCGGTCGATGCCTACAAGGCATCCAAACATCAGCGACGCCCGACGAATAGTGCAGCTTCCGAATAAGTACCTCCGCCAGTATCTTCATCAGATCGGATGGACTCTGATCGGCGG
>JAEKKI010000166.1:27401-36374 GCA_019510485.1 Catenulisporales bacterium
GAGCGCACGCCCCGCCGATCTTGTCAGTGGTGGATGTCGCCGTCGATCGGTGACAGCACGATGACGTTTGTGATCGGGATGGCGGTGAGAAACCGGCCGGAATGCGCTCGGGCCTCGGATCGACGGGGTCGAAGTCTCGCCGGCCCCCGACGCCTCTGCATTTCTACCTCTTTCGGCGGTATGCCGGTTTTATGAATTATCCCCCTTGGAAGGGTCCTTCGTGGCGTACGACGAAGGCGGCGAGGGTCTGCGGGTCGGCGGCGCCTGGACTACCGCCGGTCCGGACCGGCTTCCACTCAGGCGTGCACACGCCCATCCACAGGAGGAGCGCTCATGGCAGGTTCGCTCAGAGGTTTGATACGGCACCGCCGGTTCGACCGAAGCCTATGCGGCGTGGGCGCGGCCCTGCTGGCCGCCTCCGGCACCGTCGGGTTCCTCGCCCCGGGGGTGAGCTCGGCGTCAAGCCATCGCGAGGCGCCCCTGATCTCCGGAGACCCGAAGGCCGACAACACCGACGTCTACGCGTTCGTCAGCCCCGACAAACCCGACACCGTCACCCTGGTGTCGAACTGGATCCCGTTCGAAGAGCCGAACGGCGGCCCGAACTTCTACCCCTTCGCCAACGACGCGCAGTACAACATCAAGATCGACAATGTCGGTGACGGCAAGCCGCACATCGTCTACACCTGGAAGTTCACCGACCACGTACGGGACAGTGCCAACCAGTTCCTCTACAACACCGGGGTCGTCAAGAATCTGACCGACCCCACGCTGAACTTCCTGCAGACCTACACCCTCACTGAAACCGACAACGGCGGTACACCCAAGGTGCTGGTCGACAACGCCGTCGCGGCGCCGTCCGACGTGGGGCCCGCGTCGATGCCGGACTACGCCGCACTGCGGCAGCAGGCGATCACACGCCTGGCCGGCGGCGGGCAGACCCTCGCCGGCCAGGCGGCGGATCCGTTCTTCCTCGACCTGCGCGTGTTCGACCTTTTGTACGGCGGCAACCTGAAGGAGACCGGGCACAACACCCTGGCCGGCTACAACGTCAACACCATCGCCTTGCAAGTGCCCAAGTCGGCGCTGGCTCTGAAGGGTGACGCGACCCGCAACCCCGTCGTCGGGATCTGGTCCACGACCGACCGGCAGGGCGCCAGCGTGACCGGCTCCGCCGGCGGCGGCAAGGACGGCTCCGTCACCCAGGTCTCCCGGCTGGGTAATCCGCTGGTCAACGAGGTGGTCGTGCCGCTGAAGCTCAAGGACGCGTTCAACGGCCTGCCCCCGGATCTCGACCACACCGTGAAGCCGGTCGTGGACAAGGTGCTGGACCCGATGGTGCCGCACCTGATCCAGTCGGTCTTCGGCATCCCGGCGCCGCCGACTCCGCGCAACGACCTGGCCGAGATCTTCCTCACCGGCGTGTGCAAGTCGTGCGGCCCCATCAAGGCGGACCTGAACTCGCAGAAGCTCAACATGGACGCGAGCGCCTCGTCGTTCACGCCCGCCGAGGAACTGCGCCTGAACATGGCGGTGCCACCGACCGCCGTCCCCAGCCGGCTCGGCGTGCTGGCCGGGGACGCGCAGGGCTTCCCCAACGGCCGGCGGCTCGCCGACGACGTCGTCGACATCGAGATCCAGGCGTTGGAAGGCGCGGCGCTGACCGGGAAGATCGTGCCCGCCCTGGCGGCGGGAGACCGGGTCAATCTCCCGCAACGCCCGTTCGGGAAGGTGTTCCCCTACGTCGCCTTGCCGAACGACGGGGCCGTGAACGACGCGGCACACCACGGGGCCAACACCGGCACCCCCGAAGGCGGCGTCGCCACCGGCCTCGGCGGCCTCGCGTTCCGCTCCTCCGTCTACACGCCGGTCGCGGCGTGTGTCGGCGGCGTGCTGCTGACCGTCGGCGGATTCCTGATGGCTCGCCGGCGCCGCACGGGAGCCTGACCCGCCTGACCCGCCTGACCCGGACCCGGGACCTGGTCGCGAAGCCCTCGACCGGCAGATCGACCAGGTCCCTTGGCACAAGACGGGCGATCAGTCCTCGATCGCCAGGCTCTGACTATCGGAGAGGCCGATCCGCCGATGCGCATACCCGACCGTCGAACGCTCGCGACGCTGCTGGCCTGCTCGGGTATCGCGCTCGGTAGCGGAGGGGTGTCGCTGCTGCTGTGGGGCGGTCCGGACACCCCGGAGTCGGCGCCCGCCTCCTCGGTCGGGCTGGGCGCGATTCCGCCGCCCGGCGGCGACGCCGATGCCGCGCAGACCAAGCCGGCCGCGGCTCCCGTCCACATCGACCTTCCTTCCGTCCACATCTCCAGCGCCGTGATCTCCCTGCAACTGCAGGGTGACGGGACGCTGGAGGTGCCCGCCGATCCGAGCGTCGCCGGATGGTGGAGCGGGGGCTCGGCGCCCGGCGACCAGGGACCCGCCGTCATCGTCGGGCACATCGACTCCCTGCGTGGACCCGCCGTGTTCAACGGCGTGCCCGCGCTGCACCCCGGCGACCGGGTCAGGATCGGACGCGCCGACGGCAGCACCGTCGAGTTCGCGGTCGACGCGCTGCGCCAGTACCCGAAGAGCGCCTTCCCGACCGATCTGGTGTACGGACCGACCACGGAGCCGACGCTACGCCTCGTGACGTGCGGCGGAAGCTTCAGCCACGGCTCTGGATACTCCGACGACGTCGTGGTCTTCGCCCACCTCGTGCCCCCGGCCGTCCTCCACCGACACGACCGATCCGCGGTGTGAGGCCGCCCCCAGCTACGGAGCTTGTGTTCATGCCCAGCACCATCAGAGAAGCGCGGCGCGCCCTGCCCGCCTTCTGCGTGATCGCCCTGGCCCTCGCCATGTTCGGATGGGGAATCCTAGGCCTGAGCACGGCCTGGCCCCGAGTCCCGGAGACCGGAGGCGCGACCCGGAACGCTGTCCACCCGCTCAACGGAATCCCCTTAGCCGGAGACCGGGGCACACTGATGACAGGCATCGAAAGCCTGCAGGAGCACCTCCGCGAACAGCCCTCGGATTCCGTGGGCTGGGCCACGCTCGGCATGGACTACGTGCAGCAGGCAAAAGCGTCCACCGACCCCTCCTACTACCCGAAAGCCGAAGGCGCACTGCATCGCTCCCTGGACATCACGGCCCAGGACAACTTCGTCGCCATGGCGGGCATGGGGGCGCTGGCCAACGCCCGGCACGACTTCACCCAGGGCCTGACCTGGGCGCGCAAAGCCGAGGCGGTCGACCCCGCCAACTCCACGATCCAGGGCATCCTGGCTGACGCCCTCACCCAGCTGGGCCGCTACCCCGAAGCGTTCCAGGCGACCCAGCGCATGGTCGACCTGGAACCCGCCACGCCGTCGCTGGCCCGCGCCTCCTACACCTGGGAACTGCGCGGTGACCAGGCCGAGGCGACAGCGGACATGCGGCGCGCACTGGCCGACGCCCCCTCCGCGTCGGACCGCGCCTTCACTCACTACTACCTGAGCGAGCTGGCCTTCGACGCCGGCGACCCCGGCACCGCGCTCGCCGAGAGCCAGGCGGGCCTGCGCGACCGCGGCGACGACCCCGCGCTGCTGGAGGCCCGTGCCAAGGCCGAGTCCGCGCTCGGCGACACCACCAGCGCGCTGGCCGACTACACCCGCGCCGTCGGCATCGTGCCCCAGCCGCAGTACATCGTCGAACTCGGCGAACTCCAGCAGTCCCTCGGCCACACCCGCCAGTCCCAGCAGGCATATGACCTCTTCCGTGCCGAAGAGCAGCTGTTCACCGCCAACGGCGTAGCACTGGACACCGATCCCACCTTGTTCAACGCCGACCACGGCACCGCTGCCGACGCGCTGCGCTACGGCAGCGCCGGGATCAGGATCCGGCCCTTCATCGAGATGGACGACGCCTACGCGTGGGCCTTGCACCGGAACGGCCGGGACGCGGAGGCTCTGACCTTCGCCCGGAAAGCCGCGGCGCTCGGTACCCGCAACGCGTTGTTCGCCTTCCACCGCGGCATGATCGAGTCCGCTCTCGGCCTCACGCACGCGGCACGGGCGGACCTCGCCGATGCTCTGCGGACCAATCCCTGGTTCAGCCCGCTGCAAGTACCAGTGGCGCGCGCCGAACTCTCGCGTCTGGAGGTCAAGGCTTGATGAGACATGTCGGCACCCTCCTCGCATCGGAGAACGGCGGCCGTTCCCAGCTCGCGCGGCGGCTGGCGTCCGCGGGCCTGCTGCTCGGGGCCGCAGCGGGGATCGTCACCCTGACCGCGGCGCCCGCACAGGCGCATCCGCTGGGCAACTTCACCGTCAATCACTACGACGGCCTGACCCTGTTCCCCGACCGCCTGGAGTTGTCCGCGGTCCTGGACCGCGCCGAGATCCCCACTCTGCAGTTGCGCGACACGATCGACACCGACCACGACGGCAGCCTGGACGCCGCGGAACTCGCCGCGGCCGCCGGAACCGACTGCGCCAGACTCGCCGCGGCGATCAGCGTGCGCGTAGACGACTCGCCGGTGTCCCTGACCGCGGATCGCAGCGGGCTGCAACTCCAGCCGGGTGCGGCGGGGCTGCCGACCAGCCGCCTGACGTGCGCGCTGGCCGCTCCGGCGCATCTCGACCGGCACACCCGCCTGACCATCGACGATGAGATGGACGGCGACCGGATCGGCTGGCACGAGATCACGGCGGTCGGCCGGGGCGTCCACATCGAGCATTCGCCGGTCCCGCAGCAAAGCGTCAGCGCGGAGTTGCGCCATTACCCGAACGACCTGCTCGGCTTCCCGCTGAACGTGCGCAGCGCGACCCTCGATGTCGCGCCGGGTGGCGGCCCGGGCTCCGCCGCGGCCTTCACGATCCCGGCCGCCGGGTTCACCGAACGGCTGGTGGCGCGGGTGACCGGGGTGTTCGACGGGCTGGTGGGCAGCAGACACCTGACGTTCGGGGTGGGGCTGGCGGCCGTGCTGCTCTCGCTGGTGCTCGGCGCGTCGCACGCGGCGCTGCCCGGGCACGGCAAGACGGTCATGGCCGCCTACCTCGCCGGGAAACACGGCACGGTGCGCGATGCGATGACGGTCGGAGCGACGGTCACGTTCACCCACACCGCCGGAGTGCTGGCCCTGGGGCTGCTGGTCAGCGTCTCGACCTCGGTCGCGGGGGAATCGGTGGTCGGCTGGCTCGGCGCCCTCAGCGGGCTGCTGATCGCCGGCATCGGTGCCGGGCTGCTTCGAAGCGCCTTCGGTGGTCTCAGGCACGGTCATGCCGACGGGCATCCGCACGACCTCGGCGACCACGGACATGGTCATGACCACAGCCACGATCACGATCACCGTGGTCATCACACTCATACTCATGATCGCGAGCATCGCGACCATCAGCATCGCCATCCAGATGGACACCGACAGGAGCACCGAGCCCGGAACCGGTACAGCCGCCGCGCCCTGGTCGGCATGGGCATGGCCGGCGGGCTGGTCCCGAGTCCCTCCGCACTGGTCGTGCTGCTCGGTGCGGTCGCCCTGGGCAGGACGGCGTTCGGCGTCACGCTCGTACTCGGATACGGCGTGGGCATGGCCGCCATGCTGACCGCCGCCGGCCTGCTGCTCGTCAAACTCGGAAACACCGGCGGACGTGCCCTGCGCACCTGGAGGTGGGGCGGCCGACTGTCGGCCTACACCCCGGCCGGCACCGCGCTCCTGGTCCTCATCGTCGGCATCGGCTTGGCGGCCCGTTCACTCGCCGCTCTGTCCTGAATCACATCCAGTGTGCGCAAACCCGGCGTCGGGCCACGGCGCGACCGGGAAGCAGACCGGCTGGTTAAACGAAGGACCGCACGACAGCACCCTGAAGCGCTGCGGAGCGCGACCTCCGGCTGCCGGGAATGACTCAGCGATTTTCGTGGTGTTCGGGGCGGCTATGGCGAATTCGGCGTGTCGTTGACGTCACGGCATCCGGGGTGGACGATACCGGAGAAGCGTGATATGTCCGGCGACCGGTCGGCCGGGATCGACGGCGCTGGGATGGGGAGGGACCATGGACGCTCGCGCACGTCTGCAATTCCGGGCCTGTGTCGTGTTCGCTGTCATCGGGGCGGCCCTGGCGGTCTTGACCTTGGTCTGGCCGGACTGGATCGAGGTCGTGACCGGGTTCAGCCCCGATCACGGCGACGGGTCCGAGGAGGGTGTCATCACGGTGGTCTTCGCGGGTGTGGCCGTCCTGGCGGGCGTGCTGGCCCGTGTGCGATGGCGCCGTGCTCGCCCGACTGCCGGTGGCGGGACCGAATAAGAAGGCGAGCATCTCCGTCCTGGTCGCCGACAGTCGTCCCCGGCCGGAGATCATCGACGAGATGGCCGAGCGCGAGGTCCGCTGTGCCAACCGCCACCGCATCAAGAGCATCAACCGCGGCCGCCGGCCTCGATGTGTAGTCGGTTAGCCGATTCGCACGATCAACCGAACTGCACCGACCGCTTGGCCAGCCCCATCCAGAACCCGTCGATCACGCTCTGCTGCGTCCCCAACTCCTCCGAAGCCGCCCCCAACGTGACGAACAGCGGCGCGAAGTGCTCGGTACGCGGGTGCGCAAGCCGCCCGGCCGGCGCCTTGTTCTCGAAGTCGAGCAGCGCGTCGACGTCACCGGCCTCCAATGCGCGCTTGCCCCAGTCATCGAACTCCGCCATCACCGAGTGGACCCGGTTCTCCTGGCTCAGAGCCCGCAGATTGTGCGTGAAGAACCCACTCCCGACGATCAGCACCCCTTCATCCCGCAGCGGTGCGAGCCGCCGCCCGATCGCCATCAGCTGCGCGGGATCCAGCGTGGGCATCGAGACCTGCAACACCGGCACGTCCGCGTCCGGGTACATCTCCACCAGCGGCACGTACGCGCCGTGGTCCAGCCCGCGGTCCGGCTCGTCCTGCACCTCGATGCTTGCGGTGCCGCCGGGGCCGGGCCCATGCAGCAGCTTCCGCACCGACGCCGCCAGCGCCGGCGCACCTGGCGCGCGGTATTGCACCTCGTAGTAGTGCTGCGGGAAGCCCCAGAAGTCGTACACCAGCGGGACCGGCTCGGTGGCGCCGAGCGCGAGCGGCGCCTCCTCCCAGTGCGCCGACACCATCAGCACGGCGCTCGGCTTGGGCAGGTCGGCGCTCCACGCGGCGAGCTGGCCGGGCCAGATCGGGTCGTCGGCCAGCGGGGGAGCGCCGTGGCTCAGGTACAGGGTGGGCATCCGGGTAGTCATGACCTCTCCTGAACGGTCGGTTCTGCTCAAGCCATCAAGCCACGGAGAGCACGTCGTCCAGCACGATGCTGTGCCGCGTGTGCTCGACCTTGGCCTGCAGGTAGCGCAGGTTGTGGGCGGTGGTGTGGGCGCCGGTCGGCACGCGCTCGGCGACGGTGACGCGCAACCCGGCCAGCTGCGCCTCCTTGTCCGGATTGTTCGACAGCAGGTGCACGCTGTCCACGCCGAGCGCGGTCAGCATCTGCGCCGCGACGGTGTAGTCCCGCGCGTCCTCCGGCAGCCCGAGCGCGACGTTGGCCTGGTAGGTGTCCAGACCGGAATCCTGCAACGCGTACGCGTCCAGCTTGTTGTACAGCCCGATGCCGCGACCCTCCTGCCGCAGGTAGAGCAGGTACCCGCCGGCCTGCGCGATCCGCTCCACGCTCTCGCGCAGCTGCGGGCCGCAGTCGCAGCGGGCCGAGCCGAAGACGTCGCCGGTCAGGCACTCGGAGTGCATCCGCACCAGCGGGGTGGCGCCGGGCTCGCCGAGCACGACGGCCAGGTGCTCGCCGCCGTCGACCAGGCCGTGGAACGTCACCAGCTGGGCGTCGACGGCTGGGCGTCGACGCTGTAGCCGTCGCCGAACCTTAACGGCACCCGGACGCGCGTCCGGATCGTGGCCTCGGGTGTCTCGCTCATGCGCGGTGCCTCCGTACAGGTAGTTCCAATTCGAACCACCGGTGCTGAATCTACTCCGGCGTTCAAATTTGAACAAACCTCAGGCGCCCCGGAGCTATTCCCGCAGCCGCCGCGCGACTTCCCCGAGCCCCTCGCCCAGCACCGTGAGCTGCTCAGGGGTGAGGACGTCGATCAGCGCCTCGCGCACCGCACCCACGTGCCCCGGCGCCGCCTCCTCCAGCCGCTTGCGCCCGACCTCGGTGAGCACGGCGAAGACCCCGCGCACATCGGTCGGGCAGGACCGGCGCTCGGTCAGCCCGGACTTCTCCAACTGCGTGATCTGATACGTCAGCCCGCTCTTGGAGTTCAGCAGCGAATCGGCCAACTCGGTCATCCGCAATGCCCCGCCGGGAGCGGCCGATAGCCGCACCAGGATCTCGTACTGGATGTGCGAGAGCCCCGCCTCTTCTTTGAGCTGCTGATCGATCCGCCGCTCCACAAGCGCCCCCGCGGCGAGGAAACCCATCCAAGCCCGCATCTCCTGCTCGGACAGCCACCGCGGTTCATCACCCATGTCGCCGATTGTAACGGCCGATAATCGGTTGAGAACGAACAGCGTTGATCCCTAGCTTGGCCGGATGGCTGAGGACACCGCTGCCATCGCCGCGGACATGCGTGACCTCATCGCCGAGGGCTGAGCCCGAGCGACACGGCGAGCTCCCGCAACTGCCGGTCGAACCACTCGCCGCGCTCGTCGATGGTGTTGTTCAGGCGGCCGAACACCTCGAAGTTCACCGCGCCGAACACGTGCGTCAACGCGCTCAGGAAGCGTTCGATGACGCGCGAGTCCTCGGCGAAGCCCAGGCCGACCGCGACGGTGCGAAGCTCCGCCGCATAGGCGGCGTTCTCCGTGGGCGGCAGCGCGGTAGAACCTTCGGGCTCGTGGATCTTCCCGGCCGCTTCCGCTTCGGCGACGCAGCGTGCCATGGCGATCGGAGCCCGGATCGCCGGCGCGACGGTGTCCCACGGTGCCTGGTATCCGGGAATCGGGCTGCCGTAGACGAGCGCGTATTCCGCGGGTCGGGCGAGGGCCC
>JAEKKI010000274.1 GCA_019510485.1 Catenulisporales bacterium
ACGGCGCGGGCAACGGGACCCCGGTGTTCCTGCCCGCGATGGGCGAGTCGGTCACCGAGGCGACGGTCACGCGGTGGCTGAAGTCCGTCGGCGACACCGTCGAGGTCGACGAGCCGCTGCTCGAAGTGTCCACCGACAAGGTCGACACCGAGGTGCCCTCGCCGGTCGGCGGCGTGCTCCTGGCGATCAACGTCGCCGAGGACGAGACCGTCGACGTCGGCGGGCAGCTCGCGGTCATCGGCGCTCCGGGCTCGGCGCCGGCTCCGGCCCAGCCGCAGCAGCAGGCGCCGGCTCAGCCGCAGGCCGCCCCGGCTCCGGCTCCGGCTCCGGCTCCGCAGCAGACCCAGCCGCAGCAGCCCCCGCTCCCCACCACCCCGCCGGTCGCCCCGCCCGCCCCGGCGCCCGCCGCCCCGGCCCCGGCCGTGGCCGCCGCCCCGTCGTTCACCGCCACCGCCCCGGCCCCGGCCGGCGACTTCAAGCCCGGCACCCCGGCGGTCGTGGCCCAGGCCCAGACCGCCGCGCGCGTCGACACCCCCGGCGCCGGTGCCGAGCCGGCCGGCGCCTACGTCACCCCGCTGGTGCGCAAGCTCGCCGCCGAGCACGGCGTGGACCTGGCGACCGTCACCGGCACCGGGGTCGGCGGCCGGATCCGCAAGCAGGACGTGATCGACGCGGCCAAGGCCAAGCCCGCCGCCGCGCCGGCCGCCCCGGCGTCGTCGGGCGCCGCCCCGGCGGCCAAGGCGCCGGTCACGCCGAGCCCGCTGCGCGGCCGCACCGAGAAGCTCACCCGTATGCGCGCCCTGATCGCCAAGCGCATGCTGGAGTCGCTCCAGACCTCGGCGCAGCTGACCACGGTGGTCGAGGTGGACGTCACCAACATCGCCCGGCTGCGGGCCCGCGCCAAGAGCGAGTTCGAGGCGCGCGAGGGCGTGAAGCTGTCGTTCATGCCGTTCTTCGCGCTGGCCGCGGTGGAGGCGCTGAAGCAGCACCCGAACGTGAACGCGGTCATCGACACCGAGGCCGGCACGGTCACGTACTTCGACTACGAGAACCTGGCCATCGCGGTCGACAGCGAGAAGGGCCTGATGACCCCGGTCATCAAGAACGCCGGCGACCTGAACCTGGGCGGCCTGGCCCGCTCGATCGCCGACCTGGCCGAGCGGACCCGCACCAACAAGGTCCTGCCCGACGAGCTGTCCGGCGGCACGTTCACGCTGACCAACACCGGCAGCCGCGGGGCGCTGTTCGACACCCCGATCCTGAACCAGCCGCAGGTCGGCATCCTGGGCACCGGCGCGGTCGTCAAGCGCCCGTCGGTGATCAACGACCCCGATCTCGGCGAGGTCATCGCGGTCCGGTCGATGGTGTACCTGGCGCTGACGTACGACCACCGGCTGGTGGACGGCGCCGACGCCGCGCGCTTCCTCGGCACGGTGAAGGAGCGCCTGGAGGAGGGCAAGTTCGAGGGCGACCTCGGGCTGTAGCACGCGGCTTCGGCGAAGCGCCCCGGTCCTCGCCGACCGGGGCGCTTCGCCGTCCCCGCGTTGATCGAACTCACAGGTCTATGCTGCTGCTATGCGGATCGCCATCACCGGCTCCACGGGAATGATCGGCACGGCTCTGGTCGGCTCCTTGCGCGAGGACGGCCACGAGGTGATCCGCCTGGTCCGCCACACCCACCCCGACGAGTCCGCCGGCGAGCGCCACTGGTCGCCGTTCGGCGAACCGGACCCGAAGCCGTATGAGGGCTGCGACGCGGTGGTGCACCTGGCCGGCGCGGGCCTGGGCGACAAGCGCTGGTCGGCGGCCTACAAGCGGGAGATCCGGGAGAGCCGGGTCCGCGGCACCGACACCCTGGCCCGCTCGCTGGCGCAGCTGGCCGAGCCGCCGCGCGCGCTGCTGTCGGCCTCCGCGATCGGCTGGTACGGCGACACCGGCGCCACGCCGGTCACCGAGGGCGCGCCCGGGGCCGAGGACTTCCTGGGCAATCTGTGCCGGGACTGGGAGGCGGCGACCAAGCCGGCCGAGGACGCCGGGATCGCGGTGACGCACCTGCGCAACGGCGTGGTGCTGGACCGCTCCGGCGGGGCGCTGGCCCGGATGCTGCCGTTCTTCAAGGCCGGGATCGGCGGCCCGATCGGCTCCGGACGGCAGTACTTCTCCTTCATCGGGATGGCCGACCACCTGGCCGCGGTGAAACACGTCATGGCTCTGACCATGGATGGCAAGATGTCCGGCGCGGTGAACGTCACCGGTCCGCTGCCGGTCACCAACCGGGCCTTCACCAAGGCGCTGGGGCATGTGCTGCACCGCCCGACGCTGATGCCCATCCCCGGCTTCGCGCTGCGGGTGCTGTTCGGGCAGATGGCCAATGAGCTGACCGGGAGCCAGCGGGTGCTGCCGGCCCGGCTGACCGACTCGGGGTTCACGTTCGCGACCCCTGATCCGCGCTCGGCACTGCGCGCCGCTTTGGCCTGATCTCTGACGGATTGTCCGGCGTGGCCCGGGCGTCGCTTTTCTGGCTTGATTTCGGCGCTGTACAGGGCGTTTCCGGTCGGGGAACCGGCCCGGCGCCGCGAGCTCTCGAATGCTGAGACAGCGGGCGGATGGCGGGAGTACGACACCGGCCCTCGGGTAGGCATCCGATGCACAAGGCGCCGACGCTCGGCCGGCTTCGCCGTGCTCGTGCGTAGCCGCGCGGGCCCGCGGAGCGCGCCGGGAAGTCGGCCTCTACCAGGGTGGAGGGGCTCCAGTGACAGCGCAAGGTCCGAGCCACCGGCACCACCGGGACGCCGACGTCATCGTCGTCGGCGCCGGCGTGGCCGGATTGCAAGCCGCGGGGTGGCTGCACGAGGCGGGTTTGGACATCCTGGTCGTCGAGGCGGGCGACCGGGTGGGGGGCAGGGCCGGCACCGAGAGGGTCTCCGGGTTCGTCGTCGACCGGGGCTTCCATCTGGTGTCCACGGCCGAGCACGGCGAGGACGCCAAGCTGGAGCTGGGCTGCTTCGCCCCGGGGGTGGACCTGCAGCTGGACGGCAAACGCATCCGCTACGGCGACCGGGCCGCCGCCGGCGCCGCCATGAGCACCTCGGGGGACGCTTTCGGGGCCGGGACCGTGCTGCGCACCCCGCTCGGCTCCCCGACCGAGCGCCGCCGCCAGTCCGGCTGGCTGCTGCGGCTGGCCACCGCCCGCACCGACGGCATCCTGGCCGAGCCCGAACGCGACGCCGCCGACCTGGTGCACGAGCTCGGCCTGTCGCGCCGCGTCGTCGACGGCTTCCTGCGGCCGTATCTGGAGGCGTTCCTCGCCGAGCCCGACCCCGACCTGTCGACCTCCGGCCGCGCCGTCGAGCTGGCGCTGCGCCGGCTGGTCCGGGGCCGCTGGGCCCTGCCGTCGCAGGGCATCGCCGCGATCGGGCAGAACCTGGCCGAGCGGCTCCCGCCGGGCGCGATCCGGCTGGAGACCGAGGTCCTGGTGGTGCACGCCAACGGCGTGGTCACCGCCGACGAGGTGCTGCGCAGCTCGGCGGTGGTGGTGGCGACCGACCCGGCCACCGCGGTCGAGCTGCTGCCCGGACTGCAGGAGCCGCAGCTGCGCTCGGTCACGACCTTCCACCACGCCGCCGTGCTGGCGCCGCCGCGAGGCGAGCCCGCGGTGCTGATCGACGCCGACCCGCACTCCCCGGTCTCGCGGACGGCGCCGGTCAGCCACGCGGCGCCGAACCGGAGCCCGGATCATCGGACGCTGGTGTCGACGAACGTCGTCGGGCACACCGGTACCCGGACCTCCGAGTTGGAGGCGGCGGTGCGGGCTCGCCTCGGTGAGCTCTACCGGGCCGAGGACGACCGGTGGGAATGCGTGGCGGTGCACCACTGCCCGCACGCCACGCCGGCCATGACCGCGCCGCACAACTTCCGACGGCCGGTTCGGTTGATCCATGGGCTGTATGTGTGCGGGGACCATCGGGGCACGGCCAGTATCGATGGCGCGCTGGAGTCGGGGCGGCGGGCCGCGCGGGCGGTGCTGGCCGACTTGGGGGTCAGCTTTCGGGCCGGGGAACGGGTTACCGCCTGAGGGGTTGTAGGGCGGGCTGGCTCGCGCGGCGGTGGTCGGGCCGTGCGAGTGTCAGGCCGGCCAAGTCCCGCACCAAGCAGGCGTTCACGGCTGATCACGCGGCCGAGGCCGGCTCGCCGCCCGGTTCACGCGCCTGCGACCAGCTCACGGACCGGCCGCCCGGTCCGGTTTCATGCGATCGCGACGAGCTCGCGGGACCGGGTCGGCGACGCCGCCTCGTCGACGAGCGCGAGCGCCAGGTCGGCGTAGGCGAACGTGTCGGCACCGGGGATCACCTGCGCGCTGCCGAGGCGATAGGCGCCGGTGCCGGGACCTTCGTCGAGGTAGACCAGCGGCGGGGCGAGCACGACCCAATCGAGGTCTGATGCCCGCAGGATCGGCAGCTGCGCGGCGTGGTTGCGTGAAAAGGCCCGGGCCTCTTCGGGCAGGCTGGGCTCGTCGTGGGCGGCCACGCCGGGCGACACTTCCAGCGAGCCGCCGATGCCGACCGCGACGAGCCGGCCGACTCCCGCCGCGGACAACCCGGCGGTCAAAGCACGGGCCGCCGACGTGAAGTGGTCTTCATCGAAGGCCGCCGCGGTGTTGATCGCCGCGTCGTGACCGGACGCGAGTTCGGCGATGCGCGCCGCGTCGGTGACGTCGCCGGCCACGACAGCGACTCCCTCAGCCGCGAGACCCTGATACTTGCCGGGGTCCCGCACGACCGCCGTCACCCGATGCCCCCGCCGCGCGGCCTCGGCCACCGCCACGCGCCCAGCGCGCCCGCCTGCTCCAAAAACGATGATGTTCGCCATGCCGCCGACGGTAGAGCCGGTAGCCCCGCTTACTTCAACGTAACTAGGCTCGTCCTATGGATGAGCGCGAGCCGTTGAGCCCTGACATGTTCGACCCGGCCTGCCCCTCATCGGTGGCTCCGTTCCGGATCGCCGACAAGTGGGGCGGCCTCGTCATTCTCTGCTTGCAGGATGGACCACGCCGCTTCAGCGAACTCCGCATCCCTCTACCCCGTGTGGCCCCGAAGGTTCTCACCGAGACCCTCCGCGCCCTGGAACGCGACGGCTTCATCACCCGTACCGCCTACGCCGAGAACCCGCCGCGCGTCGAGTACCAACTCACCCCCCTGGGCCGCACGCTGCTGCCCGCGATCAGCGCGTGCCGCGAGTGGGCCGCCGACAACTTCGACGCCCTGCTCGCCGCGCGAGACCGCTACGACGGCGTCCCCGGCGCTGAAGCAGCGGCCTGAACTACTTCCGCACCGGGAAGTTCGACGTGAGCCGCCCCTGGGGATCCCACTTCTCCTTCGTCGCGCGCAGCCGCTCCAACTCCTGCGCCGAGAAGGCGTTCGCGAGCGTGTCGGTCAGCCCCAGGAACGTCACCGGCTTCCGGCCGGTCACCGCGTCCCCGAGCGCCGCGGTCAGCTCCGCCTGCTTCGCCGCGACCGCCGCCCCGGCTTCCGGCGTGCGCGCCAGCCCGATCATGGAGATCGCGTGATCCTCGGTGATCGGGCCGTGCGGGCCGGGGCGATCCTCGGCCAAGGCACCGCCGAGATGGCGCACCTGCACCGCCAGCAGCGGGTCGATCGGCTCGGCCAGCAGCGTGGCGACCACGTCGTCGTCGAAGCGGCTCACCAGCTCGGTGCGGGACATGCTCGGTGCGGGGTCGACCGGGTCGTCGGTGATCGTGCCCAGCTCGGGGAACGACAGCGGGCCCCAGCCGCCGGACAGCGCTCCGCCGACGGCCTCGAACGGCTTCAGCAGCGCGCGGGCATCGGCCTCGGCCCCCAGATACGCGGCCGTGACCGCCACCATCGCCGGCGCCCCGCCCGGGAACTGGGCCAGCGAGGTCCAGACCGTCAGCTCGCGCGGGGCGTTCGCGGTGACGTCGCGGAACGCCTGGAAGGCCTCGGCAGCCCGAGCGGCCGGCCACATGATCGTCCCGCCGAACAGCTCCGATTCGGCGTGCAGGCGCAGGGTCATCGCGGTCACGATCGCGAAGTCACCGCCGCCACCGGCCAACGCGTGGAACAGGTCAGGGTTCTCCTCGGCACTGGCGAGGCGACGCTCGCCCTCGGCGTCCACGACCTCGAACTCGATCACGTGGTCCGAGGACATGCCGTACTTGCGGGCGAAGAAACCGAGGCCGCCGCCGAGGGTGTAGCCGGTCGCCGACACCACCGGCGAGCTGCCGGGCTTGTGCACCAACCCGTGCTCGGCCGCCGCCGCGGTCACCGCCCCGGACTTCACACCAGCGCCGACGCGGGCCGTGCGCGCCTCGGCGTCCACGCTCAGCTCGGTCAGCCGGCCGGTTCGCAGCAGGATCGTCCCGTCCGCGTTGCCGGCGGCGCCGTGGCCGCTGGGCTGCACGGCTATCGGCACGCCGAGGCTGTTCGCGCAACGGACCAGGGCGGCCACGTCGTCGGCATCCGCCGCGGTCACCACCGCGAGGACGTTCTGCTCGATCGCCAGGTTCCAGGGACGGCGCGCTTCGTCGAAGCCTTCATCGCCGGGCAGGAGCACCTCGCCGTGGACGGCGGTGCGCAGGGACTGCAAGGTGGGCACGGACACGGTGGCCTCGCTTTCATCGACCTCGGTCATCGACAACTGATGATCAGCCTACAGATGACCACTGACACGAGATCATCCTAAGCGGACCGGGGTCCGCTTCGCCACCGATTCGGCCGAACATCTATGCGCTGATCGTGGCCAGCAGCTCGTCGATCGGCGTCGGCGCCAGGCCGAAGGTCTGCTCGGTCAGGGTGCTGTCGATCGTGAACGGCTCGGCGAACTGGTAGCGCGTGTGCCGCAGCTCCTTGGTGATCTTGTCGAACAGTCCCGCCGCCCACACCGCCGCATACGGCAGCTCGGTGAGCTTCGCCGGCGGCAGGCCCTTGGCGGCCACGAACCGGTCGGCCAGCTCGCGCACGGTCAGCGGGGCCGTCGTCGGGACCAGCCACGCCCGGCCCCAGGCCCGTTCGTCGCCGGACACGGTGGCCAGGGTGCGAGCCACGTCGGCGATCGCGGTCCAGCTGTGCTTCACGTCCAGCGGCGTCGGGACATAGGCGCGCTTGCCCGCCTCCAGCGGCTTGGCCAGCACGAAGGAGAAGATCGAGTTCGCCTCCAGGTAGTCGCTGGCGCGAACCTCGGTCATGCGGATCCGGCCCTGCTCGTGCAGTGCGAGCGCGTCGCGGAACATGTCGGCGCGCAGCTTCATCTTCGGGTCGGTCGCCGCCAGCGGCGTGTCAGGGGTGATCGGACCGGTCACGGGGCCGTAGCCGTAGAGATTGCTGGCGACGGTGAGGACCGCGCCGCTGCGCTCCGCAGCGGCGAGCAGGGCGGCGGCCAGCGGCGGCCAGTCCTGGAACCACTGGTGGTACAGCGGGCTCGCGCAGTTGTAGAGCGCTGCGGCGCCCTCGGCCAGCGAGCTCAGGCGGTCGGCGTCGGTCGCGTCCGCGGCCACCCGCTCGACGTTCGCATGCTCCGGGCCACCGCCGCTGCGCGTCACCACGCGGACCCGCTCCCCGCGCTCGGCCAGCACCCGCGCGGTCGCCGTGCCGACCGGTCCCGCACCCACGATGACGTGCAGCGCCATTGTTCCCACTCCTCGATCCGTATCCGTTGATGCTTTTCGAGAGCACTGCTCTCTGTTGGCATCACTGTGCACTAGATCGGTTATCCCAGTCAAGAGCACTGCTCTCGCTTGCGTGCGATAATCACGGCATGAGCGCTGAAAAGGCCCCGGCTCCCTCGATCCGTGCCCGCGTCCGCGCCGAGATGACCGAGGAGATCAAGCGCGTGGCGCTGGACCACCTCGCGCGCGACGGCTCAGCACTGTCCCTGCGCGCGGTCGCCCGCGACATGGGGATGGTGTCCTCGGCGATCTACCGCTACTTCCCCAGCCGCGATGAACTGCTGACGGCACTGATCATCGACGCCTACGACTCTATGGGCCAGGCCGCGGAGCGCGCCGACGGAGACGTGGGCCGCCGCGACGCATACGTGGCGCGCTGGTTCACGGTCGGCCACACGATCCGCAGGTGGGCCCTCGCCCGACCCGCGGAATACGCGCTCGTCTACGGCAGCCCGATTCCCGGATACCAGGCACCGTGGGACACCGTCGCGCCGGCGATCCGGGCTCCGATCGCCATGGCACGCTGCGTCGCCGAAGCGGAAGCGGC
>JAEKKI010000296.1 GCA_019510485.1 Catenulisporales bacterium
CTCGACGGCGCGAAAATGCCGTTGTCAGGTGCTGTCTGAGTCGAGTCCGAGCGGCCTTGGTCATCCAATCCGTGAGCGAGTCTGGTGCCGGACCGCGATGTGGGGTCACGACCTGTTGCTGCGAGCACGCCGATGAGGCCTTCTGGTTTCCCCGACGCGGTCCCTCGGGCGGCCCTGGCTGGTGAGGCTGGGGAGCATTCGCCAGGCAGGAGTAGTTCATGGACGACCACGCCGAAATCGTGGAGTTGGAACAGCCCGAATATGTGACCCGGGTCGCGGCGATCGACATCGCCAAGGCATCCGGGATGGTGTGCACCCGGTTGCCGGCCGAGGCCAACCCGGCCCGGCGGGTGCAGAAGACGTGGGCGACACCGGCCACCACCGAGGCCATCACCGCCTTGGGTGACCATCTGGTGTGCCAGGGCGTGGAGTTGGTGGTGATGGAGGCCACCGGTAACTACTGGAGGCCGTTCTTCTACCTGCTGGAGGACCGGGGCCTGCGGGTTTGGCTGGTGAATCCCCGGGACGTGAAGAATGTTCCGTCCCGGCCCAAGACCGACAAACTGGATGCGGTGTGGCTGGCCAAACTGGCCGAGCGCGGGATGCTGCGCGCCTCTTTCGTGCCCCCGGCCCCGGTGCGGGCACTGCGGGACCTGACCCGTCTGCGGCGCAGCCTCACCGAAGATCGCACCCGCTACCGGCAGCGCGTCGGCGACGAACTCCAAGACGCGTGTCTGAAGATCGCCGACAAGAACGACGGCATCACAGACTTGTTCGGCGTCACCGGCCGCGCGATCCTGGACGCCATGATCGCCGGGGAACGCAACCCCGCCACCCTGGCCGAACTGGCCCGCGGCCGGCTGAAGAACAAAAAGGCCTACCTCCGCAAAGCCCTGACCGGCCGGTTCACCGACCACCACGGCCGCATCATCGCCCGCCTGCTGGCCCTGCACGACCGGCTCGATGAGGAGATCAGCTCACTGAACATCGACATCGAAGCCGCCATCGCCGCCCTGGACCCCACCCCACCGGCCGACGACGACCACCGAGACCGCAAACCCCTGCTGGACCGACTCGATGAGATCCCCGGCGTCAGCCGCGAAATCGCCGCCGACATCCTCGGCGAGACCGGCTTCGACATGAGCATCTTCCCCACCCCCGGCCACCTGGCCTCCTGGGCCAAAACCACCCCCCGCACCATCCAATCCGGCGCCACAAACAGCCACGGCGACACCGGCAAAGGCAACCGCTGGATCAAAGGCCCCCTCGGCCAAGCCGCCGTCGCCGCCGGCACCACCAAAACCTTCCTGGGAGCCCGCTACCGCCGCATCATCAAACACGCCCCCAAGAAGAAAGCCGTCGTCGCCGTCTCACGCAACATCCTGGAGATCGCCTGGCACCTCATCGGCGACCCCGACACCACCTTCACCGACCTCGGACCCGACTGGCACACCCGCCACCTCGACACCGCCCGCAAAACCCGCCAACACATCCGCCAACTCGAACACCTCGGCTACAACGTCACCCTGACCACAACCACAGCCTGACCCCGACCCCGACCCCGACCCCGACCCCGACCCCGACCCGGCCCAAAACCACACCGACACACGGGGCCACTAAACCCTGCCCTCAGAAACCCACATTTTCCGATGAGGTCCGGGTGGCCGTCCGGGGTGGCGGCGATGGCCTCGTTGATGACTTCGACGGCGCGATCCAGGTCTGCGGTCTCTCCTGACTGCTCGAATCGCATCTCGTAGGCGGAGCCGAGGTCTGACAGTGCTCCGATCCGGATCGGACTATGCGGCGGGGCGATGGCCACAGCCTCGCCCAGCAAGTGGATGCACCTGTCCAGGTCGACCGTCTGGCGGAGGGCGATGCTCCGCGTGAAATGAGCGAAGCCGAGATTGGCCAGTAGCAACGGTTGTTCTGCGTCATCGGCTTCTGTGTCAGCGAGCGCGGAATCGAGCATGTTAATGGCCTGATCCAGGTCGGTGTCTGTCTGCCTACGTTTGAAGCGGTCGACATAGGCCAAGCCGAGGTTCGACTGGAACAGCGGTCGCCCAGTGCGGACGTCAGCGCTTGCGGCTGCTTCGTCTAGTGCTTCGATCGCTTGGTCGAGATCGGCCGTGGCCCCACTGTGTTCATAGCGATTGTGGTACGCGATACCGGTGATCGAGAGTCGGTTTGGCCGTTCTGGCGC
>JAEKKI010000167.1 GCA_019510485.1 Catenulisporales bacterium
GAGAAGCACCTGCGGATCCGCTTCACCTTCACCGACGGCGGCCCCGAGCTCCGCTTCGTGGACCAGCGCACCTTCGGCGGTATGGCGGTCGAGGCGCTGGAGAAGGACCGCCACGGCGTCGTGGTCCCGGCCTCGGTCGCGCACATCGCGCGCGACGCCCTGGACCCGGAGTTCGACGTCGACTTCTTCCACAGCGAGCTGCGCCGCCGCGACACCGGGCTCAAGCGCGCGCTGCTGGACCAGACCCGGGTCAGCGGGATCGGCAACATCTATGCCGACGAGGCGCTGTGGACGGCGCGGCTGCACTACGACAAGCCGACCTCGAAGATGCGGCGTCCAGACACCGACCGGGTTTTGGCGGCGGCGCGGGACGTGATGAACGCCGCGCTCGCCGTCGGCGGCACGTCCTTCGACAGCCTGTACGTGAACGTCAACGGCGAGAGCGGCTACTTCGCCCGATCGCTGCACGCCTACGGCCGCGAGGGAGAGCCCTGCGAACGCTGCGGCACGGCGATCAAGCGCGAGTCCTTCATGAACCGGTCGAGCTTCTACTGCCCGAAGTGCCAGCGTCCGGCGCGCTGAGCTACCCGGTTCCGCTCCGGCCCCGGCGCCGTCGGCGGTACCACAGCACCACGATCAGCGCGGCGCCGCCGCATCCCAGCAGTGCCAGCGCCTGCCCGATCCGGTAGCCCGGCGGCCGGAAGCCGAGCCGCAATTCACTGCCGCCGGTCGCGGCCGGCGGCAACAGGACCTTGATGATCCCGACGTCCGTGCCGCGCAGCCGGACCGGGCGGCCGTCGACCGTGGCCCGCCATCCCGGCCACAGCAGCGCGGCGATCCGCAGCTCGCCGGACCCGGTATAGCGGACGGTCTCCCCGACGCCGTCGGCGCCGACCCGGTCGGCCTGCACGTGCACGCCGGCGCCGGTGTACGACACCCGGCCGTCCGGCCAGGGCAGCGGCTGCCGCCGGTTCAGCAGCAGCGTGTGGTCGTCGAGCTGGCGGGCGCTCCATCCGGCCGGTACGGTCAGCGGCTCGGCCGGGGCTTTGCCCGGGACCGCCGGCGGATCCAGCGCGTCCTTCACATGCTGATGCGTCTGGACGACCACCGTCTGGAGCCGCAGCAGATCGGCGAGCTCGGCGGGGGAGTCGGAGTCCGGGCGCCACAGACGCGGGTACAGGGACTGGCACGTGCCGCCGTAGTACGACATGCACAGATGCCGCATATAGGCGCGGTGCGAGACGCCGGTGTAGTTGTTCAGGCTGTCCACTCCGGCCACCTGCAGCAGGCTGCCGCCGGGCAGGTCGTGCCACACCGACCGGCTCCCCAGCCGGTTGACCTCGGCCCCCGGGTCGCCGACCAGCAGGGTGTCGCCCCGGTACAGGCTGCCGAAGTGGGCGCGCATCGAGGCCACGTCGTGCTGCGGATGCCAGTCGGTGACGTTGTCGTTGGAGGGGAAGGCGACCACCTGGAAGCCCAGCACCAGCACGGTACCGGCGACCAGCAGCCGGGACAGCGGCCGGCCCGCGCGCAGCCGTCGCACCAGCAGCCAGGACAGCGCGCCGACCAGGGCGGTCGCGGCGACGACGGTGACCGCCAGCGCCGGCTGCGCCGACCACGACAGATAGCCGCCGATCGCGATGATCGCCGCGGTGGCCGCCGCGCGGCGCCGGGCCCGATCGGTCCGCGGCGCCTCGGTGAGCGCCAGCGCGATGATGACGCACAGCCCCAGGTAGGCGTACTCGATGAGGCGCAGCGGCCAGCGGAACAGCCAGATCTGCGAAGGGCCGACAGCGGCCAGCAGGTAGACGACCGCGACCAGTCCGACGCCGGCCCGGTTCCGCTTGGCTCCCAGCACCCGCCGCCAGTCCAGCCACGGCGCCAGCGGCGCGGCGAACCAGGCCAGATAGGTGGCCGGCACGGTCCAGAACGCCGCGTGCCAAGACACTGAGTGCGGAAGGTACGCCGGGGCGCTCAGATTCAGCAGGTCGCCGATGCCGGGCACCAGGAACCCGGTGTTCATGATCCCCGAGCCCGGGGACCGGGTCGTGACCCCGGCGCTGAGCACCAGCGGCAGGAACACCAGCGCGGCCGCCGACAGCGCCACCGCGACCACCCCGGCGAGCCGTCCGACCGCGCGCCGGTCCGCGGCGGCCAGCGCCTCCACGGTCAGCGCCGCCGCGACCACCACCATGCCCAGCAGCCCGTAGGGGTTGCCGGTGGTGACGATCATCAGCCCGCACAGGATCGGCACGATCGGATTGAGCCGCCCGCGCAGGTAGCGGCGTGCGGACCACCAGAAGTGCGTGGTCCAGGCGAAGCCCATGAGGCCGGCGATCCACGAGGAGGCGTCGAAGTACAGCGTGAAGCCGGAGAACGGCAGCGCGACCGCGACGACGGCGGACGCGGCGCGGCCGGCGCCGTACTCGCGGCAGACCGCGTACACGCCCAGCGTCAGCAGAACCAGGAACTGGGTCTTGATGACGATCGCGGCCAGCAGCAGATCGCCGGAGCCGGCGGTGAACAGCGCGTCCAGCAGCACGACCGGGTTCCAGATCCCGAACAGCGCCTCGGCGGCGAAGTTCCCGCCGTTCCACATCTGGGGCACCAGCGGGTTCCAGTGCCCGGCCAGCAGATCCGCGCCTACGCGATGCCACACCGGCAGGAACTCCGCGGCGCTGTCGTCCCACAGGTAGAAGGACCGGTTGGCCAGCAGCGGGATCTGCGCCAGCACTGCCACGACGGCGGCGACCAAGGCGGCCGTTCCGAAGTCCGTCCGGGGCCGCCACCGCCGGCTGCCGGAGGCGGGCGGGCCTTCGTCCTTCGGGCGACGGGGGGCCGGCGGCCGCAGGACCGGGGGCATGACGCTCAACGCGGGACTCCTCGGACGGGGGCGGGGGAGGGACACCGACCCTGCCCAACGAGCGGGACGCCCGCTTGGCATCGGATGCTGCGCCGAACGGCTGGGATGTTCACCGCATACGGTGACGCGCGGGTGTTCGCGCCCCGGCTCGGCGCGCCGGTGGTCTACCGTCCGCTCAGACTCAAGCCGCACCGCGCCTGTCAGGAGGCTGACCTGTGTTCCGGACTGTGCCCGCGTGGAAGCGGATCCCGCATGGCGGCCGTATCTGGCTGCTGGCCTTCGCCGCCTTCGGGCTGCTGGCCGTGGCCTGGTCCCTGGCCATGCCGGCGGACGGGACCACCGACGAGCGGCAGCACGTCGAGCGCGCGTACGGTGCTGTCACCGGCCAGCTGCTGGCCCCGCAGGGCGTCGACCCGCTGGTGCATCGGCCCGGCGGGGCTTTCGAGGTGCCCAAGAGCCTGCTGCCTCCGAACGCGCTGTGCGTGTACTTCCCGAACAACCACCAGGACCGCAGTTGGGTCGCGCGGCCGGCGAGCTGCCAGCACCCGGCTCCCGCCACGCACGCCAAGGTGCGCGTGGTGTCGTGGGTCGGGCGCTACAACCCGCTGTATTACCTGGCGGTCGGCTCGCCGCTGCGGTTCTGGCCCGACATGACCGGCATCGTGCTGAGCCGCGTCCTGGCCGCGCTGCTGTCCGCCGCGTTCGCCGCCACTGCCGCGAGTATCGCGATCCGGTCGCGCCGACCACTGCTGCTGGCCGCGCTGCTGACGGTGTTGACGCCGACCACGATCGCGCTCAGCTCGACGGTCAACCCGAACGGGATCGAGATCACCGCGGCGGCGCTGCTGTGGGTGTGTCTGGTGGATCTGACAAGGCCGCCGCGTCTGACGCTCTCCGATCAACTCCTGTTGAGCCTCGCGGCCGTATCGGGCGCAGTGGTGCTGACCGTCCGAGCCATGGGCCCGTTCTGGTTCGCGCTGGCAGTAGTCGGCGCGGCGGCGGTGGCCGAGCCGGGCCGGATTCGCCCGTTGCTCAGGTGGCGCGCGGTGCGGCTGGTCGGCGCGGCTTGGGCCGTCATCGGGCTGCTCGCGGTGGCGTGGAACGTCGTATCGGGCAACAACAAAGTCACGCACACCCTGATCGCCGAACACCCGGCCGGCCACCGATTCAGCACTCTGCTACGGGTGATCACGGTCGATCGCGTGGGCGGCTGGTTCGCGGAGGCGTTCGCTCTAGACGTGCCGGCCTCATGGACCCCGATGCTGTGGGCGGCCTTGTCGGCAGCCGTTCTGGTCCCGCTGGCGCTGCTGCGGACCCGCCGCGTGCTCCTGGCCGCCCTGGCCGTCGCCGCGATCTCCCTGGGCGTCACGGTCGTCCTGGAGATCAAGTTCCTCGGCACCCTCGGCTGGTCCCAGTACGGCCGCTACTTCCTGCCCGGCCTGGCCGGCACCGCGGTCCTGCTCGCCGCCGGACCCGCCGACGAATTGCCGCCGACCCTGCGCCGCCGCCTGCCGCGGCTGTTCGCCCTCGGCGCGGCCGGCTGCCAACTCTGGGTCCTGACGGCCGAGATGACCCGGGTCCAGGCCGGTCCCGCCGCGCCGCTGAATCCGCTGGCCGGAAGCTGGCATCCGGCCGTGGGCTCGCCGGCCGTCCTCGTGATCGCCGCCCTCGGCGCCGCCGCGCTGATCGCGGTGGTGTGGGCCGCGACCGAGCCGGCGACCGTCGCCCGCCGACCGGTCCCGGCCCCCTACCACACCGCCGAGCGCCAGGTGGCGGCCGGAGCGCTAAACCCCTGATTCCAGCACCTATCGGCGTATTACGCGTGACTCGCCGCCCTTCGGCTCGTTGGCGCGTTGTGTCAACAAAATCTCAGCAAGCGCCTGAAACCGGACAGAACCCCGACGCCGGGCCCGCCGTCATCGTCATCGGGGCCGGTCCGGCCGGTCTGACGGCCGCCTATCAGCTGGTCAAGTCCGGCATCCGCCCAGCCGTGTTCGAGGCCGACGACGTCGTCGGCGGCATCAGCCGGACCGTGGAGCGCGGCGGATGGCGCTTCGACATCGGCGGCCACCGCTTCTTCACCAAGGCGGCACCGGTCGAGGCCCTGTGGCACGAGATCCTCCCCGACGAGGAGTTCCTGATGCGGCCGCGCATGAGCCGCATCCACTACCGGGGCAAGCTGTTCGACTACCCGCTCAAAGCCGGCAACGCCCTGTCCGGCCTGGGCGTCCTGGAGGCCGCGCGCTGCGTCGGCTCCTACCTGTGGGCCCAGATCCGCCCGCCGAAGGACCAGACCAAGTTCGAGGGCTGGGTCGCCGCCCGCTTCGGCTACCGCCTCTACTCGATCTTCTTCAAGACCTACACCGAGAAGGTGTGGGGCATGCCGGCCAACGAGATCGAGGCCGACTGGGCCGCCCAGCGCATCAAGAACCTCTCGCTGTTCAACGCGGTGGTCAACGCGCTGGCCCCCAAGCGCGACCAGAAGCAGATCACGAGTCTGATCGAGCACTTCCAGTACCCCAAGTACGGTCCGGGCATGATGTGGGAGCGCTGCCGCGACCTGGTCACCACCGGTGGCGGCTCAGTCACCATGAAGACTTGGGTCAAGACCATCCACCGCACGGACGGCGGCGCGGTGGCCGTGACGGTCCAGGACGTGAACGGTGAGCGCACCGTCCCGGCCGACCACGTCATCTCCTCGATGCCGATCTCGGCCCTGGTCCGGGCCATGGACCCGCCCGCGCCGGCCGAGGTCCTGGCCGCAGCCGACGACCTCCGCTACCGCGACTTCCTCACCGTCGCCCTGGTGGTCCCGGAGTCCGCCGGCTTCCCCGACAACTGGATCTACATCCACACTCCCGGCGTGCGCGTCGGCCGCATCCAGAACTTCGGCTCCTGGTCCCCGTACCTGGTCAAGGAAGGCCGCACCTGCCTGGGCCTGGAGTACTTCGTCTCCGAGGGCGACGACCTGTGGGAGGCGGCTGACGACGTCCTGCTCAAGCAGGGCGCGCAAGAGCTGGAGACCCTCGGCCTGGTGTCCGCGGACGCCGTCGAGGAGGGCTACATCGTGCGGATGCCCAAGGCGTATCCGGTCTACGACCAGTACTACCGGGGCAACGTCGACGTCATCCGCGAATGGCTGGCCCGCGAAGCCGCGAACGTGCACCCGGTCGGCCGCAACGGCATGCACCGCTACAACAACCAGGACCACTCGATGATGACGGCGATGCTCACCGCCGAGAACATCGCCACCGGCACCACGCACGACGTGTGGTCGGTGAACGTCGAGGAGGAGTACCACGAGGAGGGCTCGGCGGAGAAGCCGTCCGGCACCTCCGGCACCGGCCGCGAGGCGCCGATCCTGCCGCGCCTCCGCACCGAGCAGAGCAAGGAGGCGCGCAGCAGCGTCTGATCGTCGTTATCGAAAGGTCGACGCCGCGGGTTTCCAAGGAGCCCGTGGCGTCGACTCGTCATCCGGCTCACTTCTTGACGAAGCCCTGGGACTCCGCTGCCGGCTCTTGCATCGCCCGCGGGATCTCGACGACCGCCGTGGCGTCCGAGGTGCCGCCGCGCCGAGCGAACGCCGCCAGCAGTTCCGCAGCCGCGAACACCCAAGCCAACGCCGTCGCGAACACCGCCAGGTCAAGATGCTTCGCCGTGTCGATGCCGTCGGCGAACGCCGAAGCACCGAACTGCGTCACCGCCACCGCGAGCAGCAGCCCGACAGCGGCCCCGACGCCAAGCAGCGCGCGGCGTCGCCGGTTGGCGACAACCGCACCCGCCGGCACCAGCCACAGCATCAGAAGGGTGCCCATCCCGCCGCCCCGCAACAGCCCGAGCGCCTCGGTGACCGGAGCCCACCGTCGGTCCAGCAACCCGCGCGAAGCATGCGCGGTGTCGCGGGTGTAGTTCGCCAGACGCGGCGTCACCATGACCTTCGTGCCGTGCGGTCCGGGACCGCACAAGGTGGCGGTCGGACGCGGCTCGTAGAAATACTCCGCGACCCGGTCCAGCACCGGCAGCAGCCGGCCGGGATGGCGCAGGAAGAACCCCGCGATCAGCTGATGGGACAACCCGTGGGAGAACCGCTTGTAGTCGCTGCCGTCCTGCAGTTTCGTCGGGGCACACCAGGGCGGCGCCCCGGCGTAGTCCGCGAGCCAGGACGGCGCGCCGAGTTCAGCGAGGTCGCGCTGCGGATGCCCCGACGTCGGCAGCAGCGTGACGGTCACGAAGTTCGCACCGGTCAGCTGGGCAGTGTGCCGGTCCTCGTTGCCGGACACCGCCGCGGCTCCGGCGACCAGCACGGCCACCGTCACCAGCCCCGTCAGCCGGTGCCGCAGCCTCGCGTCGAGCCGGCCCAGCCGCGCCGCCGGCACCGGAATGGCGGGCGCGAGCAGCACCACGGCCAACGGCAGTACCGCTGGAAAGTTCTGGGTCTTGGCGGTGGCGAAGAAGAGCCCCGATGCCCCGGCCACCGCCAGTCCGGCCAACCGCCTGCGCCGTCCCGGCCCGGCCACCATCAACACCCCGACCACGACGTACAGCAAGCCGATGATCGAAGCGATCTCGCTGAACGGCGAGATCGCGTAGTCGATGAACACCGCATCAGCGACCGTGAGCACCACCGCGCCGCACAGCACCACCCGATACCGGCGCCGCATCCCCGCGAACCGGTACAACAGCCCGACCGCGCCGCCGATCAGCACACAGCAGACGATCCCCACCGCCCGCAGATCGAGGTACGCCGGCGAGCCCAGCACCCGCGTGAGCAACCGCCCGGCGTACAGCAGAAGCAGCTGACTACTGCGGTAGGGCACTGTCGGGAGGTGGATCGAACCCAGCGCGTGCCGCTGGCAATCGAAATGCGGAATGTGGACATAGCGCACGATGACGTAGTCCCGCAGCCGCGGCGTTCTCGGCGGCAGCCGCACGTCGACGCCGAAGTGGCACATGAGGCGGACGCCGTCGTAGTTGTCCGCGACTCCCACCGCTCGGGGGACCAGCAGCCGCACCATGAGCAGCACAGCCGAGCCGGCACCGACGACGGCGGCTTGGGCGTTCACTGATAGGCGCGACAGCCACGCCGGGCGGAGGTTCTCGATCCTTGGTCTTCGCACGCCCTGCTACAACGAGCCAGGGCCGCCCGCATCACGGCGTCTCCGCTTCGCGGGTGAACCCGGACCGCGGCCGCCGACGCGGCCGGCCCGCTACGTCCAGGCCAGCTCGATCGTCCAGTAGACGTCGCCGGTCTTGGGATCCTGCTGCGCGGAGATCCCGATCTTGTGGTTCCAGAACCCCAACAGCGCCTGCCGCGCGTCCGGATCCTGCATCAGCGCCCGGACGATGTCATCACCGGGCTTCCCGCGCGCGATCAGCTCCTTGGTCAGCGCCCAGCACCCCATCGACTGCGCCCGGCTGGTCGGCGACGAGCCATCGGACCCGCTGTGGCTGAAGTTCCGGGTTCGGACCATGTCGGACGTGTGCTTGGACGCCGCTTGGACCAGGGCCGGATCAACGTTCAGCGGGGCGGCGCCCTGCCAGCTCCGCACCGTGGAGATCTCGGTCAGGGCCGAGGCGACGGCCGCCGCGGAGTTGAAGGTCGGCACCGACGGGCTCGACGGCGGCGTCACCGGCGGAGTCGAACTCGGGGGCGTGGTCGGCGGAGTCGTCGTCGGCGGGGTCGTCGGCGGCGTGACCGGCGGCAGCGGCGCGCTCGTCGGCGGCGGCACCGGCGACCCCGGCGGCTGGGACGGCTGCAGGACCGGCGGGTTCAGCGGCTGGCCTGGACCGGACGGCGGCTGCGACGGCCGCGGCGAAGTCTGCCCGGGCTTGCTAGGCGCGCCCGGGGCCGTGGGGCTGCCCGGAGCGGCCGGCGCGTGGGTGCTCGTGAGGATGCTCGGGACCGACGTCGGCGAGCTGGTGGGGCCGCCGCCGAGGGGCGCTCCCGGCGCCGCGGGGGAGTCCGCCGGAGCCGTGGCCGGCGCCGGACTCGTGGAAGCCGTACTGGTGGCGGGCGCCAGCGGCGCGATCCGGTTCGGCAACCCGTCCAGCATCGGCGTGGGCGACGCGCCCGTCCCGCCGTGCAGAATGCCCGGCCCGACGAAGGCGAACGCGGCTATCGCCGCCGTGGACAGACTGCCTATGGCGATGGGCGCCGGCCGCAGCGGGCTGAACGGGCTGCGGTTCGAGCGGTGCCGCGCGCTGTACGCCGCCCGGCCGCCGTGCTCCCCGGACCGGTCCGCGGGCCCCAGGGATATGACGTCGGTCGCCGTGAAGGCCGTGCCCCGGCGCGAGTCGGGGTAGGAGTATCCGGAATATCCGGAGTATCCGAAATCGAGCGTCTCATGGTCGTACGGGGAGTCCCCGAAACCAGGCTCGGGCACGTCAGGGCGGTCGGCGTCCTGCCACGTCCGGATGTCCATGAGCGCTGATATCCCCCTACTCCCTGACGGCTGCGCGAGGCTAACCGATGCTACCGCTGGTGCGCACGGTGCGTAAGGGAGCAGCAGAACACAGGGAGTACGGCTCTGTCTACGCGCCCCCACCCCCGTGACGCACCGTCACGGCGCGTTGACCCCTAGCCCGAACGAGTGACTTGCGCAAACACCCGCTCAGAACCCCGCCGGCCGCTTCCGGCACTCTCTTCCCAGCCCGCTCGGGAGGGTGAATTCCCGCACCCCGCAAGGCGGATTCGGCCCGAAGACCGCTTGACGAACCGCCGCCAGAGATGATCGAGTGACTCCACGGCCCGCGCGGTCTGCTTTGCGGTGCCTGCTTCGTGTTGACCCAAGACCCCTTTCGGTGCGACCCTGGTAATCGCGCACTCCTTTTTGTCGGCGCGGTATGCCCTGTGGTGGTTCCGGCTAAACGGTCGGCCTCATCACCGATTCATAACGTGGCCGACGCTGCCCCCGCAGCCGGTGCGCGCACGGCTCCACCCATGTCTGGCAGGTTGACACCTACAGAGGTTCTGGCGAAGACGCCAGGCACTCATCGTGAAGGACCCTCACTATGGCTAAGGCGCTTCTCGGGCATGTCGCAGCGGTGGACCACCGCATGGTCGCCGAGATGAGGCGGCTCAAGCAGCGCGTCGTCGATCTGGAGGCGTATGTGTCGCGCCTCGAGGACGAGAACGCGGCGCTGGCTGCATCGAAGTACAGCACGAACGGGCTGGACTCGGAGTTCAGCGAGTTGGAGCGCGAACCGGCTCTGACTCACTGACAAGCGACATCTCTGCCAAGGGACGTTGGAGCGACCTCCGGCGTCCCTTGTCCCCGAAGCGGTACAGTCCCAGGTAGCCGCCCCTGGGATGGGACCAGGCGAGGCGTCAGCCACACCCACCGACCCAGCCGGCACACGCGGCCCTCCGCCGCCGCCGGCCAGCCGCAGCAGGAGAGTGTCGCCGTACCGTGTACCTGAAGACCCTGACCCTGCGCGGCTTCAAGTCCTTCGCCTCGGCTACCACGCTGCGCCTGGAGCCGGGCATCACCTGCGTGGTCGGCCCCAACGGCTCCGGCAAGTCCAACGTCGTGGACGCGCTGGCCTGGGTGATGGGCGAGCAGGGCGCCAAATCGCTGCGCGGCGGCAAGATGGAGGACGTCATCTTCGCCGGCACCACCGGCCGCGCGCCGCTGGGCCGCGCCGAGGTGGCGCTGACCATCGACAACTCCGACGGCGCGCTGCCGATCGACTACTCCGAGGTCACGATCTCGCGGATCATGTTCCGCAACGGCGGCTCGGAGTACGCCATCAACGGCGACCCCTGCCGGCTGCTGGACATCCAGGAGCTGCTCTCCGACTCCGGCATCGGCCGCGAGATGCACGTCATCCTGGGCCAGGGCCGGCTGGACGCGGTCCTGCAGGCCGGCCCCGAGGACCGGAGGGCGTTCATCGAGGAGGCGGCCGGCGTCCTGAAGCACCGCAAGCGCAAGGAGAAGGCGCTGCGCAAGCTGGACGCGATGCAGGCCAACCTCACCCGGCTGACCGACCTCACCGCCGAACTGCGCCGCCAGCTCAAGCCGCTGGGCCGGCAGGCCGAGGTGGCGCGGCGGGCCGTGGTCATCCAGTCCGATCTGCGCGACGCCCGGCTGCGGCTGCTCGCCGACGACCTGCTCACCCTGCGCAAGGCGTTCGAGCAGGAGTCGGCCGACGAGGAGCAGATGAAGGTCCGGCGCAAGCAGCTGGAGCGCGAATACGCCGAGGCGCAGGCCCGCGAGGCCGAGCTCGAACAGCGCGGCGCCGCGCTGGTGCCGCATCTGGCCGAGACCCAGGAGACCTGGTACAAGCTCAGTTCCCTCAAGGAGCGCTACCGCGGCTCGGCGCAGCTGGCCGCCGAGCGGGTGCGCAACGCCTCGCGGACCCCGGCCGAGGAGCGGCGCGGCCGCGATCCCGAGGAGATGCGGGCCGAGGCCCAGCGCATCCGCGAGGAGGAGGCCGAGCTCGCCGAGGAGATCGCCGAGGCCCAGGAGACGCTGGCCGGGGCCGTGATGCGGCGCACCGACGCCGAGACCGCGTTGCAGCAGGAGGAGCGGCGGCTGGCCGCCTCCGTGCGCGCGGCCGCCGATCAGCGCGAAAGCCTGGCGAAACTGGACGGCCGGGTCGGGGCGATGCGCAGCAAGACGGCCGCCGCCGACGCCGAGATCGGGCGGCTGGGCGTGGCCGCCGAGGAGGCCCGGGGCCGGGCCGCGGCGGTGCAGCGCGAGTACGAGCAGCTCAAGTTCGAGGTTGAGGGTCTGGACGCGGACGGCGGCGGGCTGGACGACGAGGTCGAAGCCGCCTCACAGGCGCTGTCCGAGGCCGAGGAGAAGCTGACCGAGCTGCGCGCGGCCGAGCGCGAGGCGCAGAAGGAGCAGGCCGGCTACGCCGCGCGCAAGGAAGCCCTCGAACTCGGCCTGAACCGCAAGGACGGCGCCGGCGCCCTGCTGGCCGCCACCGACCGGCTGTCCGGGCTGCTCGGCAGCGTGGCCGCGATACTGACCGTGGAGTCCGGCGCCGAGGCGGCCGTGGCCGCCGCCCTCGGCACCGCCGCCGACGCGGTCGCGGTGACCAGCATCGACAGCGCGGTGAACGCGATCCGGCTGCTCAAGGCCGAGGACGCGGGGCAGGCCACGGTGATCGTCGGCGGCGAGGTGGCTTACGGCGCCGGCGGGGACGACGACAGCTGGCCCGAACTGCCCGGCGGTGCCCGCTATGTCATCGACCTGATCCAGGTCCGGGAGGAGCTGCGCCCGGCGTTCACCCGGCTGCTGCACCGGATCGCGGTCGTGGAGGACCTGTCGGAGGCCGCCGGCCTGATCGGCCGGGTCCCGGGCGTGCGGGCCGTGACCCGGGACGGCGACGTGCTGGGCCGGGACTCGGCGCGCGGCGGCTCGTCCTCGGCGCCGACGCTGCTGGAGGTGCAGGCCGCGGTCGACGAGGCCGCCGAGAAGCTCTACGAGGCCGGGGCCCGGGCCGAGCGGCTGCGCACCGAGCTGGAGTTCGCCACCGCCGCCCGGCAGGCCGCCAAGGCCCAGGTGGACTCGCTGATGGCGCAGCGCCGCGAGGCCGACAGCCAGAAGGCCGGCGTCGCGCAGCAGCTCGGCCGGCTCGGCGGCCAGGCCCGCGCCGCGCTCAGCGAGGTCGAGCGCTTCGTCGCCGCGATCGAGAAGGCCGAGGAGGCGCGCGACCGGGACCTGGCCCAGCTGGAGGAGCTCGAGGGCCAGCTGCTGGAGGCGCGGGAGATCGCCGCCGCGAACGAAGAGCTCGAAGACGTCTTGTCCACCGGCCGGCGCGACGCATTCGCGCAGGAGGCCACCGCGGCGCGGACCGCCGAGATGGAGGCCCGGCTGGCGGTGCGCACCGCCGAGGAGCGCGCGCGGGCCCTGGCCGGCCGCGCCGACCAGCTCGACCGCGCCGCGCAGCAGGAGCGCGAGGCGCGTGAGCGGGCCATAGAGCGGGCCGAGCGCCTGGCCGAGGAGGCCGAGGTGGCGCGGGCCGTGGCGCACGGCTTCGAGCAGGTCGTGCGCCACCTGGAGCAGTCGCTGGCGCTGGCGCAGGCGCAGCGCCAGGAAGCCGAGAGGGCCCGGGTCGAGCACGACGCGGCCGTGCAGGTGGTCCGCGCGCGGGTGCGCGAGCTGGCCTCGGAGCTGGAGAAGCTGACCGACTCGGTGCACCGGGACGAGGTGCAGCGGGCCGAGCGCCGGATGCGCATCGAGCAGATGGAGGAGAAGGCGCTGGCCGAGCACGGCGTCGAGGCCGATGTGCTGATCGCCGAGTACGGCCCCGAGGTGCCGATCCCGCCGACCGTCGAGGGTGACATCCCGGTGCCGTATGACCGGGCCGAGCAGCAGCGCCGGCTGAAGAAGGCCGAGAAGGACTACGCGGCCCTGGGCAAGGTGAACCCGCTGGCGCTGGAGGAGTTCGCGGCGCTGGAGGAGCGGCACCAGTTCCTGTCCGAGCAGCTGGAGGACCTGAAGAAGACCCGTAAGGACCTGCTGGACATCATCAAGGAGGTCGACGACCGGGTGGAGCAGGTCTTCACCGAGGCGTTCGCCGACGTCGCGCGCGAGTTCGAGGGCGTGTTCTCCCGGCTGTTCCCCGGCGGCGACGGCCGGCTGATCCTCACCGACCCCTCGGACATGCTGACCACCGGCATCGAGGTGGAGGCCCGGCCGCCGGGCAAGAAGGTCAAGCGGCTGTCGCTGCTGTCCGGCGGCGAGCGCTCGCTGACCGCGGTGGCCTTCCTGGTGTCGATCTTCAAGGCCCGGCCCTCGCCGTTCTACATCATGGACGAGGTCGAGGCGGCGCTGGACGACACCAACCTGGGCCGGCTGATCAACATCATGGAGGAGCTGCGCGCTTCCTCGCAGCTGATCGTGATCACGCACCAGAAGCGCACCATGGAGGTCGCCGACGCGCTGTACGGCGTGACCATGCGCGGCGACGGCGTCACCACGGTCATCAGCCAGAAGCTGCGGAGCAAGGAGACCGGGGCGCTGCGCGACGCGCCGAAGGTGCCGGCGCAGGCGGCGGCCGCGGAGGGTGCCGGCGGCGGGGAGGCGGAAGCCCCGGCGCCGGCGGCGATGGAGAACGAAGCGGTCTGACGCTTAGTCTGCTGGGGTGACCACCATGGAAATGCATCTTGCCGATGACATCATCCTGCGACCGATCGCGCTGGCGGACGCCGCGGCGCTGGCCCGCGCCTACGACCGCGACCGCGCACACCTGGCGCCGTGGGAGCCGATCCGCCCGGATGATTTCTACACCGAGCAGGGCCAGTACTCCCGGCTGAAGCAGTTCGACGAGTCGCGGCGCGAGGGCCTCATCGAGCGCTGGGTGTTCGACCGCGGCGACGGCGAGGTGTACGGCAGCGTGACGTTGTCGAACATCGAGCTCGGCGTCTTCCTGAACGCGCGCCTGGGCTACTGGGTCGACAGCACGCTGACCGGCCGCGGCCTGGCCACCGCGGCCGTGCTGGCGGTCTGCGACGCGGCCCGTCAGCGCTGGAACATCCATCGGGTCGAGGCCGGGACCAACGTGGAGAACGCCGCCTCCCAGCGGGTGCTGCTCAAGTGCGGATTCGAGGAGATCGGCCGGTCCCGCGCGCACCTGTACATCAACGGCCGCTGGGCGGACAGCAAGCAGTTCTACCGGATTCTGCACACCGACCCGTTGCCGGTCGGCTGAGCCGCTCGCACCGGCGTCAGGACACGTCGTCGAGCACGAGGTTCACCGGCGTGCCCTCCCGCAGCGACCGGCTGACGGTGCAGTGCCGTTCCTCCACGCGCTCTGCGACGTCCCGGAAGACCTTCTCGGCGTCGGCATCGCCCGCCGGCAGCGTCACGGAGTAGCTCAAGGTCACCGGCCCCAGCTTGTTGCGTTCCACCTTCTCCGAGGTCGCGGACGCGATCAGGGTGGGCATCCGGTGCCCGCGCTGCGCGGTGAGCGGCTCGGTGGTGACGATGTTGCACCCGGCCACCGCCACCAGCAGCAGCTCGACCGGCGAGAAGTGCGGCCCGGCCCCGTCGCCGCTGATCTCGATCCGGGCCCCGCGCTCGTTGGTGGCGATGTAGCGGCCGTCCTCGGTCCGCTCGACGCTGATCTGATACATGGGATCAGTTTTCGGGGGGTGCTGTCCGCAGTGCAACTCGGAGTAGGCTCCGCTCGGATGAACCGGCCGGAAGGATCAAGGGGCGTCATGAGCGGTGGCGATTCGGCGACGGAATCATTCGTGGCGGCTCTTCAGGCCGCCGCGGCGGCGCTGCGCGAAGTGCCGGGCCGGCTGGAGGGCGCACGGGTCCACGACTTCGCCTTCGGCAAGCTCTTCGAGGCCACCGAAGTCCGAGACGCCTACCACAGCCGGCTTCCGGAGACCGAGAAGGACATCGCCGAGGCCTGCGAGGTCATCGAGCATTTCGTCACCGGGCTGCGGGGCGGCCACCCCGTCGCCGCCCGCGCCGGCGTGCTCCCCGAGCAGGGCGGGAGCGTCGGGCCGTGAGCACCATGCTCCTCACCGGCGTGGGCTTCAGTGCCCTGATCTTCGCCATCTGGGGCTTCGGCGTCCTGGTGGTCCGCAGTCAGCGCCGCAAGCTGCAAGCGGCACCGTCCCGGCAGCTCACCGCCGACATCGCCGCGACGGCGGCCGAGGTCCACAGCATCGAGGAGTTCATCGCCCGCGCCGAGGCGCTGCCGGACGGGCGAGAGCCGCGGCCGCGGCCCGGACACGGGCCGGACCGCGACCAGGCCCGGCTCGAACACCTGGCCGAGCACCACTTCCCGCACCTCGACGTCCCACATCCGCACCTCCACCTCGTCGGCATCACCGGCCTGGAGAAGCGCCTACTGGCCTGGGTCTCGCAGCACACCGGCCTGCCGAGCCCCTTCGAGGCCCTCGACAAGCTGACCGGCGACCCCGATGAGCTCTCCCGGGCCGCGAAGGCCTGGGACGCCGCCGGCGACCACGTCCAGGCGACGATCGCCGAGCTCTGTGAAGCCACCGCGCGGCTGCACCGGGACTGGGACGGCCAGACCGCCGACCGCTTCTACCCGCTCCTCGCCGAGTTCCTGGCCGAGCTCGACACCCTGGCGAGCAACCTCGCCACCAGCGCCGAGGCCCTGCGCGGCCTGCAAGCCGAGGCCGCCCTGGCCGAGGGCACCATCGCCGGCCTGATCAACCTCCTGATCGGCTCCTTCGGCGGCTTCCTGGTCGAGGAGGTGCTGTCGGTCGGCACGATGACCCCGGCGGTGGCGGCGCAGGCGCAGGTCGAGATCACGTGGGTGCTGAAGCAGATCGCCATGGCCGCCGGCCGGTTGCAGGGGATCTACGCGAATACCAAGCACGTGCTGGACAGCGTGAGCGGGTTCCGCGGGCTCACGCACATGCGGGACTGCTTCCAGATCGAGGAGGTGCGGCGGATCGAGCGGTTGGTGGACTCCGAGTAGCCCCTCGCCGCGCGCCAGAAGCACCCGCGCCGACATGCGAGGATGTCTGCCATGGAGTTCCTCGTCATCGGCATCATCATCGCGGCCATAGCCCTCATCGGCGCGACCGCCCTGCTCTACCGTGCCCGAGGTCGCCGCCGTCCGGTGGAGCAGCCGCCGCGCACGCCGGTCGCGCCGCCGAAGCCGCAGGAACCGCCCACCGGTGCCGCGGGGACCGTCACCGCCGACCGCGCTCCGCCCGGCGCCACCCCCGTCCCGGCCCCGGCCGAGCCGCTGCTCGCCGAGATCGAGGTCCCCGAGCCCACCGCCGGCCGGCTGGTCCGGCTGCGCTCGCGACTGTCGCGGTCGCAGAACGCGCTCGGCCAGGGACTGCTCATGCTGCTGTCCCGGGACAAGCTCGACGAGGCGACCTGGGAGGAGATCGAGGAGACCCTCATCGCCGCCGACCTCGGTGTCGGCCCGGCGGGCGAGCTGGTCGAGAAGCTGCGCACCCGCACCCGCGTGCAGGGCACCCGCAGCGTCGACGAGGCTCGCGCCCTGCTGCGCGAGGAGCTCATCGCGCTCATCGATCCCGCGCTGGACCGCGCGCTCAAGGTCGAGAAGCACCCGGCGGCCGACGGGCAGCCGGAGCGGCCCGCGGTGGCGATGGTGGTCGGCGTCAACGGCACCGGCAAGACGACCACCACCGGCAAGCTCGCGCGGGTGCTGATCGCCGACGGCCACACCGTCGTGCTCGGCGCCGCCGACACCTTCCGCGCGGCGGCCGCCGACCAGCTCCAGACCTGGGGTCAGCGCGTCGGCGCCTACACCGTGCGCGGCGCCGAGGGCGCGGACCCGGCCTCGGTGGCGTTCGAGGCGGTCAAGGAGGGGCGCGGGATGGGCGTGGACACCGTGCTCATCGACACCGCCGGCCGGCTGCACACCAAGACCGGGCTGATGGACGAGCTCGGCAAGGTCAAGCGGGTCGCCGAGAAGCAGGGCACGGTCGACGAGGTGCTGCTGGTGCTGGACGCCACCACCGGCCAGAACGGCCTGGTGCAGGCCCGGGTGTTCGCCGAGGTCGTGAAGATCACCGGCATCGTGCTCACCAAGCTGGACGGCACCGCCAAGGGCGGCATCGTGGTCGCGGTGCAGCACGAGCTCGGCGTCCCGGTCAAGCTGGTGGGCCTGGGCGAGGGCCCGGACGACCTGGCGCCGTTCGACCCCGAGACGTTCGTGGACGCGTTGCTCGGGTAGCGCCGCGCCACATCAGGAGCGAGAAGTCTGGGCGGTCGAGGTTGCGGCCGCCCTCTCGTTTTTGTCGGGTGTGGTACAGAACCCTCATTCCGCGCGGAACCCGGCGAGCGGCCGATACCCGCTCCGTCCCTCGCCGCGCCGGCACGCATACGCCAGCGCCCCCAACAGCAGCCGGGCCGGCGGCAGCACGACGGGCCGCCCGGTCTCCGGCGGCCGCATCCAGCGCGGGCTCTCCGGCGGGGGCAGCGGCGTCTCGGACGCCGGCACCACTCCGATGGTCCGGACGTCGGTGTCCGCCGGCTCCCAGCCGAGCTCCTTCAGGTCCGCCAGGAACGACGCCGTGGTGCCCGCCTCCACGAAGAACCGCAGCCGGCTGCCCGGCTCGTGCCCGGGCCCGCTCGGCCGCACGGACAGCACCGGTCCCAGCGGCGTCCCCAGCCGCTCCAACTGCAAGAGCACCCGGTGCCCGGCCGAGGCGGGCACGTCCAGCACGTCGTAGGCCGCGGGCGGCTTCAGGGCCGGCGCGGGCCGATCGCGGGCGTGGCGGGTGCCCCCCAGGCGTACTCGCATGCTTCCTCCAACGCCGACGGACGCCTCGGGGTCACGCTGCCCACCCCCGATGGTCCTTAGACCTGTGATGTCCAACAAGCTGAAACCAGACAAGGTGGCGAACCCTGGCGAATCGCGATGTTCGAGGGCGTTCGGCTGCGAGGACTGTCGCGGGCCGGTTACTTTCAGCTACACAGGGCTTCGCATCACCGGACGACCGGCGTGAATCTCCAGGGGGCTACGAAGAATGACCGGCAAGCCGCCCAACGAACTCCTCAATTCTTGGTTCCAGCGTTCCGGGTGGTCGAAGGGGGAACTGGCGAGACTGGTCAACAAACGCGCGCGCCAGCTGGGCGCCGCGCACGTGTCCACCGACACCTCGCGGGTCCGCCGCTGGCTCGACGGCGAGCATCCGCGCGACCCGGCGCCGCGCATCCTGGTGGAGCTGTTCTCCGAGCGCTTCGGCACGGTCATCACGCATGCCGAACTGGGCCTGCGCGAGCCGGCGGCGCCGCCGGCCACCTCCGGCGTCGATCTGCCGTGGGCCGGGCGCCGCTCGATCGAGCTGCTCGGCGACTTCGCCCGCAGTGATCTGATGCTCAACCGCCGCGGGTTCCTCGGCACCTCGCTGTCGCTGTCGGCCGGGCCGTCGCTGATCGAGCCGATGAAGCGCTGGCTGAGCCCGGTTCCGGACCAGCACCCGGGCAACGGCCGCCCGCCGGGGCGGATCACCGCCGAGGAGATGGACCGGTTGGAGGAGACCACCCGGCTGTTCCGGGGCTGGGACGCCCAGTGCGGCGGCGGCCTGCGCCGGATGGCGGTGGTCGGACAGCTGCACGAGGTGACCGAGCTGTTACGCGACAGCCATCCGGCGCAGATGGCGGAGCGCTTGTTCCGGGTTGGCTCGGAGCTGGCGCTTCTTGCTGGATGGATGGCCTACGACATCGGTATGCAGCCCTCGGCGCAGCGCTACTTCGTGCTGGCGCTGCACGCCGCCCGCGAGGCCGGCGACACCCCGCTGGGCGCGCACGTGCTGGCCACCATGGCCCGGCAGATGATCCACGTCAACCGCCCGCAGGACGCGCTGGAGCTGGTACACCTGGCCCAGTACGGCAGCCATGGCACCACCACGCCGCGCGTGCAGTCGATGCTGGCGGCGATGGAGGGGCGGGCGTACGCGAACATCGGCGACGCCGACAACTGCCGGCGGGCCGTGGCCACCGCCGAGGACCTGTTCCCCGGCGACAAGCCGGGGGAGGGTGCGGACCCGGACTGGGCCGGCTTCTTCACCGAGGCCGAGCTCCACGGCGAGAACGGCCACTCCTTCCGGGACCTGGCCTACCGCTATCCTCAGCTCACCGAGCAGGCGGCCAAGAACCTCGACCGGGCCGTCGACCTGTTCACGCTGGACGACACCCACGTGCGCAGCCGTGCGCTGAATGTAATAGGAATGGCGACGGTCAGGCTCCAGCAGCGCGAGCCGGACGCGGCGGTGGCGTATGCGCACACCGGCCTGGACCTGGTGCAGCGGCTGCGGTCCAAGCGGGTCGAGGACCGGCTGCGGATCACGGTCGGGAACCTGTACACCCGCTATCCGGACCTGCGTTCGGTGCGCGAGGCGCGGGACCGGGCCGGCGCCGTGTTACCGGCGGCTGCTTGACAGCCCCCTGATGCGTGACCAATTTGTAACCAACCTTCTCGCTTGTTGGAACAAGTTCATCGGGATGTAACACAACGGGGCCATCTGTCACCGACCGGAAACACTCGGCGGCGCCCACCGAAACGGCGCGCCGTCAGGCTCCTTCCCATCGTCCGCTAAATCAGATGAGGAGAAGCGATGCCATCCGCGTTCAGCAATGGTGACACCGCTTGGGTGCTCGCGAGCTCGGCACTTGTGCTGCTCATGACACCGGGGCTGGCGTTCTTCTACGGCGGCATGGTCCGCGCGAAGAGCGTCCTGAACATGCTCATGATGAACTTCATCGCCATCGCCGTGGTGACCATCCTTTGGGTGCTCTACGGCTGGTCGGTGTCGTTCGGCAACGTCGGTTCGGGGGACGGCTCTGGAAACGGTCTGTGGGGTGGCCTGCACCAGTGGCTCCTGCACGACATCGGGATGGGCTTCGGCGCCTCCCCCGACGGCGGCACGGCGAGCGGCGGCACGCTGTTCGGCGCCACCGGCGTACCGATCATCGCGGTGGTCTGCTTCCAGCTGATGTTCGCGATCATCACTCCGGCGCTGATCTCGGGCTCGATCGCGGACCGCACCAAGTTCGTCGGCTGGACCGTCTACGTCGCCGGCTGGGTGACGCTGGTCTACTTCCCGGTGGCGCACTGGGTGTTCTCGCCGAACGGCTTCATCAACCACAAGCTGCACGTCATGGACTTCGCCGGCGGAACCGCGGTGCACATCAACGCCGGTGCCGCGGGCCTGGCGATGGCGATGGTCCTGGGCAAGCGGGTGGGCTTCGGCCGGGACGTGATGCGGCCGCACAACGTGCCGTTCGTGATGCTCGGCGTCGGCCTGCTGTGGTTCGGCTGGTTCGGCTTCAACGCCGGCTCCGCGCTCGGCGCCAACGGCCAGGCGTCCATGGTGTTCGTCAACACCCAGATCGCCACCTGCACCGCGATGGTCGGCTGGCTGCTCGCCGAGAAGATCCAGCACGGCACCTTCACCTCGCTCGGCGCGGCCTCCGGCGCGGTGGCCGGCCTGGTCGCGATCACCCCGGCCTGTGCCTCGGTCTCGCCGCTGGGCGCCATGTTCGTCGGCCTGATCCCGGGCTTCGTGTGCTGCTACGCGGTCAACCTGAAGAACAAGCTCGGTTACGACGACTCGCTCGACGTGGTCGGCGTGCACCTGGTCGGCGGTGTCCTGGGCACGGTGCTGGTCGGGTTCTTCGCCACCAAGGAGATGGTCGGCGGCTACACCAACGGCGCCAAGGCCGGCCTGTTCTACGGCGGCGGCGCGAGCCAGCTGGTGGCGCAGATGGAGGGCGCCGGGATCGTGCTGGCGTACTCCTTCGTGGTCTCCTATGTCCTGGGCTGGGTCCTGAACAAGACCATCGGGATGCGGGTCAGCTCCGACGCCGAGGTCGAGGGCATCGACAGCGCCGAGCACTCCGAGACCGCCTACGACTGGGGCCGGCTGGGCGCGTCGCTGCGCGGGGCGCTGGCCGGCGGTGACGCGGTGCCGGTCGCGGCCGCCGCGAGCAAGACCGAGCCCGCCGACAACGACGTCCAGGAAGGGGTGAAGGCATGAAGCTGATCACGGCGATCGTCAAGCCGTTCAAGCTGGAGGAGGTCAAGGAGGCGCTGCAGCAGTTCGGCGTCCACGGGATCACCGTCTCCGAGGCCAGCGGCTACGGCCGGCAGCGCGGCCACACCGAGGTCTACCGCGGTGCGGAGTACACCGTCGACCTGGTGCCCAAGCTGCGGGTGGAGGTGCTGTGCGAGGACGACGACGTCGAGGACCTGGTGGACGTCGTGGTCAAGGCGGCGGTGACCGGCAAGATCGGCGACGGCAAGGTGTGGGTGACCCCGGTCGACGAGGTGGTGCGGGTGCGCACCGGCGAGCGGGGAGGCTCGGCGCTGTAGTGGGCGTCGTCCATGAGGGGGCGGAAGGCCGGACCGATCTGCTGATCGGGCCGGCCTTCCGGCGTGCCCGCTCCGATGCCGCCGACGCGTTCCTGGCCTCGCTGCTGCCGTCCGGCGTGCCGGGGATAGCGCTGGCGGCAGTCGGCGGCTACGGGCGGCACGAGCTCTGCCCGGGCTCTGATCTGGACGTGGTGCTGTTGCACGACACCGCGCTGAGCCCGGCGGCGGTCGCGGAGATCGCCGAGAAGATCTGGTATCCGGTCTGGGATTCCGGCGCCAAGCTGGACCATTCGGTGCGCACCGTGGACGAGGCCCGCGAACTGGCGCTGACGGATCTCGCGGTCGCGGCCGGCCTGCTGGACGCGCGCCTGGTGGCCGGCGACGTGGAGCTGGTCGAGGGAATCCGCGCGCAGGTCTTCGCCGACTGGCGCCGGGAGGCGCCCCGGCGGCTGGCCGACCTGCGCGAGGAGTACGCGGGGCGGCTGAAGCGGCACGGGGAGCTGGCCTACCGGCTGGAGGGCGATCTCAAGGAGGCGCGCGGCGGGCTGCGGGACTCCACGATGCTGCGGTTCATCTCGGCGTCGTGGTTGGTGGACGTGCCGCACGGGGCGCCGGAGCGGGCCCGGGGATTCCTGCTGGATGTGAGGGATGCGTTACACGGAGTTTCCGGGAGGGCGCTCGACCGGCTGCTGTTGCAGGAACAGGACGCGGTCGCGGCGGCACTGCGCGAGGCCGGGGTATTGCAGAACCTGGATGGGGCGTCCGCCGACGGCTCCGAGCAGGCCTCCGCCGTCGGAACCGAGAGCTGTGTCACCGAACGCCCCGGCACTGAGATCTATGTCGCCGACGCCGACCTGCTGATGCGGCGGGTCGCCGAAGCGGCCGGCACCATCGCCTACGCCGCCGACGCCGCGTGGCGGCAGGTGGACGCGGCGCTCATGGCGCGCAACCCCACCCGGCAGCCGGTGCGGCATCCGCTCGCCGACGGCGTGGTGGAGCAGGACGGCGAGGTCTACCTGGCGCGCGCCGCCGCCCCGGCCCGGGACCCGATCCTGGTGCTGCGCGCCGCCGCCGCGACCGCCGAATCAGGGCTCTCCTTCGCGCCGAACACCCTGCGCCGGCTGGCCGAGGAGTCGGCGCCGGTGCCGCGGCCCTGGCCGCGCCCCGCCCGGGAGGCGTTCGCCTGGCTGCTGGGCTCGGGCCCCGGCCTGATCCCGGCGTGGGAAGCGCTGGACCGCTCCGGCGCCCTGCACGCGCTCCTGCCGGAGTGGCGGCGTATCAGGTCTCTGCCGCAGCGCAACAGCCTGCACATCCACACGGTCGACCGGCACTCGCTGGAAGCCGTGGTCGCCGCCGCCGCGCTGACCCGCCGCGTGGACCGCCCGGACCTGCTCCTGTTCGCGGCCCTCCTGCACGACATCGGCAAGGGCCTGCGCGGCGACCATTCCGAGGTCGGTGCGGCCGTGACCCGGGAGCTGGCACCGGAGCTGGGGTTCGGCCCGGCGGACGTCGCCATCCTGACCGGGCTGGTGCGGCACCACCTGCTGCTTCCCGACCTCGCCACCCGCCGCGACCCGGACGATCCGGCGACCGTCGAGACCCTGCTCACCGCCCTGGCCGAGCTGCCCTGCCCGCGGCTGGAAGCGCTGCGCCTGCTGCGCGCGCTGTCGGAGGCCGACTCGCGGGCGACCGGCCCGGCGGCGTGGAATCCGTGGCGCGCCGGCCTCTACCACGACCTGTCGGTCCGCGCCGAGGCCGCGCTGCTGGGCTTCGACCCGCCGGCCGCCGAGCCCTCGGACCCGGCGCGCTCGGCCGAACTCGCGGCCCGCTGCCGGGCCGAGCCCGACGGCCTGGTGGTCGAGCTCGAAGACGAGCAGACGGTCTCGGTCGCGACCGCCGACCGCATCGGCCTGCTCGCCTCGGTGGCCGGTGTGCTGGCCCTGCGCCGGCTGACGATCCGCGCGGCCACCACGGAGACCGTCGACGGCATCGCCATTCAGCGCTGGCTGGTCACCGCCGACTGGAGTGCCGCCTTGGAGGCGCGCCTGCGCGACGACCTGCGGGCGGCCCTGGCCGGCACCCTGGACGTGGCGGGCCGCTTGGCCGCTCGCGATGCCGGGGAGCGCCGCACGCGTCTGGTGGCCCCGCCGAGCGTGGCGGTGCTTCCGGCCGCCTCGGCCTCGGCGACGGTCCTGGAGGTCCGGGCCCATGACGCGCCGGGCCTGCTGCACCGTGCCACCGCGGCCCTGGCCGCCACCGGCGTGTCCGTCCGTTCGGCGCGCATCTCCACGTTGGGCGCCGAAGCCGTCGACGTGTTCTACGTCGTCGACGCCGCCGGCGCCCCGCTCTCGGGGCCCGAGGCGGAGCGGGTCGCGGCGGTGGTGGCCAGGGTGTTGTGACGGCCTTCAGCGCGTGTTGACCACCTGGAACGCCTCGGCGATCCGGCCTTCTTCCAGCCCGAGCTTCTGCGCCACGGCCGAGCCCCAGTTCCGCAGCATGCCCTCCAGATCCTGGTGGCCGCCGATCTGCGAGGCGTGCGCCTGCAACGCCGCGATCTTGCGATCGAAGACGTCTGTGATGTCCACCGGCTCAGTGGCGTTCTTCGTCGCCATCACCCAGGTCTCCGGGACCGTCCACGGCTCCAGGCCCTCGTCCCGCAACAGCTCGGTGTGCGCCCACGGATTGCGCGCGTCCGGATACACCGCCGCGATGGCGGCCTCGCCGACTGCCCGGTGATCCGGATGCGAGGCGTAGATGCGCTCCAGGTCCAACTCCGCCGACGGGATCAGGATCCGGTCCGGCCGCACCTGACGGATCACCCGCGAGATGTCCCGCCGCAGCTCCAGCGACGGCGTCAACCGGCCGTCCGGCCAGTGCAGGAAGCGCACATCGGTGACGCCGACGCACTTGGCCGCCGCGATCTGCTCGGCCTCGCGCAGCGCGCCGACCTCCGTGCGCGGCGTATCGGGGAACGCCTCGCCGGCCTCGCCGCTGGTCACGGTCGCGTAAGTGACCTCGATCCCGGCATCGGTCCAGGTCGCGACGGTGCCGGCGGCGCCGAAGTCGACGTCGTCGGGGTGGGCGGTGACGACCAGGACGCGCCTGATCTCGCTCTCGTCCGGCATGTGGGAGGCTCCTGTGGTCTTCTGATCTGTGGCTGGCATACGACTGGTCTGCTGGTGTGCGACGGTCAGATGGTGCGGGTCACATCCGAGCCAACACCCGGCTTCCCGGACGTGTTCCGCCCAACGCCCCCACCTGTCGGTGCCGTCTGCGAAAATCCTTGAGTGAGTTCTTCCCTCTTCGCCCCCGGCGCGCTTCCGCTGTTCCCCATGCTCGACGCGATCCGGGAGCAGCGCGGTGCCGGTGCGGAGCACCACTCCGACCGCGCGCTGCCGGAGCCCCCGGCCTGGCTGGAGGAGGACGATCCCGAGCGCACCGGCTGGGACGGCTGGGAGGAGCCGCAGGACGCCTGGATCCCGCCGGAGGAGTCGGCGGCCGCCCACAAGCTCCTGGACGGCCTCAACCCGCCGCAGCGCGAGGCCGTCCTGCACGCCGGCACCCCGCTGCTGATCATCGCCGGCGCGGGCTCGGGCAAGACGCGCGTGCTCGCGCACCGGATCGCCTATCTGGTCGGCGAGCGCCACGCGCACCCCGGCTCGATCCTGGCGATCACCTTCACCAACAAGGCCGCCGCCGAGATGCGGCACCGGGTGGAGGACCTCGTCGGCCCGCGCGCCCGCATGATGTGGGTGTCGACCTTCCACTCGGCCTGCGTCCGGATCCTGCGCGCCCAGGCCAAGACCGCCGGCCTGCCGAGCAACTTCTCGATCTACGACACCGCCGACTCCCAGCGGCTGATGACGATGGTCCTGCGCGAACTGGAGATCGACCCCAAGAAGCACACGCCCCGCTCGCTGCTGGCCCAGATCTCCAAGCTGAAGAACGACCTGATCGACCACGACACGTTCTCCAGCCGCGCCGAGACCGAGGCCGAGCGCCTGCTGGCGCAGGTCTACCGCATGTACTCGGACCGGCTGACCGCGGCCAAGGCGCTGGACTTCGACGACATCATCATGACCACGGTCCACCTCCTGCAGGCGTTCCCGATGGTCGCCGAGCACTACCGCCGCCGCTTCCGCCACATCCTGGTCGACGAGTACCAGGACACCAACCACGCCCAGTACCAGCTGGTCAAGGAGCTGGTCGGGCAGCACGAGAAGCGCACCGTGGACGGCGACCTGGTCCGTCCGGGGCTGGGCACCGAGGACCTCCCGCCGGCCGAGCTGTGCGTCGTCGGCGACGCCGACCAGTCCATCTACGCCTTCCGCGGCGCCACCATCCGCAACATCATCGAGTTCGAACGCGACTACCCGAACGCCAAGGTCATCAAGCTGGAGCAGAACTATCGCTCCACGCAGACCATCCTCAGCGCGGCCAACGCCGTCATCGAGAACAACAAGGGCCGTCGCGCGAAGAACCTGTGGACCGATTCGGGTGAGGGTAAGCTCATCACCGGCTATGTCGCCGATGACGAACACTCCGAGGCCCAGTACATCGCCGAGGAGATCGACCGCCTCTCCGACGCCAAGGACACGACCTACGGCGGCGTGGCGGTCTTCTACCGGACCAACGCCCAGTCCCGGGTCTTCGAAGAAGTCTTCGTCCGCGTGGGCCTGCCGTACCGCGTCGTCGGGGGCGTCCGCTTCTACGAGCGCAAGGAAGTCCGCGACGCCCTGGCCTACCTGCGTGCTCTGGCCAACGAAGACGACGTCGTCTCGGTGCGCCGCATCCTCAACACCCCCAAGCGCGGCATCGGCGACAAGGCCGAGGAGGCCCTCGAAAGGCTCGCCGCCCGCGACCGCATCAGCTTCGGCGAAGCCCTCCGGCACGCCGACGAGGCTCCCGGCCTGGCGGCCCGCTCGGTGAAGGCGATCCAGGGCTTCACCACCATGATGGACGAGCTGCGCGAACTGGCCGCCGAGTACGGTCCCGCGCACGTCCTGGAAGGGATACTGGAACGCACCGGGCTGCTCCAGGAACTCCAGGACTCCGACGATCCCCAGGACGAAACCCGGATCGAGAACCTCCGCGAACTCCTGGCGGTGGCCCTGGAATTCGAGCAGGCCCAACCCGAGGGCCGGCTCCCCGAATTCCTGGAGCGGGTGGCGCTGGTAGCCGATTCCGACCAGATCCCCGACGGCGAAGACCACGAGGGCATGGTCACCCTGATGACTCTGCACAGCGCCAAGGGCCTGGAATTCCCCGTGGTCTTCCTCACCGGGATGGAAGACGGCGTCTTCCCGCACATGCGCTCCATGGCCGACAAGAAGGAGATGGAGGAGGAGCGCCGCCTGGCCTACGTCGGCATCACCCGCGCCCGGGAACGCCTCTACGTCTCCCGCTCGGTCTACCGCTCGGCGTGGGGCGCCCCGCAGTACAACCCGCCGTCGAAGTTCCTGGCCGAGATCCCCGAAACCCTCGTCGAATGGGAACGCACCGTCGCGGACCCGAAGACGGCGGAACGCTCTCCGTTCGGGGACCGGCGGGTCTCCCGCGGCTGATTCCTTCGGCATGGGGACCGTGGTCGCGGTCAGCGGCCGGGAACGCGACGAGGCGACGATCGACTTCGGTTCGTCGGGCGTGCGGACGCTGCTGCTGACGATGGCTCCGGTGCAGAAGCTGTAGGGAGCAGGGGAGCGCGAGGCGCGTTCAGGCGGCCGACGCGGCCGGCGTGAGCAGGCCACGCGGCTTCGTGTCAGCTCTGCTGCGGAAGGCGGACGACGCGCGCGATTTCTGCGGCGCCGCCCAGCCGGATCAGGGTGCCGGACGTGCTGCGTTGTGCGCCGGCGGTGATCGTGGACGGATGGCCGAGGTGGTCGCCCATGTCGACTGCGATATCGGTGACGCCCTGATCCGCGAGATACGCGGCCAGACACGCTGTGCTGTTGGCGTTGGCGACATCCTCGGGGACACCGATCGACGGGGCGAACATCCGGGCCGCCGCCCGACCGTCCGCGTTCGGGATCGAGTAGGCGTAGCAGCCCAGCAGGCCGTAGCGGTCACAGGCTTCGCGCAGTGCGGCGAAGTCCGGACGGAGCCCGGCCAGCGCGGTGCGCGTTCGCACGGGCAGCAGGAGCCGTGGCCGGCTGGGTGAGGCCACACACGCACCGTCAGGAAGGGCTTCGCCGGTCATGCCGAGGGCGGTCGCGATCGCCCGAAGTTCGGGTTCTCCTGCGTCCCGCAGGCTGATCGGGCCGGGATCGAACGCGGCCGTCAGCCCGTCTCGTTCTCGCCTTGCCCAGCCTTCGAATACGCGGTCTGCGGTGTGTAGCACCGCCCGGTAGTCGGCGCCGCTGTAGCGCCGAGCGAGGAGCGCCAGTGCGGCGACTGTGCCGTGACCGCAGGCGGGCAACTCGCCTTCGCCCGTGAAGAACCGGAGCCGATACGACGGTCGAGCCGGACCCTCGCCTTCAACCGCGGCGATGAAGACGGCATGCGAGGTACCTGTCGCGGCGGGGACACGCCGTCGCTCGGCATCGGTGAAGGGCGCGTCGTCGAGAACTGCGGTCGGACTGCCGCCTCGGCCCTGTCGGCGGCAGGCGTCGATGATCGTCACGTCGGGCATGGGGCCGCGTCCATCGTGATCAGACGATGTCGTAGTGAGCGCTCATGACGCGGCCGGGTCTTCCACGGTCGTCCCGGTGAAGCGCCGCGTCGGACCGTCGGCGTACTCCGAGACGGCCTTGATGAACCGCTGGAAGTTCTCGCCGGCTTTGTGGAGCTCCACGGCCGCCTTGTCCGCGTACGCCTCGTTGAGGTGGAACAGCAGCGGGTCGTCGGGGTCGGCGAGGAGGTCGAACCGCAGGCAGCCCGGCTCGTCGGCCAGCGAGCCCCGGGCGTTCCGCAGGGCCTCGGCGATGAAGTCCTCGCGGCGCTCGGCGGGGACGGCGAAGCTGACGGCGAACTGATACATGGTTGGCCTCCTCAACCGGGGATGAGAGGTCGCCAGCGCGACGAAGTGCTCCGTCCGGCAGCACCTGATCGGCGGCTCAGTCCCAGGAAAGCCCACGAGATCCCGGCCGCGCCAATAGCCCCGCGCGGCCAGGCCATAGGCTCGGGCCTATCGCCAGAGCAAGGAGCGGGCCGTGAACGACCACCGGGACGTGGAACTCCGTCATCTCCGCTACTTCGTCACCGTCGCCGAGGAGGGCACGGTGACGGAGGCCGCGCGGGTGCTGCGGATCGCGCAGCCCAGCCTGAGTCAACAGATCAGCGCCCTGGAACGGCGGGTCGGGGCCCCGCTGTTCCACCGCAGGCCCCAGGGGATGGAGCTGACCGAGGGTGGCCGGATCCTGTACGCGAGCGCCAGCCGTGCCCTGGCCGAGATCGAGTCGTCGCTCGTGCAGGCGCGCGACGCGCGCCGTCCGGTGCGGGTCGGAGTCTGCGGCACCGTTCCGGAGCACCTGCTGGCGCGGGTCGAGCGGATCTTCGGCGACGACGGATCCCTGGACGTCGAGTTCGCCGGTGCCGACTCCCAGGAGCAACTCGACCTGCTGCGGACCGGCACCCTGGCCTTCGGGGTGATGCGGGTCTTCCACGCGGTCGAAGGCCTGGCCACGCTGACCCTGGCCGACGAGCCGCTGGGCGTGCTGCTCCGCTCCGACCACCCGCTGGCCGACCACACGGTCCTGACCTGGGCCGACCTCGCAGGCCAGGAACTCCTGTGGTTTCCCGCCAGGCGCAACCCGCGCTTCGCCGAATACGTCCTGGCCCATCTCGCCGGCCACGGCTGGTCGCCACGCCTGCACGTCGTCGACGCGCGCAGCCAAGCCCTGTACCGCCACCACCTGCGCAACAGTCAGAACCTGGTCACCCTGCGAGCCCGGAACGGCAGCACAGCAGACGCGGGGATGGCATGGCGGCCGCTCGCGTCCGACCCGCCGCGCCAACGCTTCATCCTCGCCACGCTCGGCGACAGCCCGTTGGCGGGGCTGCTTGCTCACGCAGGGAGCCGGTCGTCCAACGGCGGCGGCGTCAGGGGCGTCAGCGGCGTCAGCGGCATCAGCGGACGCGGTCAGCGCGCGGCAAGCCTCCCGAGCGCCGAGTCGTCGGCGCTGCCGGGTTCGGCCT
>JAEKKI010000275.1 GCA_019510485.1 Catenulisporales bacterium
CCCACGCCGCGGACGGTGTGGATCAGCCGCGGCAGATCGTCGGCCTCGGTCTTGCGGCGCAGGTAGCCGACGTAGACCTCAAGGGAGTTGGCGGTGGTCGGGAAGTCGTAGCCCCAGACCTCCTCCAGGATCTGCGCGCGGGTCAGGACCTGCCGGGGGTGCCGCATCAGCAGCTCCAGCAGGTTGAACTCGGTGCGGGTCAGGCGGACCGTCTTGCCGTCGCGGGTCACTTCGCGGGTCGACGGGTCCAGCGTCAGGTCGGCGAAGGACAGCGGGGCGTCCGACTGGTCGGCCAGGCTGCCCTGGGTGCGGCGCAGCAGAGCGCGCAGGCGCGCGAGCAGCTCCTCCAGCGCGAAGGGCTTCGGGAGGTAGTCGTCGGCGCCGGCGTCCAGGCCCGCGACCCGGTCCGGGACGGCGTCGCGCGCGGTGAGGAGCAGCACCGGCAGGTCCTCGCCGGCCGAGCGCAGGCGGCGGCAGGTCTCCAGGCCGTCGAGCCTGGGCATCATGACGTCGAGCACGACGGCGTCCGGCCGCCGCTTCGCGATCGCCTCCAGCGCCGCCAGCCCGTCGGCCGCGAGCTCGACCTCGTAGCCGTTGAAGGCCAGCGAGCGGCGCAGCGAGTCCCGGACCGCCTGGTCGTCGTCCACCACGAGGATGTGCATGGCCGCATTCTGCCCCGCGCGGTTGAGAAAGCGCTGAGATCATCCCCACGTTTTCCTCAGACGGCTGCGGACCGGTCCAGCATGGGGACTAGGCCGTTCGAGGGATACAAGTTATCCACACCCCGGCTTTATCCACAGACAGTCATGTCACGGTCGCGCACAGTGCCCACCACTCGGCACAGTATCCGTCATGGACCACGACCTCACCACCGCCCCCGAAACCGGCGCCCCCGCCGCCGGCGGCCCGGAGCCCGGCAACTCCGGTTCCGGCAGCCGCGCCGCCGGCCGCCGGGTCCCGCCGCGTCCCCGCTCCGCGAGCGGCGAGGGTGGGGAAAAGACTGACGGTATCGCCGACGGTGATCCCGCCCGCGCCCCCGCCGGCGCCGGCGGGGGCGCGGGCGCGGCTACCGGCACCGTCCGCCTCGCCTCTCCGGGCTCGGTGGTGGCCTCGATCCCGCTCCTGTTCGGCTTCCACCCGGACAACAGCCTGGTCGTCCTCGGCATCGGCGGCCCGGCTGCCGGCGGCCGCTTCATCCGCCACGGCGTCCGCATCGACCTGGACCAGGTCCGCGGGCAGGAACGCACCGCCGCGCTGGAACTGGCCACGCGCCTGCGCGACCATGACGCCGAGGTCGCGATCCTGGTCGCCTTCGGCCCACGCGGCGCCACCGGCGCCCAGGCCCGCCCCGACCACTGCCGCAAACTCATGGCCGCCTTCCGCGCCCAGATCGAGGCGGCGCCGGCCGAGGAACGCGTCACCGTCGTCGACGCCCTCTACACCTGCAACGGCCGCTGGTGGTCCTACATGTGCCGCAACACCCGCTGCTGCCCCGCCACCGGCACAGTCGTCCCCGCCGAGGCACCCCCCGGCCTCACCACCGCACTGACCACCCGCGGCCACGCCGTCTACCCCAGCCGCGAGGCTCTCGACGCCACCCTGGCTCCCTACCCGCCCGAAGTCCTCGCCCGCGCCGCTGCGGCCGTCGAGAACCTCGACCCCACCTGGTACGACACCGACGCCGGCCTCGCCGACGCCCGCCGCCTGATGGACGCCCTGCTCTTGCGCTGCGGCGATTCGGACGAAGGCGCGTCGTCCGCCGACGGCTCCCGCGGCACCGGCCACGATGGGGCAGACTCCACCACCGAATCAGCGCGCTCCACCAGCGCCGCCCGCATCGGCCGGCGCGGCCTCGCCGTCACGGTCGCTGTCGAAGGTGCTGCGCGCGTTCGCACATCGAATACTGACTCGACTGGCGGCGGTACTGATGGCGCTACGTCACGCCGCCGAACGGCTGCCGCTGAGTCTCCGCGCCGCGGTCTCGGTTCCTCGGCTACCGTGCGCGTTCGCGGGACGAGTGCTGACCCCGCTTTCAGCCGAGCGGAATCCGATTCCACGATTACTCCGCGAAGCCGGGCCGCTGCCGCTCCCGTTGAGGCCGTGCGTGCTGATTCGGCCGCCGTGGGACCAGCCAACGGTGATTCGCTGGCTCCCCGCCGGATCGCCGCCGCCGAATCCCCCCGCTCTGAGCGCCGCGGTCTCGCCGCCACAGCCACCGTCGGCACCGGCACGCTTCGCCGCGCCCCGAAGGCCGAATCCGCCATCCCCGCGGCCCGCTCCGCCCGCCACGTCACCGATCGGGTCCCGGCCTCGGACGAGTGGTCCATGCTTGATGGCTCCGCGCCGCTGATCAGTGACGCGGAGGTCGCCGAGCTGCTGATCGCGCTGCTCAACTGGCGGGTGCGTGACTACCTGGCCTGCGCCGCGGCGACCGAGGATTCCGCCGCGCGACTGCTGCGGCTGTGCACTGAGCTGGCGCGGCGGGCGCCGCATCCTGAGCTTCGCCTCGCCCCCTACGCACTGGCGGCGTGGGCGGCGTGGGCGGTGGGCCGGCCTTCGGTCGCGCAGTGCGCGGTCGACCGGGCGCTGGCCATCGACCCCGAGTACAAGTTCGCCTCGTTGATCCGTGCAGGGCTGCATCACGCCATCGACGGTGAGGGTGTGCGGGAGTCCGCCGCCAACACCCGGCGCGACCTGTTCGGTGAGGCCGCCGTCGATCCCGACACCCCTGATCCGGACACCGCTCCGGTCTCCGTCCCTTCTCAACGTTCGACCGAAACCGTCCCCACTGACACCGACCTGGAGGTCTCATGAACATCCGCATAGAGCAAGCCGTCGCCCCGGTTACGCAGGTGCCGGAGCGCACGCCACGCCGCCTGCCCCGCGGCCTCGCCGACGCTCGACGCCTTGTCGCGCAGGCCCTGTTCCGCAGCGCCGAGGAGTCGACGGCGTCGCGGCCGCCCACCCTGCTACGGCGCGGAACATCCTGCCTCGCGTTGGCTGCCGCGGCGCTCGCCGTTCCGGCCTTGCCGAGTACGGCCTTCGGCGCCACGCCGGCAGCAGGACCGACGGTCAACGCTCGACACCATATTCCAGACACCGTGATCTTCCCCGATCCGAGCGCCATCACCTTCGAATCCTGGGCCGTCGCCAGCTGGTCGCTCAGCGCGCCGGACCCTGACCCGCGGTGCTTCACCTTCCCGCATCACCACCGGTGCGCCCCCTGGATGTATCAGCCCGCCACTGCGACTCGCCTTCCCAGCACCATGGCCGACGGCTGGCCTCCCACCATCGAAGCCGTCCGCGTCTTCCAAACCAGTCCTCGCGTATTCGCCGACGCCGACGCCGACGAGCCCGGATCACCGACCGTCCCGGCCGGCAACCCGTTCACTGACTTGCCACGCCCCGCGCCGTCGACCGATCAAACCGCTGACGCCGGCGCAACCGCCCCGAGCGCACGCATGCGCATCATCTCGACCCCCATGACCGCGAACACGGCCCCGGCCACACCAGCGGCGGCAGCACTGAAACGCCCGCACCCCTCCCCCTGCTTCCGCGCCGCCTACCTGGTCGGCAAGGACCGCCGCATGCTGGCCCACCTGCGCCCGGCCGCCGACGCCATAAGCGTCGTCGTCAACCACCCGCACGCAGCCTGCGCGGCGATGGTCGACTACCTGTCCCGGACCCGAGCCTGATGCACAGCGCCGCCCATCTCATCTCGCGCGCCCGCCTCACCGCGGGCCGCGCGGTCCACCGCCTCGCCGGCGTCGGCGCTGAAAGGCACAGAATCCGAGCCCTGCTCCAGGGCATCCGCGACGGGCTCGGGCATGGCCGTCTCAGCCGCCACCTCCGCAGCCCACGCCGGATGCTCGCCCTCGGCCCACCGCCGCGTCACCCAACCGGTCCGCATCCCGACCCGCGCCTGTCGGTCGTTCACCGCGAACCAGACGTGGCCGATCACCACAAACCCGAGCGCCAGCGCCAGCCAGTCGTGCACGAAGGTCGCGCCGGTCCGCATCGACACGCCGACCAGGTGCGGGAACCACATCAACGTCCCGGTCCCGGTCATCACGAGGATCGCTCCGCACTGGAACGCCGCGTTCAGCTTCTGCCCGGCGTTGAACTTGCCCACCGGCAGCGCCAACTCCCGCGCCTTCTCCCGACGCCAGGCCCGCTTGCGCAGCCAATCCCGGTCGGTCTCGGTGTGCCGGTTGAGCCGACGCACGTCTGCCCGATACGCACGCGAGAACAGGCCGGCCGCCATCGGGATCGGCAAGCTCCAACCGCTATACAGATGAATCAGGGCGATGGCCTGGCGGTGGCCGATCCGCACCGACAGCGATGGCAGATACAGCACCGCACCGGTCACGATCAGTGTCAGCATCAACGTCGCGGTCACTCGATGGATATAGCGCTCGGCGCGGGTGAACCGCTCGATCCGGTCGCCGCCGCCGGCCTCAGCCCGTCGGGACATCGCCGGACCTGCCGTTCGACTTCCCGACCCAAGCGTCGACGTCATACCCGAAGCCCTCCCAGTAGCCGGGCTGGACCGCGTCCACCACCTGGATCTCCGACAGCCATTTGATGCTCTTGTAGCCGTACATCGGCGCCGCGTACAGCCGTACCGGCCCGCCGTGGTCGTGGGTCACCGGCCCGTTGAGCATCCGCAGAGCAACCAGCATGTCCGGGTTCTGTGCCTGCTCAAGGGTCAGCGACTCCGTATACGTCCCATCGAAGGACAGGAACCGCAGTGCCTTCGCCGAGCTCTGCACCCCGGCGAGCTCCAACATGTCCCGCAGCCGAACGCCACTCCACGGCACCTTCGGCACCCGCCAGCCGGTCACGCACTGGAAATCCCGCACCATCTCGGTCTGCGGCAGCGCCGCCAAGTCGGTGAGCGAGTACTGCTGCGGCCGGTCCACCAGCCCGGTGACCCCCAGCCGGTACGTGTTCGGATCGGCCTTCCGCACGCCACCGGTCACCGTGTAGAAGCGCCACTCGTTCCCCAACGGAAGGAGGTTGGTCAGCCCGGTCGGATCATGCTGGGCCACCCCGGCCAGGAGCCGTTGCACGGCGGCGCCGCCGACCACTCCCAGCGTCCCCAGGCCGATGACACCGAACACCACGCGCCGCCCGACCGGCCTCCCTTCCCCAATCGGCCGGTCGGGCCCCTCGCCAGCCGCACCACGGCCGGCACCGCCGCGAGCGGCGTCGAATGCGTTCACGGGTCCATCACATCACCGCAGGTCATGCAACACCACCACCAGAAGGGAGGTTCTCGGGTTCGTAATAATCGCGCCACGGCCGTAGCGCGCCGCAGAACAAGGAGCACAGACTGCAGATCGGCGGCAGACTCGGGTAGTCCCGGCCTCTGCGCCGTGACTGCAAAGCCCTGACCCGGGAGTCCATTGCATGAACCAGCCTGTGATGCCGCGCCGGATCAACCATGCCACCTTCGACCAGCTCTTCGCGGAAGGTGCTGAGGCGGTGCTGAGCGGCGAGCACGGCATCGAGGTGCCGCCGGCGGACGGCGGGCGGCGGTGGGGCGTGTCGGTGCTGCTGCGTCCGGAGGCCGAGGCGGCGCTGGCCCTGGAGGCGCTGGCCCGCGACGCGGGAGCGGTGGCCGGTGACGGTCACTGGCTGACCGGGGCCGCGCACAGCTCGCACCTCACCGTGCGGGCGCTGGAGTGGCCGCGACCGGGAGAGGTTCCGGCCAATGATCCGAGCGTCGCACGCTATGCCGCCGCGTTGCGGACGGCGATGGCCGACATCGGTTCGCTGGCGTTCGACGTCGTCGGCCTGACGCTGACCCGGCTGTCGGTCATGGCGTGCGCGATGCCGGTCGGCGAGGCACCGGACCGGTTGTCGGCCGCATTGGCCGAGGCGCTCGGTGAGGATGCCTGGCTGGAGCGCGGGATCGCGTTCCACCGGAGCATCTGGTACCTCAACCTGGTGCACTTCGCTGCGCCGATTGAGCCGCGGCGGGCTCGTGCCCTGGTCGATTGGGTTGCCGGGCGCCGCGCGCTCGGTCCGATCCGGGTGCGCGTCGCCGGGGTCGAAGTCGCTGCGTGGCGCTTCACCGGCACCGGGATGACGCCGCGGCGCCTGGCGGCGTATCCAGCGGCGGCGTCCGTGCCGGGCTGACGCGAGCAGGTTCGGCGGCGCCTCGGCTCGTCGTCAGGTCGGCGGCGGCATCGGCGGCATCGGCGGCGTCGGCGCGTGACCCGCGTGGCCGATCCCAGTTCTCGTCACCCTGACGACATCACGCTACGATGAGCGGATGCCACAGCACCTCGATCCGCTCTACGATCCGTCCGCCTACCCGCCGTTCGCGGTGACGGTCGACCTCGTGGTGCTGACCGTCGCCGAGCAGGGGCTGAGCGTGCTGGCGGTGCGGCGTGGCGAGGCGCCGTTCGCGGACCGGTGGGCGCTGCCGGGCGGGTTCGTGAAACCGGACGAGAGTCTCGGCGACGCGGCGGTGCGGGAACTGGCCGAGGAGACCGGGCTCGGCTTGCAGGTCGCCGGGCAGGACCGGCAGAGGGTGCCGGAGCTTGGCGGGCTGGATCGCGACGCGCCGGATCACGGTGTCCATCTGGAGCAACTGGCGAGCTATGGAGCGGGCGCGGTCGAAGATCGAGTACTCGTCGCTCGCGGCGGCGTTCTGTCCGCCGGAGTTCACGGTGGGGGAGTTGCGCAACGTCTACGAGGCGGTGTGGGGTGTGCCGCTCGACCCGCGCAACTTCCATCGCAAGGTCACCGGGACGCCCGGCTTCCTGGTGCCGACCGGCGGCACCACCTCGCGGCAGGGCGGGCGGCCCGCACAGTTGTTCCGGCGCGGGAACGCCACGCTGCTCAATCCGCCGATGCTGCGGCCGTCGGCGGACTAGGTTTCAGGACTCTGGGTTTTCCGGGCCCTGGCCGGTGCGGGGCCCGATCAGTGCTCGCCGCCGAGATCCACGATGAAGGCCTCGTAGACCAGGTCGTTGCCGCGCTGGCAGTGTCGGTCCAGGTGCCGGGCCAAGTCGGTGATCTGTGCTGCGGACAGATCCGACAGGTCCCGTTTCGCGAGCCGCCGCAGTTCGGCGTGCTCGCGGATCAGCGACTCGACCGCGAACGCAAGGCGCGGGTCGGCGGCGGCGATCTCGGCGTAGAGCCCGTGCTCGCCTTCGGTCGCCGCCAGGTGTTCGGCGATGGCGGTGGAAAGAAGGGGGACGGCGGGGGCGAGGCCCATAGCGCAGACCTCCTTAGGGGTGCGGGTCTCTTCATCGTGCGCGCGCCTGCGGGGGGTTGTCTAGAACCGTGCGGTAGCGGATTGGCTGCGACACTTCATCACTCTTCACGGTGATTTCCCCGTGTCTCGTGAGTGATCACGGCTACCGTAGCGGTCAACGGCGTCGCGGACGGTGATCAAAGAGTGGAGACCGTCCGGACCGGCAGGCGTCGCGCGCCAGCACGGCCAGGAACAAGAGGAGTCACGGTGATCGAGGCGATCGAGCTGACCAGCACCCGCCGGTCACGCGGCCCGGGCGCCGGCCCCGTGGCGGACGTGTCCTTCGACGTCTACCCGGGCCAGGTGACCGCGCTGCTCGGGGCGTCAGGCGCCGGCAAGTCCACGGTGCTGCGGATGATGGTCGAACTCGAACCCGCCGGCGGCGGCCGCACGCTCTTCGGCGGCCGTCCGTTCCACGCGCTGCGTCCGGCGGTCCGCGAGGTGGGGCTGGCACTGAACCCTGATGCCGTGCATCCGAACCGCACCGTTCAGGCTCACCTCCAGCTCTACGCGGCGGCCGGCGGCGTGCCCAAGGGACGGATCGCCGAGGTGCTGGAGATCGCGGGCATGTCGACGCAGGCCACGGTGCGCTGCGGTCGCCTGGAGCCCGGCCGGCGCCAGCGGCTGGCCATCGCCGCCGCCCTGCTCGGCGACCCCGCGGCCCTGATCCTGGACGAGCCGCACGGCCTCGGCACCCAAGGCATGTCCTGGTTCCACGCCCTGATCCGCGCCTACGCGGCCCAGGGCCGCACAGTCCTGGTCGCGGCGACCGACCTCGACTCCCTGGCCGGCACCGCCGACCACGTGGTGGTCCTGCGCCGCGATGACGAGACGGGCATCAGCCGCGTGATCGCCAGCCGCTCGGCCGCCGAGGTCTTCGACGAACGCCGCGCCACCGTGGTCCAGGTCCGCAGCCCCCAAGCCGCCCGCCTGGCCGCCGTCCTGGAGACCGAGGGCGCCCGCCTGGCACCCGCCGGCCCCGGCGCCCTCCAAGTGCGCGGCCTGGACCGGGCCCGCATCGGCGAGGCCGCCCACGTCGCGGGCATCTGCCTCCACGAACTCAGCGAGATCGGCCACGACGACGACGTCTTCGGCCTGCGCCCGCTTCCCCGCCAGAAGGAATCGCTACCGGTGCTGCACCACGGCGAGGCGCGGAACGCGGGCGCCGGCGCGGCCTGGAGTTCGGGCGTTCGGCTGGTCAGTACCGAGAGCTCGGTGCGTAAGACCGAGGGCGCCGAACCGGCCATCGTGCCGCCGCATACGCCGGTGGCCGAGTGGCAAGGGCAGACCGGCGTGCCAGGGCAGGCCGGGGATGGTGACCAGAGTGCGAAGACGGCCACCAGCGGCTCGGCTGCCGAAGCGACCGACGCTCGCGAGACGCTTACCGGGCAGTCGCGGGCTGCTGTCTTAGCGAGCCGGGCGCACGACGATCCGTCGCAGGACTCCGTCGAAGCGAGCCGGACGCCTACCCGCCAGTCACGGTTTGCTGCTGGGGCGGGTGAAGCAAACGCCGTTCTATTGCAAGCTTCTACCGCAGCGGACCAGGCGCCTACCGATCAGTCGCGGGTCGTGGCCGAAGCAGGCCAGGCGCACGCTGATCAGTCGCAGGCCGCCGAAGCGGGGCGGACGCACGTTGATCGATCGCGGGCCGCCGACGAAGGCCAGGCGCACGCTGCTGTTGCGGCGGGCCAAGCGCATGCTGATCCGTCGCAAGCGGCTGATCACGCAGGCCAGACCCGCGCCAGTTGGTCGCAGGCTGCCATCGCAGCGGACCAGATGTCTGTCCGTCAGCCGCGAGTCGCTGACGATGACCAGGCGAACGCTGCTGTTGCGGCGGGCGAGGCGCATGCTGATCCGTCGCGAGCGGTTGGTCATGCAGGCCAGGCGCACGCTGATCGGTCGCAGGCTGCCGAAGCAGGCCAGGCGCACGCTGATCGATCGCGGGCCGCTGACGAAGGCCAGGCGCACGCTGCTGTTGCGGCGGGCGAGGCGCATGCTGATCCGTCGCGAGCGGCTGATCATGCAGGCCAGACCCGCGCCGGTTGGTCGCAGGCTGCCGAAGCAGGCCAGGCAGGTGCTGATTGGTCGCAGCCTGCCATCGCAGCGGACCAGATGTCTGTCCGTCAGCCGCGGGCCGCTGACGAAGGCCAGGCGCACGCTGTTGTTGCGGCGGGCCAAGCGCATGCTGATCCGTCGCAAGCTGCCGCTGAAACCGGCCAGGCGCGCGCTGACCAGCGGCTGGCTGCTGCTGATTCGGGCGAGTTCCAGGCTGAAGCGAGCCAGTCGCAGGCGAATCGTTCGCGAGCCATCACCGAAGCCAGCCAGCCGTACACCGACCAAGTGCAGGACGCTGCGGAAGCAAGCCGTTCGCAGTCGAAACGACCGCGTCTATCGCCGATGGCCGAGCCGATCGCCGGCGCTTCGCTGACCACCGCTCCGACTCCCCGCGCGCCGAGCGAGCCGTCGACGCCAAAACGCTCCGCGAACCGCGCGTTCGCCACCTTCCGCCGGCGTGGCAAGGGTGACGAGACGCTCGAACCGCGACCGCGGGTCACCATCGAAGCGATCTCCTCACCATCGCCAGTACAGCCCGCCGTGCCCTTCACGGTCAGTCCATCGCCCGTCGCCGAGTCCGGAGCTGATGCCGAAGGCATGACGCCGTGGCGAGCAGTGACAGCGCGTGCGGTGCGGGAGCGACAGAATTCGGTCGTTGAGACGGCCTCGGCAGAGCAGGAAGCGTCCGCATGATCGCTGCGTTCCGGTATGAGCTGCGTCGGTGGGCGAGCCTGCGGGCTGGTCGGCGGGTGCCCGGGGGTGCCGCTGTGATTGCGGGGGTGCTGGGAGTGTCGGCCGCGTTGGCGGTGTCGGCCGGGGCCTCGGAGGCGGTGGTGGCCTTGTTCCGGTTGGCCGGGACGCTGCCGGCGCTCGGAGCCGCGGTACTCATCGGGGCTGCGGCCTCCGGGCATGAGCGGCATCACGGCATGCGGTACGTCACCCTCGCTGTGGTGCCGCGGCGGGCGTGGCTGGCGCTCGCCAAGACCACGCTGACAGTCCTGTTCTCAGCTATTACCGGTGCGCTGGTCGCCCTGTCCGCCGCCCTCGGCTACGCCCTCGCACTCGCCTGGGCCTACGCCGGTGACCGCACCCTGATCCCGGACGGCGCCGCCGCCGACCCCGTCCTGCAGGGCGTCGCACCGACCGCCGCGGCGGCGACGGCGGCCGGCCTGTTCGGCCTCGCCGTCGGCTGGCTCACGGCCTGGTACCGCACCTCCGTCGTGGTGGCGGTCGCCGTCGTGGCGCTCGGCACGCCGCTGGCCGCCGGCCGCCTGGTGGCCGCGCTGCCCGGCATCGCCGATGCGTTCGGCAACGCCGAGCAGTCCCTGCGCGACACCCCTGTGCTGTCCGCGCTTCTCAATCCCCGCGTGCTCACCGCCTGGCCGCCGCTGAAGTCGGGCGTGCACCCGATTCCGCCGACGTCACTGGCAGCGACCACGCTCCTCGCCGCCGTCGCACTGCTCGGCATCGTGGCCGGAGCGGTGAAGTGGCAGCGCGGATAGGGCTTAAGCGCTCGGCGGCGCCTCGTCCAACTTCAAGGACACGGAGTTGATGCAATACCGCTGCCCGCCGTGGTCCACCGGTCCGTCATCGAACACGTGCCCCAGATGCGACCCGCACGCCGCGCACCGCACCTCGGTCCGCACCATCCCATGGCTCCGGTCCTCGTACAGCGTGACCGCGTCGCCCTCCTGCGGCTCGTAGAACGACGGCCACCCGCAGTGCGAGTCGTACTTCGCCTGCGACCGGAACAACGGCGCGTCACAAGCCCGGCAGTGGTACGTCCCCGCGCTGTGCGTGGACACGTACTCCCCACTCCAAGCCCGCTCCGTCCCCGCCTCCCGCAGCACCGCGTACTCCATCGGCGTCAGCAGCGAGCGCCACTCCGCCTCGGTCCGCTCAACCTTCTGCACCATCAGGCTCACCCTTCCTCGAACTCAGCGTGCCCACCAGATAACGACTGAAGAGGAAGCCGTCTTCCGTCAACAACGTGTGCAGGATCAGCGGTAATCCCCCCGTAAGCTCTGGCCCGGCCAGGATCCGCATCGCGTCGCCGCCCCGCAGCTGCGGCGCGGTCGTCAGGCACAACTCGTCCAGCTGCCCGGCGGCCGCCAGCTGGGCCAGCAGGTGCGGCCCGCCTTCGCACAGGATCCGCCCGAGCCCGCGCTCGGTCAGCCGGGTCACCGCCAAGCCCAGGTCGACCCGCTCGGTCCCGGCCGCGATCACTTCCACCCCGGCCTCGCCGGCGGCGGCCACGGCGTCGTCCGGCGCATCCTCGGCGGTGAGCACGATGGTCGGCACCGCGGGCTCGGAGAACAGCGGCATCGACCAGTCCAGGTCCAGTGAGCGCGAGACCACCGCGATCGTGGCGGTCGGCGCTTGTCCGGCGGCGGCGCGCATGGCCTGGTACTGCTCCCTGACCCGTGCCGGCCGGTACTGCTCCACCCGTACCGTCCGGGCGCCGACCAACACGACGTCGGCCAACGCCCGCAGCACCCCGAAGATCCGCTTGTCCGCCTCGCCGGAGATGCCCTCCGACTTCCCGGCGGCGGTCGCGGCGCCGTCCCCGCTGGCGACCATGTTCGCCCGCACCCAGTGCCGGGCCCCGGCGGGATACGCATACACCTCGGCCAGGTCCACCTGACGGTTGCGGCGCGACGGCGGCAGCAGTTGATACATGGGACCAGCGAATCACAACAATCGACTCCTGACACGCGCTGCGCCGCCGCGAGATCGCCCCGGCTCCGCAAGGGGTTTGTGACCCGCTTCACATGTGATCAATTCCACGCCTGACATGGACCGGAGCACCCGGGCGGCACTGGGACATTAGAAGGGTGCCGACGTCTGCCCCGATCGTCTCCGCGCCCGCCGCGACCCTCGTCGGCCGCCGTCCGGCCGTGGGCGCGGACCGCCTGATCGCCGACCTGGTCCCGCCGCCGCGCTTCGACCGGGTGCGCTTTTCCTCGTACGTCCCGAACCCCGCCGAGCCGAGCCAGACCGCTGCCCGCGACCGTTTGGCGGCGTTCGCGGCGACCGTCGGCGCGCCGCCGAAGAAGAGCGGCGGGCTGTTCAAGAAGAAGACGGCCACGTCCGGCACCATCGGCGTCTATCTGGACGGCGGGTTCGGCGTCGGCAAGACCCACCTGCTGGCCTCGCTCTGGCACGAGGCTCCGGCCCCGCGCGAGAAGAAGGCCTACGGCACCTTCGTCGAGTACACCAGCCTGGTCGGCGCCCTGGGCTTCGCCGCCGCCGTGGAGCGGCTGTCCGATTTCGCGCTGGTCTGCATCGACGAGTTCGAGCTTGACGATCCCGGCGACACCGTCCTGGTCTCCACACTGCTCACCCGGCTGTCCGACCGCGGCGTGAAGCTGGCCGCGACCTCCAACACACTGCCGGACAAGCTCGGCGAGGGCCGCTTCGCCGCCGCCGACTTCCTGCGCGAGATCCAGGCTCTGTCCTCGCGTTTCGACGTGATCCGGGTCGACGGTCCCGACTATCGGCACCGCGACCTGCCGACTCCGCCGGCGCCGATCGCCGACGACGCCGTGCGCCGCACCGTGGACGGCTGCACCGGAGCCACCTTCGACACCTTCGACGATCTGGCCGAGGAACTCGCCGCGGTCCACCCGAGCCGGTACGGCGCCCTGATCGACGGCGTCAGCGCCATCGGCATAGGCGGCGTCCGGCCGCTGGACGACCAGAACGTCGCGCTGCGCCTGGTCGTGCTCATAGACCGGCTGTACGACCGCAAGGTCCCGGTGCTCGCCTCCGGCGCCGCGCTCAGCGAGCTGTTCACCCCCGAGCTGCTGCGCGGCGGCTACCGCAAGAAGTACCTGCGCGCCATCTCCCGGATCACCGCGCTGGCCCGGGACGGCGTGGCGCTGGCCGAGGTCGGCGCTCCAGCAAACGTCTGACAGCACCGCGACAGCACCGCGACGCCAACCACGAGACCGACCACGACACCACCCCCAACCACGACAACGTGCGCTCCGGCCACCGTGATGGCACCCTTCGTCCATGGCGAAGTCGTTCACGGATCTGCTCCGCGCTCCCGAGTCCCCGGTCAATCTGACCAAACTCCCCGCCGACGCGCACCCGGGCGTCCGCTCCAAGAAGGACGCGCTGAACGCCTTGCCGGCACTCGACGCGCGGCTGGCGGACCTGCAGGAACGCCTGTTCGCCCAGTCCCACGGCGGCACCGATCCGGCCCGCGCCAGCCTCCTGCTGGTCTTGCAGGGCATGGACACCTCCGGCAAAGGCGGCACCGTCAAGCACGTCGCCGGCGTGATGGACCCCGGCGGCCTGCGCATCACCTCCTTCAAGGCCCCGACCGAGGAGGAGCTGTCCCACGACTTCCTGTGGCGCATCCGCAAAGCCCTGCCGGCCGCCGGCATGGTCGGCGTCTTCGACCGCAGCTACTACGAGGACGTGCTCATCGTGCGCGTCCGCGACCTTGTGCCCCGGGAGCAGTGGGAGCTGCGCTACGGCCTGATCAACGAGTTCGAGCAGGAACTCGCCGACCAGGGCACGACGGTGGTGAAGTGCTTCCTGCACATCAGCCGCGACGAACAGAAGCAGCGCCTGCTGGCCCGCCTCGACGACTCCACGAAGCTGTGGAAGTACAACGCCGGCGACGTCGACGAGCGCAAGTTGTGGCCGGCGTACCAGGAGGCGTACGAGGCCACCCTGGACCTGACCTCGACCGCGACCGCTCCCTGGTTCGTGATCCCCGCCGACCGCAAGTGGTACCGGAACTTCGCGATCACCAACCTCCTCATCGAGGCGCTGGAACGGATCGACCCGAAGTGGCCGCCGGCGGGGTACGACGTCGAGAAGGAGAAGGCGCGGGTCCTCGCGTCCTGAGGCGCTGTTACGGGATCAGCAGCAGCTTCCCGGTGGTCTTGCGCGACTCCAGATCCTCATGCGCCTGTGCGGCCTCGCCCAGCGGGTAGGTCGCACCGACCCGGATGCTCAGCGTGCCGTCCCGCAGCCAGCCGAACAGATCGTCGGCCCGCCACTCCAGCTCCTCGCGGGCGGCGACGTAGTCCTTCAGCGTCGGCCGGGTCAGGAACAGCGAGCCGCTCTGGGACAGCCGCAGCGGCGCCACCGGCGGCACCGGGCCGGACGCGTTGCCGAAGCTGACCAGCATGCCGCGCGGCCGCAGCGAGCCGAGGGAGGCCTCGAACGTGGAGGCGCCGACGCCGTCGTAGACCACGTGCACGCCCTGGCCGCCGTTGCGCCGCAGCACCTCCGCCGCGAGTTCGTCGCCCTCGACCTCGTCATAGCGGATGACCTCGTCGGCGCCGGCCTCGGCGGCGAGCTTGGCCTTCGCGTCGCTGGAGACGGTGCCGATCACCTTGCCGCCGGCGGCCTTGACCAGCTGCGTGAGCAGCAGGCCCATCCCGCCGGCCGCGGCGTGCACCAGCGCCGTCTCCTGGAGCAGCGCTGCGGCGGCGGTCTCGACATCCACGCCGTCCGGTACCCGCACCGCGCGGTCGGCCGCCACGATCACCTGTTCGGCATAACTGCCTTGGGCATTGACGGTTGCCACCCGGTCGCCGGGCTGGAAGCCGGTGACCCCCTCGCCGACCGCCAGCACCTGCCCGGCGGCCTCGGCGCCCGGTGTGTAAGGCAGCTTCATCTCGTAGAGGCCGCCGCGCTGATAGGTCTCGATGAAGTTCACACCGACCGCGCCGACCTTCACCAGAAGTTCTCCGGGGCCGGGCTCAGGGTCGTTGACGTCCGACAGCTGCAGGACGTCCGGTCCGCCGAGTGCGTTGACGACGATGGCGCGCATACGCGAATCCTTTCAAAGGCCGCAAGGGTACGCACCCTTGCAACCTCCTCGGTCGCGCCGTCATTCCGCTCGATGCCGACCTGGGCCGATCACGTCAAGCGGCTTCCACCAAACGGCACGTCGCCACCGAGCCGTCGAACCGCGCCAGCACCGTGGCCGCCACCTCCGGGGCGTTCCCGAGCTCTTCGGCGACGACGTCGACGCCGGCCCGCAGCGCCGAGTCCCGGATCCGGTCGGCCAGCATCCCCGGCGCCAGGAAGTACGGCGCCACGACGACCCGCCGGGCCCCGCCCCGCCGCAGTTCCCGCACCGCGTCCCCGGCCAGGTCGCCGACGGCCGGTGCGGACTCCACACGCTCCCAGCCGCTGCGCTGCCAGTACCCGGCCAGCTCCTCCACCGCCGCCGCCGCCAACTGGTCCGAGGACCCGGCCCAGCCCAGCACCACGGCCACGGACTCGTCGCCCGGCCACACCCCGGCCTCGCGCAGCCGGCGCTCCAGCCCGGCCAGTAGGAGCGGATGCGGACCCAGCGGCTCGGCCACGGTCGGCCTCGGCACGCTGGAGCGCCAGCGCCGCGGCAGGCCCTCGTGGGCGGCGAGCACCGCCGCGGGTATGTCCTGCCGGACGTGGTAGGCGGTGTTCAGCAGCAGCGGCACGACCTTCACGTGCTGATAACCGTCGCGCACCAGGCCGTGCAGGGCGCGCGCGGTGGTGGGACCGCAGTGGTCGAGGAAGGCGGTCTCGACCCGCAGTCCCGGGCGCTGCTCGCGGACCTGTGCCAGCAGCGCTTCCACAGACTCGCCGTGCCGCGCGTCTCGGCTCCCGTGCGCGACAGCCAACATCGCTTCGCGGGGAGCCTGCGACGCGGAGCGTCTCCGCAACGGGTGGTGGTGGGAGACGGGTGGGAGATTCAAGCCAGCCCCCTCGCCTTGAGGACGCGTCGTTCCAGCGGTACGAACAGCAGTTGGTTGACGCCGACGCCGACGGTCAGGATGAGGACGATGGCGGCGAAGGCGCCGGCCATGTCGTTGGTGTCCTGGGCGTTTTTGAGCAGGAAGCCCAGGGAG
>JAEKKI010000168.1 GCA_019510485.1 Catenulisporales bacterium
CAGCCGCATCCGATCCCATCGCGCAGTCGGCTGCCGAAGCAATCCCTTTCCTACCCGACAACCCCCTAGCCCCACCGCCCACCAGCCGCCGAGCCCGACTCACCCGCCTGGCCTTCCTCGCCCTCACCCTTGCCGCCGGCGCCTACGCCGTCGCCCGCCAATGGACCCGCGTCCGCGCAGGCTTCGCCGACCTCGGCCCCCTGCCGTTAACCGTCGCATCGCTCCCGGCGCTAGGCTCCATCGCCGCGATGATGCTCGCCTGGCGCGGACTGCTGGCCTCCCTCGGATCCCCGCTGGCCATCCGCCCCGCCGCCCGCGTCTTCTTCACCAGCCAACTCGGCAAGTACCTCCCAGGCTCTGTGTGGCCAGTCCTCGCGCAAATGCAGCTCGGCCGCGCACACCGCATCCCCCGCACACGCAGCGCCACCGCAGCAGCGCTGGCCATGCTCATCTCCCTCACGACCGCGCTAGTCCTCGCCGCCGCGACACTCCCCACCGCCGGAGGCGCACACGCCGCCGGCTACCGCTGGGCCTTCGCCGCCGTCCCGATCCTCCTAGCGGGCCTGCATCCCAGAGTCGCGAATCCCGCGCTGCGGACCATCTTCCGCCTCACCCGCCGCCCGCAGATCGAGCCACTCACGGCCGCCACTATCACCCGCACGGCCGCCCGCAGCCTCGTCGGCTGGCTCCTAGCCGGTGCGCACGTCTGGATCCTCGCCGTCGCCCTCGGCGCGCCCCTGCTGCGCACGCTGCTCCTGGCCACCGGCGGCTACGCCTTCGCCTGGAGCGTCGGCTTCCTCATCGTCTTCGCGCCCGCCGGCGCCGGTGTCCGGGAGCTGATCCTGGTCGCCGCGCTCCAGCCGGTCCTCGACCCCGGCAAGGCCACCGTCGTCGCCCTCGCCAGCCGGCTGGTGACCATCGTCGCCGACTTGGCAGCCGCCGCCCTCACCGCCCGCGACAGGGGCTAGTCACGACCCCTTCGGCGGTACAGGCGGCAGTGGCGGCATCCGAAAAGCCTTGCGCACCAGCGGATTCCGCTTCACAGCCAACTCCGTAGCCGCCATCCGCCAGCGCACGTACCCCTTCTTCGAATACCGCCACTCGCGCTTGTGCCGCGCCCAGTCCACCTTCCGCGGCGCCGGCACCGCGCCCAGCCGCTCCGACGCCAGCGCCTGGTACTTCTCCTGCAGCGCCTTGCGCAGCGCCGCGTCCTCAGAGTCCTTATTGACGCTGCTGATGTTCGCGTCATGCCGCCGGTACAGGAACGTCGGCGTCCGCGAATACACGAACTCGCGCCCCTCGATCAGCAGCGTCGCCCACACCGGATACAGCATCTGCGCCAGCAGCGCCGGGTCCAGCTCCACGGACTGGATCAGCTCGGTGCGCACGAACGCCCCGTCGTTGACGTCGATCCGTCCGATCAGCAGATCCCCTAGGTGCGCTGCCCGTCGCCGCTTCGCGAACTGCCGGTTCAGCTGCCCGTCCGTGATGTAGTACGACGCCGCCGACACGTCAGCCCCGCGTCGCATGTTCCGCAGGTGCACCGTGATGTGCTCCGGCAGCATGATGTCGTCGTCGCCGAAGATCGTCAGGTATCGCGAGCGGGCCAGCGAGACGCCCAACGCGATCGCCGCACCCGGATCCTTGCGGCCGTCGTGCTCCTCGACCCGCGCGTAGTCGATGCTCACCGCGGCCCCGACCGATGCTGCCGCCTCGCCCAGCGAAGCCACCGACTCCCGCGTCGAGTCCGTCGGCGAGGCGTCGTCGACCACCAGCACCCGCACCGTGGCCCCGAGCTTGTCCGAGGCCGCGCGCGCCGAGGCGACGATCGAATCCACCGTCTCCTTCAGCAGGCCGGGCCGCTCCCGGGTCGGGACGATGACAGTCAGTTCAGGGTCGGTCACGGTACTCCTCGCGCAAGTAGACGGCATAAGGGTATTCGGAACGGAGCCGGGTACGCTTGCGTCCTGCTACATATCCGACCTGGAACCGCTGAACCTGGAGTCCGAAGCACTGTGAAGATCAGCGTCATTGGAATGGGCAAGATCGGCCTGCCGCTGGCCGTCCAGTTCGCCTCGAAGGGCCACCAGGTCTACGGCGTGGACGTGGTCCCGCGCGTGGTCGACCAGATCAACGCCGGCGTCGAGCCCTTCCCCGGTGAGGCCGAGCTGGACGTGCGGCTGTCCCAGGTGGTCCGTGACGGCGACCTCACCGCCACCCTGGACGGCGTCGCGGCGGTCGCCGACAGCGACGCGGTCGTGGTCGTGGTCCCGGTCGTCGTGGACGAGGAAGCGGTCCCGGACTTCCGCGCCATGGACGCCGCCACCCAGACCATCGCCGCCGGCCTGAAGCAGGCCGCCGCCAACGGCCGCACCGGCATCCTGCTCAGTTATGAGACCACGCTGCCGGTGCACACCACCCGCGCGCGCTTCCTGCCCGCCCTGGAGGCCGCCTCCGGCCTGAACGCCGGCCGCGACTTCCTGCTGTGCCACAGCCCCGAGCGCGTTTACACCGGCCGCGTGTTCGCCGACCTGCGCAAGTACCCGAAGCTGGTCGGCGGCATCGACGCCGAATCCGCGGACGCCGCGGTGCGCTTCTACGAGGCCGTCCTGGACTTCGACGAGCGCCCCGATCTCAAGCGCGGCAACGGCGTCTGGGACCTGGGCTCGGCGGAGGCCGCCGAGCTGGCCAAGCTCGCCGAGACCACCTACCGCGACGTCAACATCGGCCTGGCCAACCAGTTCGCGCGCTTCGCCGACCGCACCGGCATCGACATCTTCCAGGTCATCGAGGCCTCCAACAGCCAGCCGTTCAGCCACATCCACCAGCCCGGCCCGGCCGTCGGCGGCCACTGCATCCCGGTCTACCCGCGCTTCTACCTGTTCAACGACCCCGAGGCCTCCATCGTGCGCGCGGCCCGCGAATCCAACCTCGCGCAGCCCGCCTACCTGGTGGGCCTGCTGGAGGGCCTGCTCGGCGGCGCCACCGGCGGCGGCGGGCTGGCCGGCCGCAGGGTCCTGGTGCTCGGCGCGGCCTATCGCGGCGGCGGCGTGAAGGAGACCGCGTTCTCCGGCGTGTACGGCCTGGTGGCGGCGCTGTCCGGGGACGGTGCGGTGCCCTACGTGTCGGACCCGCTGTACAGCGCCGAGGAACTGGCCGAGCTCGGCCTGCCGGCCTACCGGCCCGGCACCGAGGTCGACGGCGTCATCGTGCACACCGAGCACGAGGAGTACCGCGAGCTGTCCGCCGCGGACTTCCCCGGCGTGAAGGTGCTCGTCGACGGCCGCAACGTCACCGATCCGGCGAAGTGGGACGGCGTGGTTCGCAAGGTGCTCGGCATCGCCTGATGCCGCGTTTCGCCGGTCACCGATGACTAAAACGGCTCCGAATCGTCTTTACAGACATGAGTGAACTCAAGCCGTTGCGCATCAAGAACCTCTCCCTGCCCGAATACGGCCTGGACCAGCTGGACTGGGAGCGCGTCGAGCGGGCGGTCGCCGAAGCGGTGGCCGGCCCCGGACGCTCCTGGTTCCTCACCACCCTGAACCCGGACGGCTCCCCGCACACCACCGGCTTCGGCCACGTGTGGCTGGACGGCGCCGTCTACTTCACCACCGATCCCGGCGTCCGCAAGGCGCGGAACCTGGTGGCCGACCCGCGCTGCACCGTGGCGGCACCGATCCCGGGCTGGGATGTCACCTTCGACGGCGAGGCGCACCGCGTCACCGATCCCGCGGTGGTCGAGCGGATCGCCGCGGTCTATGCCGGCATCGGCTGGCCGGCCGTGGCCGAGGGCGACGTCATCACGGCGCCGTTCAGCGCTCCCAGCGCCGGTCCCGGACCGTGGCAGGTGTTCCGGGTCGAGGTGCTCTCGGCGGTCGCGCTCAGCATGGAGGAGCCGCACGGGGCGACCAAGTGGTGGTTCCGGTAGGAGCCCGATCCGCCTACGAAGCCGTCTGCTCGCCCTGCGTCACCGACAGCGCGAGCACGTCCGCCGGCACCGCGGTGTCCAGCCGCATGGCGCCGAACAGCTCCTGCGACTTCGACGCCAGCTCCACCCGGTTCGGGTCCGGCCGGTACCACTGCCAGGGCACCGTCAAGTACGTGATGTCCTTCCGCGGCACCCGCTTCAGGTCCGAGGCGAAGCTCGCCAGCGCGGTCAGCGAGCCCAGGCCCGGGTCCGTCGTCAGGGCCTTGGTGGCCGCGTCCAGGACCTTGTAGAGCTTCGCGGGGTCGTCCAGGGTGCCGTTGGAGGTCAGGGTGTCCAGGGCCGAGTTCAGGAACTGCTGCTGACGGCCCATGCGGCCGATGTCCGAGCCGTTGCCGAGGGTGTGCCGGACCCGGACGAACGCCAGCGCCTGCTCGCCGTTCACCACCGTGGTCCCGGCGGGCAGGGACAGGTGCGACTCCGGGTCGTTGACGGCCTTGTCCAGCGTGACCGGCACGCCGCCGATCGCGTCGACGATGTCCTTGAACCCGGTGAAGTCCACCACCAGGACGTGGTCGACCGTCAGGCCGCTGATCGCCTCCACGGTCTTCACCGTGCAGGCGGCGCCGCCGATCGAGTACGCGGAGTTGAGCATCCCCAGCTGCGGCGTGGAAGCGACGCCGTCGGGCTGCGTGCACGACGGCAGCTGCACCATCGCGTCGCGCGGGATCGAGGCCACCGTCGCGCTCTTCCGGTTCGCGGCCACGTGCAGCAGCATCGTGGTGTCCGAGCGCGCCCCGGAGTTCTTGTCGCCGTAATGGCTGTTCGCGCCGTCGCGGGAGTCCGAGCCGATCAGCAGCACGTTCATCGCGTCGTGCGCGGCCGACGCCGGCGCCCTGCCAGGGCCGCCGGTCCCGGTGTGGATGTCGACGGTCTTGATGTTGTCGTTCAGCCCGTTATAGGCGGTCCACAGGCCCACGGCCCCGGCGATCGTCAGGACCGACAGCGACGCCGCCGATATCGCCACGACACGGCGGCGCGTCGGGAAGCCGCCGTCGGCGGGGCTGACACGGCGGCGGGAGCGGCGGCGGGCGCGTGAGGGCCGGTCGTCCATGATGAGGACGACACTATGTCATGTTCGTATTAACTTCGTCCTAGATGCCCGGCTTCTGCAACAAATGAGCGAACGGCCGGTCACAAGGTCCCCAGAGGTCCCTCATGACCGGCCGTCAGCTGTGCGGTGCGAACTCAGTAGCCCTGCGTGATGCCGGAGCAGATGTCCTGATCGGCGGTCCGCGAGTTGGCCGCGATCTGCGACGGCAGCGGCGGGGCGGACGAGCCGGCCGGCGAGCTGCCCGGCGCCGAGCCGTTCGCCCCCGATGACGGGGTCCCCTTGGGAGAGCCCACCTTCGGGTGCGCGGCGGCGTAGTCGTCGCCGAGGGTCAGTACCACCTGCGTGCCGTACCCGCCGCCCTCGACCTTCGCTCCGGGGAACTGCGCGGCCAGCTGCTTGGCGTAGGACTCCTGCCGGGAAGTGCCATAGACGATCGTGGTCACCGCTGTGTGCGACGGTAGCTTGGTGCTGAGGACGGCCTTGTAGCCCTGCGCCTGCAGCGAGGTGGTGACGTCCGCTGCCAGCCCGTTCGTGGTGGTGCCGTTGAGCACCCGCACCGCGATCAGGCCGGGGGAGATCGACGGCGCCGGCGGCGTGGTCGGCGCCGGGCTCGACGAGGCGGCGGCCGTGGACGGCGGCGCGGTGGTGCCGGCGTTGCCCGCGGCGCCAGAGCCGTCCAGCAGCGTGTCGCTCTTCAAGTGGTCCCAGATGACCTTCGACGCGGCCGCGTCCATGTCCACCCGGCCGTCCTGGGTGCGGTAGTGCCCCGGCAGCGTCATGAACTGGATGTTCGCGGGGTTGATGCCCTTCATCGATGAGGCGAAGTCCAGCAGCGCGTTCAGGCTGCCCAGCTTCGGGTCGAACTGTGCGGTCTTCAGCGCGTCGTTGAAGATCGAGCTGAGCGTCGTGGGGTTGTTCAGGACCCCGTCGCTCTCCACCTTCTTGATCATCGAACCGAGGAACGCCTGCTGGCGCCGGGTGCGGCCGATGTCGGAGCCGTCGCCGAGGCCCTCGCGCTCGCGGACGTAGTCCAGCGCGGTCTGGCCGCGCACGACCTGGATGCCCTTCTTCAGCGTGATGTGGTCGCCGTCGGCGTTGTTCACGTCCTTGGGCACGCACACCTGCACGCCGCCGATGTCATCGGTGAGCTTGGCGAACGCCGAGAAGCCGACCACGATCGTGTGGTCGACGCGGATCCCGGACATAGCCTCGATGGTGTTGATCTCGCAGACGACGTTCCCCTTCGGGGTGTTGCCGACTGCGAAGGCCGCGTTGAACTGGCCCTGCTGGGCCCCGCTGCGCCCCTTCTTGGAGTTGTTCGGGTCGAGCTGGCACGAGGGGATCTGCACCATCATGTCGCGCGGGATCGAGATGCCGACCGCGTGCTGGTGGTCGGCGTAGACGTGCAGCAGGATCGAGGTGTCCGAGCGGGCGCCCTGGCCGGTCTGGCCGCCGCCGAAGGCGTTGTTGCCGTCGTCGCGGCTGTCCGAGCCCACCATCAGGATGTTCTCCGGCCGCTGGCCCTGGGCGTTGGCCGAGGCCTCGGCGGGCCGGTTCGAGGCCAGGCCGGAGTCGTTGAAGGTGTTGATGCTGCTGTTGTAGTGCTGGTAGGTGAAGGCACCGGCGCCGATCACGGTCACCGCGAGGGAGGCCGCGGATATCGTGATGATGCCCCTGGGCGCCAGGCGTCCGCCCCGGGCGGCCGGTATGGCCGCGCCGCGTCCGGTGCGCCCGCCACGCCCCGCGCCCGCGCCGCCGCTGTTCCCGCGTCCGCTCGCGCGACCTGGAACGTCATCCCCGTAGGAGCTTTGGTTGGGCACGCCGGGTGAGCCGGCGGCGCCGGAGGCGGGCCGCGATCCGCGCCGCGCCGGACGGGCCGGGGCGGCGTCGTCGAAGTCGTAACCGTCGTCGCCGTACCCAGCCGAGGACTGTGGTCCCGGCCGCCCCGCGTACCATGCGTCGTCGGACTGTCGGGCCGCCCGCTCCCACGGGGCCGGCTCGGCGTTGCGCTCGCCTGCCACTGAATCTCCTCACACCGGGGCCCGCTCGTTGCGTGACCCGAGTCGCGACCGCGGTCCCTCCCGTGCGGCGACCTCCAGTCGACCTTAGTCGACCGGAAGGACGCCCAGGGTGCCCCCGTCGGTTCCGGCCGCGCCGGCACCGCCTTGGCCCAGCGAGGCGACACGCGCGTTCACCTTCTCCGCGGCCATGCGCCCCGGCAGGCGCGACGGGTCGACGTTCCGGCACAGTACCAAGGAAGCCCCGACGGCGAGCTCGGAGGTCAGCGCCGCCCGGATCTCGGCCCGCGAGGCGAAGCCGCAGCCGGCCAGCACGCGGCTGTCGGAGGTGAGGTTCCAGCGCGCGGCAGCGTCGGCGGCGTCCCGGACCAGTTCGCCCTGGGTCCAGCTCTGCCCGTCGGCGATCAGCGCCGGGGCGTCGGCGCCGACGGGGGAGTACGGCGTGAACGCGTCCGGCTGCGCCGGAACGACGGCGGCGAAGTCCGTGAAGCCGTCGGGCACCTTCTGGAACGGCGCGCCCAACGGCCGCAGGGCCAGCGCGATCCGCTCGCCCCGGCAGGCCAGCGCCTCACCGAGGGTGTCGGGCCCGGCGACCACGGCCGCCGCCCGCTCCACCGCCGCCGGATCCTCCCCGACGCTCGCCACCACCCCGGCCGCCCAGCAGGCCAGCAGCCAGATCGGGGTCTGCCAGTGGGTCGGCAGCAGGATCGCGACCTCGTCGCCCGGAGCCAGCGCCAGTTCGTCCTGGATCAGGTTCGCGGTCTTGGCGATCCAGTTGTCGGTCGTGGCGTAGGACAGCTCGACCCGCTCGCCGGTGAGGTCGTCGTAGTACGTCAGGAACGGCCGGGACGGGCCCTGGGCGAGCGCGCCGCGCCACAGGCCCGGGAAACTACTGTTCGCTGTGGTCACGCCGAGAGGATACGGGGGAAACAGCCTGCTGTTGTGCAACCGCGTGCGTCGACGACCGTTTATGCTGGCCCGCACGGCCGCACGGGATGCGCGCGGCCGTGCGTTTCGCGCGCGGCGGGACTGCGCGGGGAATCAACAGATACCGACAAAGGGGTACTAAGCGTGACCGAAGCGATCCTTCTGGTGGGAGGCAAGGGCACTCGCCTGCGCCCGCTGACGGTGAACACCCCCAAGCCCATGTTGCCCGTCGCAGGGGTGCCGTTCCTCACCCATCAGTTGGTCCGCGCTAAGGACGCCGGTGTGCACCGTGTGGTGTTCGCGACCGCGTACAAGGCCGAGGTCTTCGAGGAGTATTTCGGCGACGGGTCCGATCTCGGGCTGGAGCTGGTGTACGTCACCGAGGATGTGCCGCTGGACACTGCCGGTGCTATCCGCAACGTCGCCGACAAGCTCACCAGCGCTCCGGACGAGCCGGTGCTGGTGTTCAACGGCGACATCCTGTCCGGTGTCGACATCCGCGCGCTGGTCGAGGCGCATCGCTCGCGCGAGGCGGACGTCACTCTGCACCTGTCCCGGGTGACCGACCCGCGGCCGTTCGGCCTGGTGCCCACTGACGCCGAGGGCTGGGTGAAGGCGTTCCTGGAGAAGCCGCAACGGCCGGAGGACATCGTCACCGACCAGATCAACGCCGGCTGCTATGTCTTTCAGCGCCGGCGTATCGACGAGATTCCCACCGGCCGCCGGGTCTCGGTGGAGCGCGAGACGTTCCCGGGGCTGCTGGCTTCCGGGGCCAAGGTGCTCGGAGTGGTGGAGCAGTCCTACTGGCTGGATCTGGGTACTCCGACGGCGTTCGCTAAGGGCTCGGCGGATTTGGTGATGGGGATAGTGACGTCCTCTGCGGTGCCGGGACCGGATGAGCGGGAGTACGAGGAGGCTCTGGTTCTGGCCGGCGCGTCGATCGCTCCGGATGCTGTGGTGGACGCCGGCACCACGGTCGGCTCCGGGGCTGTGGTCTCGGCGGGCGCGCGGGTGAGTGCTTCGGTCCTGGACACCGGCGCGATCATCGGCGCCGGCGCGCGCGTGACCGGGTCGATTGTGGGGCGGGGCGCGCGGGTGGGGGCGGGTACGGTGCTCGACGGCGCGGTCGTCGGGGACGGCGCGGTGATCGGTGCTGACAACGAGCTGCTGGCCGGGGCGCGGGTGTGGTGTGGGGCGGTGATTCCGGAGAAGGCGGTGCGGTTCTCTAGTGATGAGTAGGGGTGGGGTGGGAGACTCGCTCGGCGGCTCGGCGGCTCGGCGGCTCGGCGGCTCGGCGGCTCGGCGGCTCGGCGGCTCGGCGGCTCGGGCGACTAGTCCGATCGGGCGGATTTCGAGTCAGGGCCCTTCCTTCGGCGGTTGACATAGTGGGATCCTTGAACGAGGGCGGTGTAGTCCCCCGGATTGGGGCGGGGTGTGAAACAGGTGTGCGTTGACTGAGAACGACGACATCCGAGCAGTTTGGGCATCCCGCAAAGGCCGCAGCGGCGGCTCCGCCTCCAACGCCTACCGCCCCGCGCGCCGCCCATTCATGCCGCCCGGGCGCTCGTCATCGCAGCCCCCTGCCGCAGACGAACCCGAAGCAGAACCCGAAGCCACCGCAACCACCCCCGTACACCCCACCTACGACCTCACCGCCTCCCTCACCGCCCTCCGCCGCGGCGCCGGCGACCCCACCTTCCGCCGCACCCCCGACGGCTCCCTCTGGCTCGGCTGCCGCACCCCCGCCGGCGACGCCGGCACCCTCCGCCTCCGCCGCACCACCCCCGAGACCGTAGACACCGAAGCCTGGGGACCGGGCGCGCTCTGGCTCCTGAAGACCCTCCCCGACCTCCTCGGCCTCGCCGACACCGACGAGGCCCGCGCCGAGTTCGCAGAACTAGTGGCCGCGCAAGGCAACCCCCAGCTGATCCAATCCCTCCGCCGCAACCGCGGCCTGCGCGTCATCCGCAGCGGCCGGGTCTGGGACTCCCTCGTCCCGGCGGTCCTGGAGCAGCGCGTCACCGTCCAGGAAGCGCATCGCGCGTATCACACCCTCGTGCGGCGCTACGGCATCCCCGCCCCCGGCGCCCCCGCCGACCTGCGCCTGCACGTCTCGCCGGCGCCACGTGAATGGGCTCTGATCCCCTCCTGGGAGTGGATCCGCGCCGGAGTCGACGGCAAACGCTCCCGCGCGATCCTCAGCGCCGCCCGCGTCGCCTCCCGCCTGGAGGAGACCGTCGGGATGGAGCGCGACGAGGCCGCGCGCCGGATCCGAACCGTCCCCGGCATAGGCGTCTGGACCGCCGCCGAAGTGATGCACCGCGCGCACGGCGACGCAGACGCCGTCTCCGTCGGCGACCTCCACCTGCCGCGCATCGTCTGCGGCGCGCTAGGCGATCCCATGAACACCACGACAAAGTGGAACGACGACCGCATGCTAGAACTCCTAGAGCCCTACCGAGGCCACCGCTACCGCGTCAGCGCTCTGCTGTATCGCTGAGCCGCAACCCGGTGTGGTGCTCGACTACCCGCACCAGCATCCCGATCAGCGCCGCGCGCTCCTGCGGTGTCAGCGGCGTCAGCAGCTCCTCCTGCGCCGCCGCCACCTCCGTGTCGAGCTTCGTCAGGAACTCCACGCCGTCGTCCGTGAGCCGCACCAGGTTGCGCCGCCGGTCGGCCGGATCCGGCGTCCGCTCCAGGTACCCCTTCTCCTCCAGGTCCGTGACCGCCGCCGTGACGTCGCTGCGGTCCAGGCCCACCCGCCGGCCCAGATCGGCCTGGCTCGTCGGACCGACCTCGGCCAGTGCCAGCAGCAGCGAGTAGTACGAGCGGCTGGCGACCCCGACGGCTTGCAGCCGCTCGCCGATCAGCCGGTGCCCCTGGTTCGAGGACTGGCCCAACAGCCAGGTCGCGAGGCCGCGCAGGCGCGCGGGCGTGCTGAGCGGGTCCATGGTCGCACAGCCTACTTCCGGGTCCGCGGTTGACAGAAACTGTTGGTGGCGCCAACATTGGCCTTGCCAACAAAATCGTTGGCCAAACCAACGAAATGCTCAGGGGAGAAGCTGATGACCGGCTACGACATCCAGGCCCTCGCGGACCGCGCGGCGATCTCCGACCTGTTCGTGAAGCTGGGGCGGTGCCTGGACGAGCACCGCTTCGACGAACTGCGAGAGCTGTTCACCCCCGACGTCGTCGGCACCACACCCGGCGGCCGTCAGGACGGCCGCGAGGCGCTCATCGTTCAAGCGCGCCGCAACCACGAAGACTACGACCGCCTGACGCACCAGTTCACCAGCGTGCTGGTGGAAGTCGACAGAGACACCGCGAGCGTCCGCGCCTACGTCACCGGCTCGTTCGGCCACGCCGACAACCCGCGGCCGGAGCGCGTGCTCACCGGCCTGTACCGGAACAAGGTGGTGCGTACCAGCGAGGGGTGGCGGATCAGCGAGCTGACGGTGGATTCCCGGTTCCGCGTCGAAGCCGCGCCGGTCGAAGCGGCGACTATCGCACAGTGATGAACGGACCGGGGTCTCGCGGAGGCTGCTGAGGGAGCGTCTCCGCGGGTTTCCCTAGAGCGATGACACCAAGTGGCTGCCACTCCGGGGACAGCTCTAGGAGATTTCGTATAGCGGCGGAATCGGCAGAGACCCACGCGGCGCCCAAGCCCTCGGCAGACAAGGCGACGAGGAAGTTCTCCACCGCCGCTCCCAAGGACGCGATAGCGAACTCCGTATCCGCCTCCGAGACCCGGCACGGCACCACTAGATACGGCGCGCGCTCCAGCACCGGAACGGCCAGCGCATTCGCGAACGCCTTCCGCGCGGTCTCGGACTCCAACAGCACGAACCGCCACGGCTCCGATCCCTCAGCCGAGGGAGAGGGAGATGGAGATCGAGACGGAGACGGAGCGGTCACCGCAGCAGCGACAGCCCGCCGGACCGCATCCCCGGAGACCGCCTCCGAAGCGAACGTATCCGTCTCTCGGCGCCTCAGTACCGCTTCGCGCATCGCCTCCGACGTCCCCAACGAGAACATGTCGTTCTCCGCGGAGCGGATCAGCGGACGCACACCCTGCCCGGGCTCCGCACTGACCAGCTCCGCCAGCCCACGGATCACCGCCACCGGCACGCCGTCCGCTTTACCCTTGACCACCTCGCCCGCCCCGGCGAGTTCGTCCACGATCGCCGCCGCCGTCACCTGCAACTCGTTGCCGAACGCGTCGGTGGCCCCGCGATAGTCCACCAGCGCGTCGATATACGCGCACCCAATGGCGACATCCGTCTGCCCTTCCCGCCAAGGCCGCCCGAACGTGTCGGTGACGATCACTCCGACCACGACCCCGAACCGGGTCCGCAGCGCGGAGGCCAGCTCCCGCGCAGACCTGTCCGGATCCACCGGCAGCAGCAGCACCGTCCCGGCCGGGGTGTTGGACGCGTCCACGCCGGCCGCCGCCATGACGAAGCCGTGCCGGGTCTGCACGATCCGCGTCGGACCGCGCCGGGCCACCAGCCGCACCATCTCGGCGTCGATCGCGGCCTCGCGGTCGTCGGCGCGGACCAGCCGGCCCTCCGCCTTGGACAGGATCTTGGAGGTGACGCACAGGATGTCGCCGTCCCGCAGCCCCAGACCCGATCCGGTCAACGCGGCGTCGATCAGCGCCGCGATGTCGTCGCCCGGCCCCACCTCGGGCATCCCGGCGACGGCGTGCACCGCGTATCCGGCGCCGGCCACGGCTCAGACCGCCGTGCGCGCGGACAGCTCGGCGGCCAGGTCGAGCGCCGCTTGCGCCATCGCCCGCGTGGCCTCCGGCGAGGACATCAGCAGCGGTACCGCGCGGCAGGCGATGCCGGCCGCCTCGACCTCCGCGACCGCGCCACCGTCGGCATCGGCGTCCACCAGCCAGCCGTCCAGCAGATTGGCGCCGTAGTGCTCGGCGACCGCCGCCGCCGTGACCGCCACGCCGACCGCCGCCAGGACCTTGTCCGCCATACCGCGCACCGGCCCGCCGCCGACGATCGGCGAGAGCCCCACGACCGGCGCCGCGGCGTCGGCCACCGCCTGCCGGATGCCGGGGATCTCCAGGATGGTGCCGATCGACACCACCGGGTTCGACGGCGGCAGCACGATGACGTCGGCTTCGGCGATCGCCGCCAGTACTCCCGGCGCCGGCTTGGCGGTCTCGGCGCCCACGGACACGATCGCGTGCGCGTCCGGTGCGTGCATCCGCACCCAGTACTCCTGGAAGTGCACCGCCCGGCGTCCGCCGGCCGCCTCCGCATCGTCGATCACCACATGCGTCTCAACCCGCTCATCGGTGGACGGCAGCAGCCGTACCGGCAGCTTCCAACGCGTGCACAGCGCCTCCGTCACCGCCGACAACGGGTATCCGGCGCCGAGCATCTGCGTGCGCACCAGGTGCGTGGCGATGTCCTTGTCGCCGAGCGTGAACCAGTCCGGGCCGACGCCGTACGCCTTCAGTTCCTCGGCCACCCCGAACGTCTCCTCGGCGCGGCCCCAGCCCTGTCCCTCGTGGATCCCGCCGCCCAGGGTGTACATGACGGTGTCCAGGTCCGGACAGATCCGCAGTCCGTGCATGGTCATGTCGTCCCCGACATTGCCGATGACGGTGATTTCGGCGGAGGGCACGGCCGCGATGAGGCCGCGGAGGAACCGGGCTCCGCCGACGCCTCCGGCAAGGGCAGTGATGCGCATGCGCGCCAGTATTTCAGGCGTCGCTGTTCAGGGAACTGGCGGTCGCACTGTGGGCGGGCTCTCAGACGAAGCGCTGCGCGGCGGCGTCCCATCGCAGTCCGTCGGCGGGCCGACCCGAGGCGCGGGCGGCCGCCGCCAGCTCGGCGATCGTCACCCGCGGTTCCGGTATCACGATGTCCGGGTGCGGCGTGGCGCCGAGGAACAGCGCGACGAGATCGGGCGCGAGCGCGTGGTGAGTGCTGGGAGCGGCCACAGGGGAAGCCGGGTTCGGCATAGGGAGAACTCCGCTATTGCGTCCGGCGCGAGCGGCCGGAGTCGGTCGGGTCTGGGGGATCGGTCAGCTGTGACAGCGACAGCGACAACACAGACCGCGACCCGGCTCCACAGCGGAGCCGTAGGCGGAGTACGCAGCGGTGACCACGGCCGCGGCGGGGAACGATCCCCGGCGGCTCTCGGCGGTCACGGTGCGCGCGTTCATGATGCCCCCACCTCATCCGGCGACCCGGCCCACTGTCAAGCACGGTCCACATGCCGGGTCGCGTATTAGCTCCAACAGGTGAATCGCATGGTCGCTACCAGATCCCCGCTTGACGGCCCGGTAATGACGCGCGTGTAATTTCAAACGTGTCGTGATGATCTCCGCACGGGGAGTGATCTTCTTCCCCGGGCGGACCAGCTAGGGCCAGGAGGCGAGCGGTGGCCGAGGCCGCGGAGTACACACAGGGCGCGGACGAGGCATGCCACGCGGAGGTGTACCGCATCTACCCGCTCCATAACGGAGTCGACGAGGACCGCGGCTGGCAGTCGCGCGCCCTGTGCGCGCAGACCGATCCGGAGTCGTTCTTCCCCGAGAAGGGCGGATCGACCCGGGAGGCGAAGAAGATCTGCCTCAACTGCGAGGTGAAGGCGGAGTGCCTGTCCTACGCCCTGGCCAACGACGAGCGCTTCGGCATCTGGGGCGGGCTGTCGGAGCGGGAGCGCAGGCGCCTCAAGCGCGCTGCCGTGTGAAGGCCGGCGTGAGCGCCGGCATACCGGTCCGTATAAGGCCCGGCCTGCGGCTCGGTCGGAGGACCCTGAGGTGCCGCGATCTCCAGGCCGCAGAACGCATTTCGGGCATAACGCCATAGCCGGCCGACCCCTCGGCACCCTCGCGTATGGTGGACCCTCAGTCCGCCCCTGAGCGGGGAATCAGCCGAGACCGGAGCCGGTGCCAGCGCAGCATGTCCCAGTACCCAGAATCCGGATACCGGACCGGCGGCCTGTCCGCCACCGGGCAGTACGCCGCGGGAGCCTATGGCGCCCAGCCCGGCGGTACCGGGCAGTTCGCCGTGGCCGACGCCGAGGCCCGGCGCCGCGCCGCCGCCGAGGCGGCCGTCAACGCCTTCCCGAACCACGTGGTCACCGCGGTCGTGGTCGCGCACGACGGCGCACGCTGGCTGGAGGACTCGCTCAAGGGCCTGCTCGGGCAGCTGCGCGCGCCGCAGCGGATCCTGGCCGTGGACACCGGGTCCAAGGACGACTCGCTGGCCATCCTGGACGAGAACCTGGGCCCGGAGGCGGTGCTCGCCGCCAAGCGCAACACCGGCTTCGGCGCCGCGGTGAACCACGCGCTGAAGGCCGCTCCGGTCGTCGACCACGAGCTCTACGGCCGCGGCGACGCCCCGGTCGTGGAGTGGCTGTGGCTGCTGCACGACGACTCCGAGCCCGCGCCGGACGCCCTGCTGCGGCTGCTGGAGATCGGCGCGTCGCATCCGGATGCCGGGGTCGTCGGCCCCAAGATCCGCGGCTGGTACGACCGCGAGCAGCTGCTGGAGGTCGGCGTCACCGTCACCAGCGACGGCCGCCGCTGGACCGGCCTGGAGAAGGGCGAGCACGACCAGGGCCAGCACGCCGATCCGACCCCGGTGCTGTCCGTCTCCAGCGCCGGCATGCTCATCCGGCGCGAGGTGTGGGACCGGCTGCGCGGCTTCGACCGCGCCATCCCGATGTTCCGCGACGACCTGGACTTCTGCTGGCGCGTGAACAACGCCGGCTACGAGGTGCTCACCGCGCCCAAGGCGGTGTTCTGGCACGCCGAGGCGGCCACGCGCGGCGAGCGGCGGATCAGCGCCGGCGTCTCGCGGCCGCACTTCGAGGACCGGCAGCACGCGCTGTACACGGTGACCGTCAACCACCCCGGCCGGTTCCCGATCCTGACGTTCCTGCGGATGTTCTCCTGGTCGGTGCTGCGCGCGATCGGGCTGGTGCTGAACAAGGCGCCGCTGAAGGCCGCCGACGAGGTGATGGCGGCCGTCGCGTATGCCGGACGCATGGACCGCATCATCCGGGCGCGGCGCGCCCGGGCCCGGACGCGGGCCCGGCAGCCGGTCGACCTGTCGGAGCTGTTCCCGTCGCGGACGGAGGTCTTCCGGCACAGCTTCGAGGCGGCGTTCGAGGGCTTCCGCTCACGGAACCAGCGTCAGGAAGAAGAGGCGACGCGCGGGTCCGTCGAGAGCGGGCCGGTCTCGGAGGAAGCGGAGTCGTTCGACTCCGGGACGCCCTGGCTGATCCGGGCCGTCCGGATGCCCGGGAACTTCGTGTGGATAGCCCTCACAGTGCTGATGATGGTCGCCGCGCGGGAGGTCCTCACCGGCGGCCGGCTGATGGGCGGGGCCCTGCTGCCGGCACCGAACGGGGCGTCGGACCTGTGGCACGACTTCTTCACGGGATGGCACGGCGTCGGGACCGGGTCCACTTCGCCGGCGCCTCCATACTTGGCGATCGTGGCGCTCGTGGGGACGCTGCTGTTCGGGCACGCCAGTCTCGCGGTGACCGTGCTGCTGCTCGGATCGGTGCCCCTGTCCGGACTGACTGCGTATGCAGTGCTGAAGCGGACAGTGAACTCCAGTCCGTTGCGCGTATGGGGATCAGTCGCTTATGCGTTGCTGCCCGCGGCCACCGGAGCGATCTCCGGCGGTCGGCTCGGGTCGGCGGTCGGCATCATCCTGCTGCCGCTGGTGGCTTCAGGAGTACTGCTCTCTATAGGCGGTCCGGGGCGCAAGGGATCGATGCGTGCTGCGTGGCCCGCGGCGTTCGCCATCGCCATCGCCATGGCGTTCGCGCCGATCGTCTGGGTGCTGGCCGCGGTGCTCGCCATCGGCGCGACGGCGACCGTGTTCTGGCGTTCGACCGCGGACTTCGCCACGGTGCTGATCCGGCTGGCCGTGCTGTTGGTGATGCCGATCGCGGTCCTGATGCCGTGGTCGCTGCAACTGGTTAAGCACCCGATGGCGTTCCTGCTGGAGCCCGGCCTGCCCCCGGTGCCGGGGAAGCAGCCGGATCCGACGCACCTGCTGCTGGCCAATCCCGGCGGCCCGGGGACCTACACCTACTGGTTCACCGCCGGACTGCTGTTCGCCGGTCTGGCCGGACTGCTGCGCAACGGACCCAGGCGGCGGATCACGTTCGCCGGATGGACGCTGGCCCTCGCGGGCTTCGCGGCCGGGCTGTTGGCCCTGCAGGTGCACCCGACGGGGCTGGCCGGCGGCCTGCCGCAGCAGCCGTGGAGCGGCGTGCCGACCGCGGCGATCGGATTCGGCCTGATCGTGGCGGCGGTGATCGGCGCCGAGGGTGCGCGCGACTACTTCCGGGTGTCGCACCTGAGCTGGCGGCAGCCGGCGGCGCTGCTGGTCGCCGTGGCGGCGATGGCCACGCCGGTGGCCGCGGCCGTGTGGTGGGCGACGCACGGAGTCGCCGGGCCGGTGCAGCGGGACACAGCGGACTTCCGGCCTGCGGTGGTGTCGGTGCAGTCGCAGCTGCCGGACCAGCCGCGGGCGCTGATTCTGGGGTCCGGGGCGCAGACCGCGGTCGGCTACGGCGTGGTGCGGGACGAGGGTGCTTCGCTGGGAGACGCGGACTATCTGGTTCCGAAGGCGGATGCGGACAGGATGAGCGCGCTGGTCGGTGGGCTGCTGTCGGACTCCGGAGGGACCGAGCTCCAAGGGCTGGCGAACATGGGCATCCGGTACGTGGTCGGTATGAAGACCCTGAAGCCCGATTTCGTGCGGGTTCTGGACTCGACACCGGGGCTGAATCGACAGTCGCAGATCGGGGGCGTCAACCTGTGGAAGATCGCCACTCCGGCGGCGCGGTTGTCGCTGCGCGGGCCGGGGACCGGTGACCCGAAGGCGTTGCAAGCGGAGCGCGCGGACGACCGGTCGATGAAGGCGACCGTGGCGGCCGGCAGCGACGGCCGAACCCTGGTGCTGGCCGAGGATGCGGACAGCCACTGGTCGGCGAAGCTGGACGGCACCGAGTTGAAGCCGACCACGGTCGACGGCTGGGCCCAGGGATTCGTGTTGCCCGCCGGCAGCGGGACGGTGACCGTGTCCTACTCGAACGTGTCGCGGACGGCCTGGCTGGCCGCGGAGGCGTTGTTCTTCCTGTTCGCGCTCATCATGGCGCTGCCCACGGGCGGTCGTGCGGAGGAGACCGGGTCGGGTGGGGCGGAGCAGGACGAGTACGTGCCGCCGTCGATCCCCGCTCAGGCGACGCCGGTGGAAGTGCCGGAGTCGGAGCCGGAGTACGAGCCTGAGGTGCAGTACGCGGCCTATGAGGACGAGTACGCGTCCTACCAGCAGGACCCGTATGGGCAGCCAGATCCTTATGCGCAGCCTGAGCAGTACGCACAGCCACAGGAATATGCGCAGCCCGAGGAGTACGCACAGCCGGATCCCTATACGCACCAGCAATACGGCACCGGTGAGTATGAACGCTCTGAGGACTACGGCGGTTACCTGCGGCCCGGCACCGGCGAATACGAGCGTCCCGACTTCGACAACGACGGCTACGGACAGGGAGGCTACCGATGACCGAGCCGATCCGTCCGCCCCGCACCGCACGTCCTTCGGACCAGGGGGGAACGGCGACGACCCGGGTGGCTTCCTCGCGGGCCCGCGCCCTGGCCAAGAAGCGGGCATCCCCGGTGTCGACCTTCGGCGCCCTCGGCGTCGTCGCGGGCGTCCTGCTGGTGGGGCTCGGCTACGGGTACACCACCCGCGATCAGAGCGTTGCCAGCATCACCCAGACCTCGTCCCGGAACCTCCCGGTCGGCAGCGCCACGGCGATCTGCCAGGGCGAGCTCGGGGCGGGCGCGGACACCACGACCACGCTGACCACGTACACCCCCGGCGGCGGTACGGCCTCGCCCTCGGACAGCGCGACCGTTCAGTACATCGACGGCAAGCCCTTCGCCCCCCTGAAGATCGGCCCGGTGGGCACCCGTTCTACGGCGTCGCAGGTGGCGCAGTTCACCACGGCGAACGATGACAACGGGCTGCCGCACGTCCTGCCGCTGGTGATCCAGGCGAACGGGTCTTATGCGCCCGGGTTCAGCGCCGGCGAGCTCATCCGCAGCGATTCCGGCGCCAGGAAGGGACTGGCCGGCTCATCCTGCACCACACCGGGCACCGACTTCTGGTTCGCCGGGGTCTCGATCGGCTCCGCGGACCGGGACTCCTACCTGGAACTGGCGAACACGGACACGGCGCCGGCCACGGTGAACATGACCTTCTTCGGGGCCGACGGACAGATCGACACCGGCACCGTCGGACACGACATCCCGGTGCTCCCCAAGACGTCGCTGCAGTATCTGTTGAGCACGGCCCTGGGCGGGAACGTGCCGAAGAGCGGTGTGGCGAGCGTGCACGTGACGACGACCCAGGGCCGGGTCGCGGCGCAGGTGCTGGACTCGGACCGGCCGCAGAACGGGGCGAAGGACGGACGCGGGTTCGACTTCATCCCGGCGCAGTCCTCGGCGACCGCGCAGCAGACGACGCAGACCATCCCGGGGATCCCGGCGCCGCAGCACGCCTTGACGAAGTTCGAGCTGGTGCTCACGGCGACGAGCAACCTGCCGGTGTCGATCGATCACATCTACTGGTACGGCAAGAGCGGCCGCATCGAACTCTCGGGCCAGACCAAGGACCCGGACGGGGGATACACCAAGCGGGACCCGCAGCTGAACCTGACCTCGGGCCACACGGTGGTGCTGGACATGAGGGACGCGGCGCAGGACCCGGACGAGGCGGCCACGCTGCAGATCGTCGGCAGTGGCGGGTCCTTCCTGTCCGGAGTGCGGCTGGTCGAGACCGACCCGAAGTCGAACACCACCCAGGACACCGCGTACCTGGCTCCGGCGGCCACGGTCACCGGGCAGGCGATCGTCACCGACAACAACATCGGCGGTGCCGGGAAGACGACGCTGCTGCTGACCGACGCGGGCGACAAGGGCGCGACGGTGCAGGTCACGACGATCGGCCAGGACAACAAGCCGGCGACGGACACCTTCCCGCTGACCGCCAACAGCACGTTGGCCTACACGCCGAAGGCGACCGGGGCGTTCACGACGATCGTGCAGCCGCAGGCGGGATCGGATCCGGTCTACGGGGCGCGGCTGCTGACGGACCTGCCGACGAAGGGTGGCACGCAGATCACGGTGCAGCCGTTGGTCGACGGGCGGTTGCTGGTCGCGGTGCCGCCGGTCGCAGGCGACCTTTCAGGAGCGGTCACGCGGTAGGAGCCAGGGGGAGGGCGCGGGGACGAACCGGGATCTAATCCCCGTCCCGCCCCTCGTCCACCTCGTCGGGCTCGACCCCCATCAGCTCGGCGACCTGCTCGACGACGACCTCGTACACCAGGTCGGCCAGCTCCGGCCGGCCGGCCGCGCGGGCCTCCACGGGACGCCGGTAGATCACGATCCGCACCGGCTCCCCGGGCCGGTCCGAGATCACCCGGCCCAGCGGGACCGCCTCCTCGCTCCAGTGCTCGGCGTCCGCCGGCGGGACCTCCTCGACGGCCAGTTCTATCTCCGCCAGGCGCGGCCAGCGGCGCTCCAGGCGCTCGACGGCGTCGAGCACCAGTTCGTCGAACTGCTCGGCGCGGGTCAGGGCCAGCGGGACTTGCGGCGGCGCCAGGGGGCCGCGCAGGCCCCGTCCCCGCCGGTCGCGGGTGCGCTTCCGGCGGCGGGGCTCGGGCCCGGCCCCTGACCTGATCGAGGCTGTGGTGGGCACCCGTCGAGCGTAACCGGCGATCCGGCCCAGGGCGACAGTCATTTGCGGACACCGGCCGGGCCGGGTGCCCTGACCTCGGCTTTCGCCGGTGATTCCGAGTGTCGCCGGGCCGGGCGCCGGCGAAGCTTTCGCCCTCAGGCGTCCGGGTCGGGCAGGGCCCGCAGGTGCGTCCGCGGCCGGGACAGCACCGTCGAGTCGTCGCCGCCCGCGCGCTCGCCGCGCGTGCCGCGCGCGGCCTCGCGGACCGCCTTCGCCAGGGCTTCGAGGTCGTCCGAGGAGGGCTGGGGCGGGCCCGGGTCCGGCTCGGCCAGGCGCAGCACGGCCCAGCCGCGGGGGGCGGTGAGCCGGGTGGAGTGCTCGGCGCACAGGTCGTAGCTGTGCGGCTCGATGTAGGCGGCCAGCGGACCGAGGACGGCGGTGGAGTCCGCGTACACGTACGTGAGCGTCGCGACGGCCGGACGGCTACACGCGGTTCGCGAACATCTACGGGCAGGGCTCACGTGGTGGAGATTAGCGCTTGGTGGGCCGGTTGGAACACTGGCACGCCCTAGGTTGTGTTCCGGGTCGTCCAGGTGGTCGTCACGGTGGTACCGGCGGGTGGCCGCCGGCGGCCGCACCCGCCGGCGGTCCGCCGGTCGTCCGCATGCGGGTCCGGGCCCCGGCCCGGGATAGGCTCGATGGCGCGTCGACTGCGACGCGGCACCGTGGGACCGACTTCGCATGCGCCGGACGGCCATGCGTCCTCACTCTGAAAGCGGGAGAAAGTGGCCGGGCACGACTTGTCCCTCATCGTGAAGGCGTACGACGTCCGGGGCGTGGTCCCGGACCAGCTCGACGAGAGCGACACCGAGGCGCTGGGCGCGGCGTTCGCCGAGTTCGTCGGCGCGCCGGCCGTGGTCGTCGGCTACGACATGCGGCCCAGCTCGCCGGCGCTGGCGGCGGCGTTCGCGCGCGGCGCGGCCTCGCGCGGCGCGGATGTGATCGACATCGGTCTGGCCTCCACCGACCTGCTCTACTACGCCTCCGGCGCGCTGGACCTGCCCGGCGCGATGTTCACGGCCAGCCACAACCCGGCGAAGTACAACGGGATCAAGATGTGCAAGGCCGGGGCCGCGCCGATCGGGCAGGAGTCCGGGCTGGTGACGATCCGGGAGAACGCCCAGGCGATCCTGGACGGCGCCGAGCTGCCGGCCGCGGCCGGGACCGGCGGCGTCACGAAGCGCGACATGCTCGCCGACTACGCGGCGTACTTGAACAAGCTGGTGAACCTGACCCAGATCCGTCCGCTGAAGGTCGTGGTCGACGCCGCCAACGGCATGGGCGGGCACACCGTGCCCACCGTGTTCGCCGGTCTGCCGATCGAGGTCGTCGAGCTCTACTTCGAGCTGGACGGCACCTTCCCGAACCACGAGGCCAACCCGCTGGACCCGAAGAACCTGGTGGACCTGCAGAAGGCCGTACTGGAGCACCGGGCCGACCTGGGCCTGGCGTTCGACGGCGACGCCGACCGCTGCTTCGTCATCGACGAGCGCGGCGAGCCGGTGTCCCCGTCGGCCGTCACGGCGCTGGTGGCGGTGCGGGAGCTGGCCAAGCACCCGGGCGCGACGATCATCCACAACCTGATCACCTCGGCGGCGGTGCCGGAGATCGTGCGCGAGCACGGCGGCGTGCCGGTCCGCACCCGCGTCGGCCATTCCTTCATCAAGCAGGAGATGGCGCGCACCGGCGCGGTCTTCGGCGGCGAGCACTCGGCGCACTACTACTTCCAGGACTTCTGGAAGGCCGACACCGGCATGCTGGCCGCCATGCACGTGCTGGCCGCGCTCGGCGAGCAGGACCTGCCGCTGTCGCGGCTGTCCGCGCGATACTCCCGGCACGCGGCCTCTGGCGAGATCAACAGCGAGGTCGCCGACCAGGCCGGCCGGACCGCGGCCGTGCGCGCGGCGTTCGGCTCCCGGCCCGGCGTCACCGTCGACGAGCTGGACGGCCTGACCGTCACCGGCGACGGCTGGTGGTTCAACGTGCGGCCGTCGAACACCGAGCCGCTGTTGCGCCTGAACGTCGAGGCCGCCGACGCCGAAGCGGTCGCCGCGTTGCGCGACGAGATCCTCGCCGTCATCCGCGCCTGAGAGCGCTGCCGAACCGACCTGATAGGAGAATCCTGTGATCGAGCCCTCCCTCCTGGAGATCCTGGCCTGCCCCAAGTGCCACGCGCCGCTGCGCGAGGACGCCGAGGTCCCGGCGCTGGCGTGCACGAACCCTGAGTGCGCCCTGGTGTACCCGGTCCGCGACGGCATCCCGGTCCTGCTGATCGACGAGGCCACCAAGGCCGCGTGAGCACGGCTGCCTGCTGTCCCGGCCCCACTGCACCCGCTAGATTCGACAAAGCAACGTCAGCCGACGAAACAGGAGAAACGCCGTGAGCGTCCTCACTCCGAGCGACTACAAGGTCGCTGACCTGTCCCTGGCCGAGTTCGGCCGCAAGGAGATCACCCTGGCCGAGCACGAGATGCCCGGCCTGATGGCGATCCGCGCCGAGTACGCGGAGGCGCAGCCGCTGCGCGGCGCGCGCATCTCCGGCTCGCTGCACATGACCGTGCAGACCGCGGTGCTCATCGAGACCCTCGCGGCCCTCGGCGCCGAGGTGCGCTGGGCCTCCTGCAACATCTTCTCCACCCAGGACCACGCCGCGGCCGCGGTCGCGGTCGGCAAGGACGGCACGCCGGAGGCGCCGGCCGGGATCCCGGTCTTCGCCTGGAAGGGCGAGACGCTGGAGGAGTACTGGTGGTGCACGGAGCAGATGCTGCGCTGGCCGGACTCCGGTGACGGGAACACCGGTCCGAACATGATCCTGGACGACGGCGGCGACGCCACGATGCTCGTCCACAAGGGCACCGAGTACGAGAAGGCCGGCGCGGTGCCGCAGCCTTCGGACTCCGACAGCGAGGAGTGGCAGGTCTTCCTGGCGCTGCTGCGCCGCTCGCTGGCCGAGGACGGCAACCGGTGGACCACGATCGGCGAGCGGATCAAGGGCGTCACCGAGGAGACCACCACCGGTGTGCACCGGCTGTACGAGATGGCGCGGGAGGGCTCGCTGCTGTTCCCGGCGATCAACGTCAACGACTCGGTGACCAAGAGCAAGTTCGACAACAAGTACGGCTGCCGGCACTCGCTGATCGACGGCATCAACCGCGCCACCGATGTGCTGATCGGCGGCAAGGTCGCGGTGGTGTGCGGGTACGGCGACGTCGGCAAGGGCTGCGCGGAGTCGCTGCGCGGCCAGGGCGCCCGGGTGATCATCACCGAGGTGGACCCGATCTGCGCGCTCCAGGCGGCGATGGACGGGTTCCAGGTGACGACGCTGGAGGACGTGGTCGGGATCGCCGACATCTTCGTCACCGCGACCGGCAACAAGGACATCATCATGGCCTCGGACATGGCCGCGATGAAGCACCAGGCGATCGTCGGCAACATCGGGCACTTCGACAACGAGATCGACATGGCGGGTCTGGCCAAGATCCCCGGCGTGGTGAAGACCGAGATCAAGCCGCAGGTGCACACCTGGACCTTCCCGGACGGCAAGACGATCATCGTGCTGTCCGAGGGCCGCCTGCTGAACCTGGGCAACGCCACCGGGCACCCCAGCTTCGTGATGTCGAACTCGTTCAGCAACCAGGTGATCGCGCAGATCGAGCTGTTCACCAAGACCGAGGAGTACCCGGTCGACGTCTACGTGCTGCCGAAGCACCTGGACGAGAAGGTGGCGCGGCTGCACCTGGACGCGCTCGGAGTGAAGCTGACGAAGCTGACGCCGGAGCAGGCGGCGTACATCGGCGTGCAGGTCGAGGGGCCGTACAAGTCGGACCAGTACCGGTACTGATGCCATAGCGCTGATCCAGTAGCGAGAAGAGGCCGGTTCCGCTGTGCGGAGCCGGCCTCGAGCTTTCCGGCGGCTTCACTGCGGCGGACGGAAGCCTTCTTCGCCCGGTGACGGGATGGCGCCACCCTCCGGCACGCGGTCCTGCGCGGGCGGCGGAGTCGGCGACTGCTCCTGGCGTGGCTCCGCAGGCCCCTGCCAAGCCGGAGCGGCCGGCGCTCCGGCGCCCGGTCCGGGCGCCCCGGCATACGCCGGGTACTGCGCCTGAGAGCGCTCCCAAACGGCCCGCCGCTCCGCTTCCATGGCCCGCAACTGCCGGACGCGGCGCTCGGCCGTGATCGCGGCCAGATAAGCCCATGGCGGTGTCCCCTGAGGCGGCAGAGCGACGTACCTCACGACCTCGCTCGCCAGCTCGTACCCCATCCGCGCCGCGACGTCCGGCCGCATCTCGTGCATGCGGGTCAGGTACTGGCGCGCCGCCAGCGCGACGTCGTCGGGCAGGGCCGACAAGTCGAGCGGCTGCGCCCAGCCCAGCAGCGGATACGGCATCGCCAGCGCCGCCATGCCGGCCGCGCTCACTCCGGCGTCCGGCGCGCGGTCGCGGACGATGACCGTCCCGGCGAGCCAGTCGCCGGTGCGCCGGCCCTGCCGGGAGCAGAACGAGGTCACCACCGCGAGGACACCCGCCGTGGCGTAGACGTCGAAGATGCCGGTGAGCGCGCGTACCAGGGCGTGCCGGAACTTGACCGGCCCGCCGTCGGCCCGCACCACCCGCAGGCCCAGCGCCATCTTGCCCAGGGTGCGGCCGCGGCTGGTGGTCTCCAGCAGCGCCGGATAGCCGACCAGGACCGCCACCGACATCACGATCGACAACCCGGCGGCGAGCGCGTCGTCTATGTTCATCGTGGCCGACAACAGCCCGAGGACCATGGCGAACACGGCGAGCAGGCCGGACTGCACCAGCAGGTCCAGCAGCCGGGCCAGGGCCCGGCTCGGCAGCTTCGCGAGCCTGAGGTCCAGGGCCACGCCCTCGCCGATGACCAGGTCGCTCAAGGTCGTTGTCTCCAGTTCGGCAGGTGACGTTGTTGCGGCAACCGTAGACCGCTCATACGGTGGGCGCACAGTTTCCCATCAGAGATTTTCTCACTACCGGACAGGGCGTTCCCCCGTGGACATCGACGCATACGCCGCGGCACACCACGCGGAGTGGGATCGCCTGGCGGAGTTGTCGAGGCGCTCGCGGGCGCTGGACGGGGCCGAGGCCGATGAGTTGGTGGCGCTCTATCAGCGGGTGGCTACGCAGCTTTCCGTAGTGCAGTCCGCGATGCCGGACGCCGTGGTGGTCGGGCACCTGTCTTCTCTCCTGGCCACCGCGCGCGGAGCCATCGCAGGGCCGAGGGTTCCGGCGTGGCGGGAGATCTCGTACTTCTTCACCGACGGCTTCCCCGCGGCGCTATATAGATCACGCCGGTGGTGGATGGCCACAGCGGTGGTCTCGCTTGTCGCGGCGTTCTTCATGGGCTGGTACATAGCCGCGAACCCGCGGGTGCAGACCGCCCTGGCGTCACCGGATCTAGTGAACGGGGTCTTCCAGCCCGGGGGTCAGTTCGAGACGTACTACACGGAGTTCAGCCCGGGCTCGTTCGGCTTCAAGGTGTGGGTGAACAACGCCTGGGTGTCGGCGCTCGCGCTCTTCGGCGGCGTGGTCCTCGTCTTCCCGTTCTTCGCCATGTACATGAACACGGCGAACCTGGCCGTCGACGGCGGCTTCATGGCGGCGCACGGCCGCTTCGGCACCTTCCTGTCCCTGGTCGCGCCGCACGGGTTGCTGGAGCTCACGGCCGTCTTCGTCGCCGGCGGCTGTGGGATGCGTATCGCGTGGGCGATCCTCGCGCCCGGTCCGCGTACGCGTGGTGAGGCGTTGGGGGAGCAGGGCCGGATACTCGGCACTTTGGCGCTCGGGCTGGCGTGCGTACTGTTGGTTTCGGGCGCGATCGAGGGATTCGTGACCGGCCACACGCCGGCCCCGGTCCGGCTGACGATCGGTTTCACGGTCGAAGCGCTGTTCGGCGTGTACGTGTTCTACTTCGGGCGCCGGGCCGCACTGCGGGGCGAAACAGGCGACGTGACCAGGGCCGATCGGGCCGACGTGGTGCCTACGAGGGCTTAGTCGGACCCGGCGTCCGATCAGCGAATCGATGGTTTCAGCCCTCTGAGTGATGGGTAGACAGCGTCGATTGGTGTGGAGCCTCAGATCTGTGCCATACTCAAGGAGTTCCCCTCCTTTGAACCGGCGTCGATCTCCGGGTTGACACTGATGTTCGGGGAGCGTAAGTTAGCAGGGTTGCTGTCAAGCAGGGTGGTGGACGAGAGTCCAAATAATCCATGCTAGAGTAACCGAGCCGCCGGGGCAAGGGTTCGAAAAAGGCAAGGTTTGAAAAAGAATCCCCATCCGGTAATCGCAATCAAGCGAAAAGCTGAAATTGCGGTAAGCGCAGAGGATCTGCTAAGGTCTGAAGCGAAGCAAGATAAAAGAACAAAATGCAAGACC
>JAEKKI010000276.1 GCA_019510485.1 Catenulisporales bacterium
CGGTCCGTATCAACTGCTCACCCAGCTCGGATCAGGCGCTATGGGGCGCGTGTTCCTCGGCCAGGACGGCAGCGGCCGACAGGCAGCGGTCAAGGTGGTCCGCTCCGATCTCGCTGAAGTACCCGCGTTCCGTAAGCGCTTCGCCAGAGAGTTGGATGTAGCGCGGCGCGTACACAGTCCGCACATAGCGGAAATCTACGATGCGCAGCCCGACGGTCTTCGGCCCTGGCTGGCCACCGAGTACGTCCCCGGACCCACCTTGCAGGAAGCCGTCGAGCAAGGAGGCGGCTTCGACTCCGCGCGCCTACGCACTCTGGCGTCGGCCATCGCGGAAGCGCTCAAAGTAATACATTCAGCTGACGTCGTACATCGCGACCTGAAGCCCGCCAATGTCCTACTCGGTCCGGACGGCCCGAGAGTCATCGACTTCGGTGTCGCGCGAGCCATCGACGCCTCACTGCTGACGAGCATCGGTCAGACCCTCGGTACACCCGCGTATATGTCCCCTGAACAAGCTAACGGACGCTCCGTCGAGAGCCCCTCCGACATCTTCGCGCTGGGTTCGTTGCTGGTCTTCGCAGCGACCGGCCGCCTGACCTTCGGCGACGGACCGCCGCTGGCGATCCTGCACCGCGTGGTCAACAACAAGCCGGACCTGGAGGGCGTCGCAGAGGACGACGCGGAGCTGCGTAACCTCATCGAGGAGTGCTTGGCGAAGGACCCGGACGATCGCCCCACGTCGGAACGCATCATCGAAGCATTCGGTTCTGCCGAGTGGGAGCCACTCACCAGCGTCGCGTGGCAGCGGCCGCCGCTCGGCGTCGGACTGCCCCTCACCTTCAACGACGCGGCAGACGCCCCGACGGCCGCCATCGGTCCGAAGGACCGTCAGGGCAAGCGGATCGCCGTGATCTCGGCGGCCACCGTCGCCGCGCTCGTCCTGGCCACGATCGCGATCGTCGAGGGCAGCACCGGGAACGACCATCCCACCACAAAGGGGTCCTCGCGGGTCGGCGATCCGCTCTCCGGCGCGAACCCCGGAGCCGGGTCGTTCCCGTCGGGAAGCGAAAGTTCGATCGGTGCGACTAGCAGCGGACAAACCGTCAGCAGCGGCAGTTCATTCTCGCCGTCGTCAGGATCGACGGCATCGCCAGAAAATCCCGGTGGCGCTCCAGCATCGGCCTCCGGCAGTTCGACAGCGATCGTCGTGGACCAGAACTCGAGCTACCAGACGTCGCGCGGCAACAGTTCCTCCGCGCCGAGCACCTCCAAAACGTCCGCTCCGGTCTCGAAGACGACCAGCAAGCCCGCGCCGTCCACGACCTCCTCAGCCACGCCGCCGCAGCCCGCCCATAACCCGCCCGCGCCCATGGGCGCGAACGAAATCAGCGTCCGCATCCCGCCCTGGTTCGGCATGGCCACCGTCAACGTGACATGGACGGCCCACTCCGACGCCACCAGCTACGTTCTTCACTACACCATCAGCAACGGAACCGACGAGAACGTCCCGGTCAACGGCACGGCGTACTCCTACACCATGCCTGCGGGAAGCACCTCCTGTGTCCAGGTCCGCACCGTCAACCAGTACGGTCAGGCGGCGTGGTCGGATCCGAAGCTGTGCTTCGACTCCGCTGGCCACCAGATCAGCGGTTAACGACCTACGTCAGCAGCCGCATCAGCTGAGCACCATCCCAGCCAGACGCTCTAAAGCCGCCGCGGGATCAGCGGTGAGCCCCGTGTGCACCGGTCCCGGCTGCACTACCGTGGAGCGCGGAGCGATCAGCCACCGGAACCGTCGGCCGAGCGCGTCCTGGCCGGCGGGACCGGAATCCGGTCCGCCGCAACATACCTTCGAGACCGCGGCGAGCAACGCCTCAATGCCCTCGACATCCGCGTCAGGATCCAGCGCACGCACCCGCTCCGAATGCATCTGCGTCGTACATCCCAGGAAGTCGAGCTGCTGACAGTAGAGAACGACTCCCACATTGACGTACTCGCCGCGCTCGACGCGCGGCACAGCGCGCAACACGGAGTACTCAAAAGGCTGAACGCTCACTTCACCCGTCCCTGCATCCAGTTCGGGTGCTTCGCCTTGAGCCGCGCTTTGAGGTCGCCACTCTTCTGTGCGCGCGCCGCCTCCTGCGCGGACGTATCCACAGCCTGTGGAAACCAATCCCGCGGACCGGCGACGCGAGTCAGCAAATAGTCGACATAGGCGTCCCGCACCTCGCCGGGCGAAGCGAAGCCAGGCTCGTCAGCCAGCCACTCGTCCGGCACGATCGCCACCACCGACCGCAGCAGTTCCTCGTTGACCCGCGGCGCCAACGCCGAGTCGGCAGCCGGCATGTCCTTCGCATAGGCCGCGAGCACATGATCGGTGGCGTCGAACGGCACCAGCGCACCCTTCTGCGCGCCGGGCCAGTTGTGGTGGAAGATCAGCGAGGCGCCGTGGTCGATCAGGTAGAGCTTGCGATGCCACAGCAGCAGGTTCGGGTTCCGCCACGACCGGTCCACGTTGCGCACCAGCGCGTCGAACCACAGGATCCGGCTCGCCAGCTCGGGCTCCACCGGGAACGCCAACGGGTCGTATCCCAGCGAGCCCGGCAGGTAGTCCATGCCGAGATTGAGGCCCTTGCTGCCCTTGAGCAGCTCCTGGATCTCCCCGTCCGGCTCGGCGGCACCGATCGCCGGATCCAGCTCGACGCCGACCAGCGCCGGCACCGGCAGTCCCAGGGCCCGCGCCAGCTCTCCGGCGACCACCTCGGCGACCAGGGCTTTGCGTCCCTGGCCGGCCGCGCGGAACTTGACCACATAAGTACCCAGATCCGAGGCCTCGACCAGGCCGGGCAACGAGCCGCCCTCGCGGAGCGGGGTCACGTACCGGGTGGCGGTGACGGTCGGCAATGGGGATGGCATGGGCACCACGCTATCCGCACCGCCGACCGGTCATCACTCGCATTTTGGTCCGCGTCGCGGGCTGCCGCCGAGACCGCATCCCAGCCCGCATCGCACCCGGCATCAGGGCTTGGCGCCGATCTCCAGCGCGTCGTTCTGAAGATCCACGTCCACCGTGACCGTCCCGCCGTCCCGGATCTCCCCGGCCAGCAGCATGCGCGCCAGCGGATCACCGATCGCCGACTGCACCAGGCGGCGCAGCGGCCGGGCGCCGAAGGCGGGGTCGTACCCGGCGATCGCCAGCCAGTCCCGGGCGCCCGGCGTGACGTCCAGCGTCAGCCGGCGGTCGGCCAGGCGCCGGGCCAGCTTGCCGACCTGGATGTCGACGATCTTCGCCAGCTCGACGGTGCCCAGCGGGTCGAACACCACCTGTGCGTCCAGCCGGTTCAGGAACTCCGGCTTGAACGTCGCCCGCACCACACGCTCCACGCGCTGCCGCCGGTCCAGGCGCGCCTGCGCCGGATCCAGCGCCTCGTCGACGGTGAGGTCGAAGCCCGCGGTGCCCAGGTTCGAGGTGAGGATCAGGATCGTGTTCCGGAAGTCCACGGTCCGGCCCTGCCCGTCGGTGAGCCGGCCGTCGTCCAGCACCTGCAGCAGCACGTCGAAGATCTCCGGGTGCGCCTTCTCGACCTCGTCGAGCAGGACCACCGAGTACGGCCGGCGCCGCACGGCCTCGGTGAGCTGCCCGCCCTCCTCGTAGCCGACGTAGCCGGGCGGCGCGCCGACCAGCCGGGCCACCGAGTGCTTCTCGGAGTACTCCGACATGTCGATCCGCACCATCGCGTGCTCGTCGTCGAACAGGAAGTCGGCCAGCGCCCTGGCCAGCTCGGTCTTGCCGACGCCGGTGGGGCCGAGGAACAGGAACGAGCCGGTCGGGCGGTCCGGGTCGGAGATCCCGGCCCGCGCGCGGCGCACCGCGTCGGAGACCGCAGCCACCGCCTCGCGCTGCCCGATCAGCCGCTCGCCGATCCGCTCCTCCATGTGCAGCAGCTTCTCGGACTCGCCCTCCAGCAGCCGGCCGGCCGGGATACCGGTCCAGGCGCCGACCACCTCGGCGATGTCGTCCGGGCCGACCTCCTCCTTGACCATCGGCGTGACCTCCTCGGCCGCGTCGACCGTGGTGGCCGCGGTCGTCAGCTCCGCCTCGACCGCCGGGATCTCGGCGTAGAGCAGGCGCGAGGCGGTCTCGAAGTCGCCGCTCCGCTGCGCCAGCTCGACCTGCGACTTCAGGGTGTCCAGCCGCTGCTTGAGCTCGCCGACCCGGTTCAGGCCGCCCTTCTCCTGCTCCCAGCGCGCGTTCAGGGCGTTGAGCTGCTCCTGCCGGTCGGCCAGGTCCAGGCGCAGCCGCGCCAGCCGCTCGGCCGAGGCCGGGTCGTGCTCCTTGGCCAGCGCCAGCTCCTCCATCTTCATCCGGTCCACGGTGCGCTGGAGCTCGTCGATCTCCACCGGCCGGGAGTCGATCTCCATGCGCAGCCGGGAGGCGGCCTCGTCGATCAGGTCGATGGCCTTGTCCGGCAGGAAGCGGGAGGTGATGTAGCGGTGCGACAGCGTGGCCGCGGCGACCAGCGCGGTGTCGGAGATGGCGACCTTGTGGTGCGCCTCGTACCGGCCCTTGAGCCCGCGCAGGATCGCGATCGTGTCCTCGACCGTCGGCTCGTCGACCAGCACCTGCTGGAAGCGCCGCTCCAGCGCGGGGTCCTTCTCGATGCGCTCGCGGTACTCGTCCAGCGTGGTCGCGCCGACCATCCGCAGCTCGCCGCGGGCCAGCATGGGCTTGAGCATGTTGCCGGCGTCCATCGAGGAATCGCCGGTGGCGCCGGCCCCGACGACCGTGTGCAGCTCGTCGATGAAGGTGATGACCTGGCCCTCGGAGTCCTTGATGTCGGACAGGACGGCCTTGAGGCGCTCCTCGAACTCGCCCCGGTACTTCGCGCCGGCCACCATGGCGGCCAGGTCCAGGGACACCAGCCGCTTGTTGCGCAGGCTCTCCGGCACGTCGCCGGCCACGACCCGCTGCGCCAGCCCCTCGACCACGGCGGTCTTGCCCACGCCGGGCTCGCCGATCAGCACCGGGTTGTTCTTCGTGCGCCGGGACAGCACCTGGACCACCCGGCGGATCTCGGCGTCGCGGCCGATCACCGGGTCGAGCTTGCCGTCGCGCGCGGCCGCGGTCAGATCGACGCCGTACTTCTCCAGGGCCTGATAGGTGGCCTCCGGGTCCTGCGAGGTCACCCGCGCCGAGCCGCGGACCTTGGTGAACGCCTCGCGCAGTGCCTGCGGTGTCGCCCCGCGCTGCTTGAGCAGGTCGGCGGTGGCGTCGTCGCCGAGCGCCAGGCCCACGAGCAGGTGCTCGGTGGAGACGTACTCGTCGTCGAGCTTGCGGGCCTCGTCGCCGGCGGCGTTCAGGGCGTTGAGGGTGCCGCGGGCCAGGGTCGGCGCGGACACCGTCGAGCCGCTGGCCGACGGCAGCCGCGAGGCGGCCGCCGCAGCGGCCTCGCGCAGCTCCTTCGGGTCCGCCCCGACCGCCTCCAACAGCGGCCGGGTGGTCCCGTCGGCCTGGCCCAGCAGCGCCAGCAGCACCTGGACCGTCTCCACCTGCGGGTTGCCGGCGCGCGTGGCCTCGCGGACCGCGACGCTCAGGGCCTCCTGGCTCTTGGTCGTCAGCTTCTGCGAATCCACGGTGAAACCTCCAAGAGATCAGCCCCCCGACATTCAGTTGTCAGTTGTTCAGAGCTCAACGCTATGTGTAGCGCTCGTGTCTCACTTGCCCTGCGGCTTCCACACCGCCAGCGCGGTGGTGAACGTCGCGGGCAGCGCCGGCAGCAGGTCGCCGCGGTATCCCGGTGGCGGGGGCGGCAGCGGCGAGGCCGGCTGCGGTATCGACTGCGTTCCAGGCTGCGGCCCGGCCGACGCCGCGGCGGCCCGGGCCGGGAACAGCGCCGCCGCCTCCAGCTCGGCGACCCGCCGGGACAGCGCCGCGACCTGATCCTCCAGCTCGCGGATCCGCTTGATCCCGGCCAGGTTCACGCCCTCGTCCTGGGACAGCCGCTGCACCTCGCGCAGCGTCTCGATGTCGCGCGCCGAGTACCGCCGCCCGCCGCCTCCGGTGCGCTCCGGGCACACGATGCCCAGCCGGTCGTACTGGCGCAGCGTCTGCGGATGCATGCCGGCCAGCTGCGCGGCGACGGAGATGACGTAGACGGGCGTCTCCTCGGTCAGCGGCAGGAAAGGATTCTTCGACGGCATCTACGTCACTCTCCCTTCGCGGCTTCCAGCAGCTCCGCCCGCGGGTGGTGGTTGCCGGTCGCCTCCTGGTACTTCTTCAGCGCCGTACGGGCGTCCTCGCCGATCTCGGCCGGAACCGCGATCTCGAAGCGCACCAGCAGGTCGCCCTTGGTGCCGTCGTTGCGCAGCACGCCGCGGCCGCGCACGCGCAGCACCCGGCCGTTCTGCGAGTTGGGCGGCAGCTTCACGGTGACCGGCATGCCGCCCAGGGTGGGCACCTGGATGTCCGCGCCCAGCACCGCCTCGGGGAAGGTGACGGGCACGGTGACGGTCAGGTTGTCGTCCTCGCGTCCGAAGACCGGGTGCGGGCTCACGTGGACCACCACATACAGGTCGCCGGCCGGGCCGCCGCGCTCGCCGGAGGCGCCCTTGCCCTTGAGCCGGATGCGCTGGCCGTCGCGGACGCCCGCCGGGATGCGGGCCGAGATGGTGCGGGAGCTGGCGGCCCGGCCCGAGCCGTGGCACACCGGGCAGGGGTCGTCGACCAGCAGGCCGCGGCCCTTGCAGTCCCGGCAGGGCTCGGAGAAGGCGAAGCCGCCCTGGTTGCGGCTCACCTGGCCGGTGCCCGAACAGGTCGGGCACACCCGCGGGGTGGTGCCGGCCTTGGCCCCGGTGCCCGAGCACGCCGAGCACGGGGTGTCCGAGGTCAGGCGCAGCGACACCGTGGCGCCCTCGATGGCGTCGCTGAACTTCAGCGTCACCTCCGACTCCACGTCCGCGCCGCGCCGGGCCTGGGTGCTGCGCCCGCCGGTGGTCGTGGTCGGGCCGCCGCCGCGGTTGAACAGGCCGCCGAGCAGGTCCGAGATGTCGAAGTTGAAACCGCCGGGCGCACCGCCGGTGGGGCCGCGGAAGCCGCCGTTGCCGAACACCGAGCGCGAGTCGTCGTACTCCTTGCGGCGCTTGTCGTCCGACAGGACGTCGTAGGCCTCGGAGATCTCCTTGAACTTCTCCTCCGACGCCGCGTCGCCCTTGTTCGCGTCCGGGTGGTACTGGCGCGCCAGCTTCCGGTAGGCCTTCTTGATGTCGGCGGCCGGTGCGTCCTTCGAGACACCGAGGATCTTGTAATAGTCCTTGTTGACGGCCACCTAAACCAACGCCTCCCGTCCAGATCCTGCCTTCGGAATCACGCCTTCGCCTTCGCCGCCGCCGGGTTCACAGCCCCGAATCGTCGTCGTCGTCGACATCCGGGGCGGACTCGACCGGCTCCGACTGATCGGTCTGATCAGCACGGTCGGCCGACCCGGACGGCTCGGCGTCCCCGCTCGATGCCGTCTTCTTCTTCGCTGATGCGGCACTCGCGCTCGCGCTCGGTGAGGTGCTCTCACCGGACGCCTTGCTCGAAGCCGAGGCCGACGCCGGTGCCGGTGCCGGCGGAGCGGGCACCTCCTCGGCCTCCGGTGCCGGGCCGGGCTCGGCGACCTGCACCTGCGCCGGGCGCACGATGCGCTCACCGATCCGGTAGCCGGGGCGGAACAGCGTCGCCACGGTCACCTCGTCCACGTCCGGGGACGTGGTGCTCATCAGCGCCTCGTGCAGGTTGGGGTCGAACACCTCGCCGGCGGCGCCGAACCGGACCAGGCCGAGCTTGGCCACCACCGCCTCGAAGGACTCGCCGACCTGCCGGAAGCCGCCTTCCAGCTCCCCGTGCTCCCGGGCCCGGCCGATGTCGTCCAGCACCGGCAGCAGCTCGCTGAGGGCACCGGCCACCGCGGCGTCCTTGACGGCCTGGCGGTCGCGCTCGACGCGCTTCTTGTAGTTGCTGAACTCGGCCTGCAGCCGCTGCAGGTCGTTCGTACGCTCGGCCAACTCCGCCTGCACGCCCTGCAGCTCGTTGGTCCGCTCGGCGAGCTTGGCCAGCAGCTCGGTGACCGCGAGGTTGGCGCGCTCGCCCTCGCCTTCCCGCTCGGCCGCGTACTCGTCGCTCACGAAAGGTCCTCCTGAACCC
>JAEKKI010000304.1 GCA_019510485.1 Catenulisporales bacterium
CCCGGTCTCGAGCAGGTCCTCCCCCTCCCGGGAGGACAAGCACCCGCCGGGCCCGGAGCCCTCCCCAAGCAACCGGACCCGGCACCCCCGACGGCAAAACCCCCGCCGCCGGGCAACACCCCATGCCATCCACCAACACAAATCACACCCCACCGACCCACGACACCCAGGACGCCCATCACCACCCAGACACGGTTCGCTCGCGGGGTCGGCGTCCATAAGCGTTCGCCACATCGACGCGCCGCTACCGCCCCTGCACGCGGCCGACGCGCGCTGCGGACAGAGCCGGAGGAGCCGCGGCGCGCGGCAGACCACCAGGCAGTTTCATCAGATGAATACTGGAGTTTCGACGGCGGCCTGCTCCGGTGCCAGGAACCGCCGCCCGGCGAGCTGGATGAGAAGCGCGGCGCCGACCCCGGCGACCGCCGTCACGGCCGCGGCGGACAGGCCGGCGTGGTCGACGACGAAGCCGGTGATCGCCGAGCCGGTGGCGGCGCCGACGCTGAACAGCGTGATCAGCCAGGCGAACGCCTCGGTGGCGGTACCCGTCGGCGCGAGTTCCCCGGTGAGCATGAACAGCACTGTCAGTGACGGCGCGAAGCAGAGTCCGGAGACCACCATGACCGCGATCATCAGCAGTGGCTCCGGGACGAACAGCAGCAGCGCGTAGGACATGCCGAGGCCGATCCGCAGAACCAGCAGTTGATTCGGTGCGGAGCCACGCCATCTACGCGCGCCGTAGGCCAGGGCGCCGAGCAACGAGCCGAAGGCGTTGACCGCCAACAGCGTGCCGGCGCCGCCGGGCAGTTCGTGGTGCTCGGCGTAGTCGACGAGGACGACGTTGAGCGTGCCGATCGCGATGCCGAGCCCGATGAGCGAGGTCAGCAGCACCACCAGCCCAGGGCTGCGCAGCGGTCCGAGCCAGTGTGCCTCGCGCGGTTCGGGCCGCCAGCGCCGCACCGGCCGCGCCGTGGCGACCACCAGCACCCCGGCCGCGCCGAGCACGGCGCCCAGCCACAGCGCCGCCGCCGGCGAGGCCCACGCCACGCACCCGGCCACCACCAGCGGCCCGGACACGAAGATCAGCTCCTGCGCCGCCGAGTCCAGCGAGTACGCCGACGCCAGCCGCTCGGCCGGCACCAGCGACGGCCACAGGATACGGATGCACGGCTCCAGCGGCGGTGCGGCCGCTCCGGCCAGCACCACGCCGGCCAGCACCGTGACCCGGTTCCCGGGAGCCAGCGCCAGGATCGCGAACCCGAGTCCGGACCCGGCGGCGGCCGGAACCAGGACCCTGACCTGCCCGACCCGGTCCACGAGCCGCCCCAGGACCGGCCCGCCGGCCGCGGCGGCCACGGCCAGCGTCCCGGAGGCGATGCCGACGAAGCCGTAGTCCAGGCCGGAGTGCCGCAGCGCGAGCGGGATCATGAGGATCGACATGCCGCCGGGCAGTCGGCCGATGAGCGATCCGGCGAGCAGGCGGGTGATGTCGGGCAGGCGGAGGAGAGTGAGATAGCCCAAGGGAGTCCCTCGCGTTCGAACATGCCGAACGATCTCTAGCCGCGTTCGGGGCAGGCGTCGCCTACGGCAGGCATGGTCTCACAAGGGCGGGTAGGGTGCGCTAGGGGGTTTCGGGAGTGACAACCTCTGCCTTGGCATGAATCGCATGCCAAGCCCGCCCCGCACCGCCGGCCGCCCAGGCGTCGAGCACAGACCGGGCAGTGACCTCGTCCGGCGCCGCCAGCAGCACATCCCGCGCGCCGGTGAGCACCGTGCGATTGGTCGCGATCGAGCCCTCGCTACAGCACTTGCAGTGGAACTTGAGGCTGTCCGCCGGCTCCATCGCCAGTTCCCGGGCAGCGAACGCCTCGCTCAGCGCGTCCATGTCCGCCTCGCCCGGAGCCGTCACCTGCGCGCGCCAGGTCGCCGTGTCCGAACTCCGCCACAGCGCCAGTTCGTCGAAGACCGGGAAGGCGTCCTCGCCAACTCTGCGCTCGCCGATAGGAGCGCCGTCGTGCACCACGATCTCGCCGAAGCGCCGGTCGGTGAACGGCACGGACAGCACCCTGCCGCGGGTCGGACAGATCCGGTGGACCCACACGACCTCGGCGGCGCCGTCCGGGTCCAAGCGAACGCAGGCGACGCCGAAGTCATCCTGGATCTCGCCGGAGCCCGGCCCGA
>JAEKKI010000305.1 GCA_019510485.1 Catenulisporales bacterium
CGGCGGTCGTAGACGTAGCCGCGCATGTCGGCGTGCCGGACGCCGGCGATGCGCAGCTGCTCGTACTCGTTGTAGCGGCCGGCCGCGGCGAAGGCGATGCGGTCGTAGATCTCGGAGATCTTGTGCAGGGCCCGCGACGGGTTCTCCCCGACGAACAGGATGCCCTTGTCATAGAAGATGACCGCGACCGACCGGCCGCGGGAGATCCCCTTGCGGGCGTACTCCGCCCGGTCCTTCATGATCTGCTCGGGCGAGACGTAGAACGGCGTCGTCACGACGGGTCACTCCTGACTGACCGGAACCTGCAAGAGACGGATGAGACTGCTGCGATGCGATGCGAGACTGAAAAGCTATCGCAGCGGCGCACGGGGGCCGTCGGGAACGGCGCGCCGGGCATCCATGACACCCATCACGAGCGCGGACAGTTCCTCGTCCGGCAGCCGCCGGTAGCCGTCCTCGGTGACCACCGCGACGACCGGGAAGATCTTGCGGAACAGGTCGGGGCCGCCGGTGGCCGAGTCGTCGTCGGCGGCGTCGTAGAGCGCCTGCACGGCCGCGACGGCGGCCTCCTCGGCGCTGAAGTCGGGGCGGTACAGCTTCTTCAGGGCGCCGCGGGCGAACATCGAGCCGGAGCCGACCGAGTAGAAGTCGGTCTCCTCATAGAGCCCGCCGACGACGTCGTAGCTGTAGATGCGGCCCTGCTCGGTCTCGGCGTCGTAGCCGGCGAACATCGGCACCACGGCCAGGCCCTGCATGGCCAGGCCCAGGTTGCCGCGGATCATGGTGGCCAGCCGGTTGGCCTTGCCCTCGGTGGACAGGGTGACGCCTTCGATCTTCTCGTAGTGCTCCAGCTCCAGCTGGAACAGCCGGACCATCTCCACGGCCATGCCGGCGCTGCCGGCGATGCCGACCGCGGAGAACTCGTCGGCCGGGAACACCTTCTCGATGTCCCGCTGGGCGATGATGTTGCCCATGGTGGCCCGCCGGTCGCCGGCCATCAGCACCCCGCCGGGGAAGGCCAGGGCGACGATGGTGGTGCCGTGCGGCGCCTCGACGGTCGCGCCGGGCGGCAGGGTGCGCCCGGCGGGCAGGTACTCGGGGGCGAATCCCTTCAGGAACTCGCTGAAGGAGGAGATGCCGGGCGTGAGGAACGCCTGCGGCAGGCCGCCCCGAGTGCTCCAGTCCGCTTTGGATTCCACTTCAGCAATCCCCTTCTATAAGTCTCGGCTCGTTTTCGGACCTTGATTGACCGCGACCCTAGTTGATCGCGAAGGTCACTGGCCACCCTTCTGGACGAAGCCCCGGACGAAGTCCTCGGAGTTGGACTCCAGCACCTCGTCGATCTCGTCCAGCATGGAGTCCACGTCCTCGGAGAGCTTCTCCTGACGCTCCTTCAGGTCGCTGTTCGCCTCCGGGGCGGTCTCCTCGACCTCTTCCTTGTCGCGGTTGGCGTGCTGCTGGCCGCCGCGTTCGTCCGCTGCCATCTCAGCCCTCTCCCACTCCTCGGCGGTTGCCGATCTTCCTCACTCTAGCTTCAACTTCCCCCGAACGGAGGTATTCCACTCTCGATCAGGCTCATCCAATAATTACAACCCGTGAAACTATCCGGACCAGCGCCGCAGGGGCGCTGGTCCGGGATATGGGACGCGATGTCTCAGTATTCGGTCACCCCTCGGTCAGCGCCCGCACCAGATCCTCCGCGGTACGGCTCCGATCGATCAACGCCTGGACGTGTTGCTTGGTTCCCCGGGTGGGCTCCAGGGTGGGCACCCGCTGCAGCGACTCCCGGCCCGGCACGTCGAAGATCACCGAGTCCCAGGACGCGGCGGCCACGGAGTCGGCGTACTTGTCCAGGCACCGCCCCCGGAAGTAGGCCCGGGTGTCCTCCGGCGGGTGGTCCACGGCCCGCCGGATCTCCTGGTCGGTGGTGATGCGCTCGAAGCGCCCGCGGGCCGCCAGGCGCTGGTACAGGCCCTTCTCCGGCCGGACGTCGGAGTACTGCAGGTCGACCAGCTGCAGCCGCGAGGAATCCCAGTCCAGGCCGTCCCGCTTGCGGTAGCCGAGCAGGATCTCGTACTTGGCGACCCAGTCCAGCTCCCGGGACAGCGACATGGGATCGGACTCCAGGCGCGACAGGACGGACTCCCAGCGCTCCAGGACGTCCTTGGTGACGTCGTCCGAGATGGCGCAGCGCGGGGTCGTGGCTGACCTGGTGCAGGGTGCGCACCGGCTGGTCCACCGACAGGTCGGTGGACATGAAGCGCTCCTCGATCATCGCCAGGACCAGCGCCGTGGTGCCCATCTTCAGGTAGACGGAGATCTCGGCCAGGTTGGCGTCGCCGATGATGACGTGCAGCCGGCGGTAGCGCTCGGGGTCGGCGTGCGGCTCGTCCCGGGTGTTGATGATCGGCCGCTTGAGCGTGGTCTCCAGGCCCACCTCGACCTCGAAGAAGTCAGCACGCTGCGAGAGCTGGAACCCGTTCGCCCGGCCGTCCTGCCCGACGCCCACGCGGCCGGCGCCGCAGACGACCTGCCGGGAGACGAAGAACGGAGTCAAGTTGCGGACGATGTCGGCGAAGGGCGTGCTGCGCTGCATGAGGTAGTTCTCGTGCGAGCCGTAGGAGGCGCCCTTGTTGTCGGTGTTGTTCTTGTACAGGTTGATCGGGGCGCTGCCGG
>JAEKKI010000306.1 GCA_019510485.1 Catenulisporales bacterium
GCGTCACAGACGACTACCCGGGTGGTGCTGGGCGAGGAATCGATACCCGCGACGATCGGCATGACGCCAGATCATGCCGTATGCGCCGCGCGCCGGAAACCGGTGTCGCCCAACCGTTTCAGCCCTTTTTCAGTATGAGCCGGCTACCTGTCGGTAACCCGCTGCTATCGCAGGTAGTCAAGCAACTGATCGGCGTAGGTGTGCCCGCGGAGCTTGGCCAAAGTCTTAGCTTCGATCTGCCGGATCCGCTCGCGGGTGACGCCGAAGGTGCGCCCGATCTCCTCCAGGGTGTGCGGCTGGCCGTCGGTGAGGCCGTAGCGCAGTTGCACCACCCGCTTCTCGCGTTCGCCGAGAGTCGACAGCAGCGCGTCCAGGTGCTCGCGGAGCATCACGACGGCGACCGAGTCGGCCGGGGACACCGCGTCGGCGTCCTCGATCAGGTCGCCGAGCGCCACGTCGTCTTCCTCGCCGACCGGGGCGTGCAGCGACACCGGTTCCTGGGCCAGGCGCAGGACTTCCACGACGCGCTCGCAGGCCACGCCGAGCACCTCGGCGATGTCGTCGGGGGTCGGCTCGACGCCGTTCTCCTGCAGCAGCCGGCGCTGCAGCCGCACGACGCGGTTCATCAGCTCGACCACGTGCACCGGCACCCGGATCGTGCGGGCCTGGTCGGCCAGCGCGCGGCTCATCGCCTGCCGGATCCACCAGGTCGCGTAGGTGGAGAACTTGTAGCCGCGGGTGTAGTCGAACTTCTCCACGGCGCGGATCAGGCCGAGATTGCCTTCCTGGACCAGGTCCAGGATCGACATGCCGCGGCCCAGATAGCGTTTGGCTATCGACACGACCAGGCGCAGGTTGGCTTCGATCAGCCGGCGCTTGGCGGCTTGGCCTTCCAGGACCAGGATCGCCAGTTCCCGCCGCAGTTGCGGCTTGAGGTTGGTCTCGTAGGTGAGCTTCTCCTCGGCGAACAGGCCGGCCTCGACGGCCTGGGCGAGTTCCACCTCCAGGACCGCGTTCAGCAGCGGCACCCGCCCGATCTCGCGCAGGTACTGGCGGAACAAGTCCCCGGCCGGTCCGGCGGAATCGGCCCAGGCGTTGACTTTCGAGTCGGCCTCGGCCTCCTTCTCCGGCTCGGTCTCCGATTCCTCTTCCAGCACCGCTTCGAGCTCTGCGATCTCCGGGGCGGCGGGACCCGTGATCCGCAGGGCGCCGAGCTCCTCCGGTTCGTCCAGGGCCAGGGTGGGACTGGCCAGGAGCGCGGAGGAGGAGGTGGGGCTGGTTGGCGCGAGGGTATCGAGGAGGGCCACCGGTCCCTGTGCGACAGCACTGTTCACGACAAGCTCCAAGTGGGGGATCGCGACGTCTTCGCCACACGCTTACCCCACGCGCCGCCGACCTATCCCAGATGGCGGAAATCCGAGCAAGATCAGCTTCGCCTGCCGGACACCTGGCCGTGACCGTTATGAGACTTCGGCCAGGCCACGCTTATATTGCTCCAGGGCGACCAGCTCGCCGAAAAGTTTGTTGTATTCCTCTTGCTGGGCAACGGGATTGATCCGCTGCAGTTTGGACCGCACGTCCTTGATTCGCCGGTCCACGGTGTGGATGCGCACCCTTGTCATGACTTCGGCGACATACCGTTCATCGGCCGGTCCGCGTGAATGCACGGCTTCCACGGTGAGTTCGGTGACCAGGCCGCGAATGGCGTCGTCAGGGGCCTGATCCTGGACCCGCCCGGTCCAGTTGTCGTCATGGCCGGTGACACAGCCGCCGGCGGCGCGGACGGCGGCGCAGACCGCGGCGTAGGCGGGAACCGTGAATTCCTCGGGCGCCAGGCCGTCGAAGGTGGCGCCGGCCAGTTGCGGGAATTGCAGCGCCGCCTTCAGCGCTTCGCGTTCGGCGCCTGCGATGGGATCGCGGGGGCCGGGAACGGTCGCCGCCGCGGCGCCGAACAGGCCGCCGGAAGCCGCGGAATCGTAGGTGCCGCGGCCACCGGAGCCCGCGCCCTGGGCCCCGCGGCGGTTGTTCGAACCCTGCCGTCCTTGGCGGTCGTTCCAGTCGCCGCCGCGTCCGCCGGCGCCACGGCCACCACCGCCACCACCGCCACCGTGGCCGCCGCCGGGACCGCCGCCCGGGCCGCCGGAACCGCCGGACCCGGCTCCGGCTCCGACCCCGGC
>JAEKKI010000277.1 GCA_019510485.1 Catenulisporales bacterium
TTCGGAGCGGCCGGCCAGGGCCCAGCGGGCGGTGGGCGGGGCGTGTTCGGCGAGGTAGTCGGCGACCAGGGAGCCGGTGAAGCCGGTGGCGCCGAACAGTACCAGGTCGTAGTGCTTGGCTTCGGCGGTGGCGGGGTTCGCGGGGTTTGTGTCGTCCATCGCCGCTCCACCTCACCTACCGCCCGGTAACCTTGTTGGGTCCCACTGTACGGATCCGGTGCGTCGCGGGGCCAGGGGGGCGCGCCCGCCGCTGCCGGTGTGCCGGCTGTGTGCGGGCTGCCTAGGGGGAGAGCACGGAAGCGTTTTGCGACAATAGAGCATGAGTTCCTGGCATGAGCGCTTCGCCGCCGGCGTCGACAAGCAGGTCCGTGACGCCGAGCAGGGCGGCGCCTTCGAAGACAATCCGCTTTCCGGTAAGCCTTTGCCCGGGGACGGTCAGCCCTATCGCGAGGATTGGTGGCTTGCCGAACTCGCCGCGCGCGAAGGCGTCGGCGTCCACGCCCTGCCGCTTCCGCTGGCGCTGCGCCGTGAAGCGCAGGATCTGCGCAAAGGCCTGGTCGAGGGCCGCCGGGCTGCCGGCGAGGCGTCGCTGCGTGCTGCGATCGCCGACTACGAGGGGCGTGCCGACGTCGCCCGGCGCACGCCTCAGCCGGGGCCGTCGGTGGTGATTCCACGGGTCGACGCCGATGAGGCGGTCGCGGTGTGGCGGGAGGGTGGGTCCCGGCGGCCACAATGATGGGCGTGAGCGATTCCGTGAGCCGTGAACCCGAGCCCGCTTCGGCCTCCGTGACGGTGGTGTCCGGCTCTATCGCCGCGGCGGCCTCGGGCGGTGGTGGCGGTGCGAGTGCCGAGCAGGTCGCGGCGTTGTTCCTGCTTACCTACAAGCCCACCACGGCGTCGGCGTACGCGGTGGACCTCAGGCAGTGGTTCGCGTGGTGTGCGCTGTTCGACGTCGATCCCTTCGACGCGGTGCGCGCGCACGTGGACGCCTGGGCGGTGCATCTGGCCGATGACGGCCGGGCCCGGCCGGCGACGCTGGCGCGCAAGATCTCCGCGGTGCGGAACTTCTACGCCTATGCCGTCGATGCCGGTCATGCCGCGACCAGTCCGGTCCCGGCCAGGGACAAGGCGCTGCATCTGCCGAAGGTGTCGCGCAAGTCGCAGACGCTGGGTCCGGACCGTGAGGAGTCCGCGGCGCTGCTGCGTGTGGCGGCCGAGCGCGGGGCCCGGGACGAGGCGGTGATCGCGGTGCTGCTGTATCAGGGGCTGCGGGTCTCCGAGCTGTGCGGTATCGACCTGGAGGACCTGTCCACGCAGCGCGGGCACCGGGTGGTGCGGCTGCGCCGCAAGGGCGGTGAGGAGCAGGACCAGGCCATGGCGCCGCCGGCGGCCGGGTGCTTGGACGCGTGGCTGGCCGAACGGGCCGCGCAAGCCGGCGGTGTCGCGCCGGTGGCGGGGCCGGTGTTCACCGGTCCGGACGGCGCGCGCCTGACCCGCTATCAGGTGGAGTGGATCGTCGAGAGCTGCGCCAGGGCCGCGGGCCTGGCCAAGCGCATCAGCCCGCATTCGCTGCGTCATGCCTGTACGACGATGTTGTTGGACGCCGGGGTGCCGCTGCGCGATATCCAGGTGTATATGGGTCATGCGAACTCGGCCACCACCGAGCGGTACGATCTGGGGCGTCAGCATCTTGATAAGTCGCCGGCGTATGCGCTGGCCGGGGTGTTCGCGCGGTGAGGCCCGGTGGCGGCGGTGTTCAGGGCGGAGTGTCGGTGACGGATGTGGTGATGGCGGATGTGGTGGTGGCGCGGTTGCGTGCTGCCGGTTGTGTGTTCGCCGAGGATGAGGCGGCGTTGTTGATCGAGGCCGGCGACCGGTGGTCGTCGGGGGAGTTGTTGGATGACTTGGTGGCGCGGCGCTGTGCCGGGGAGCCGCTGGAGCACGTTGTGGGCTGGGCGCGGTTCTGTGGTCTGCGGATCGCTGTGGGGCCGGGTGTGTTCGTGCCGCGGCGGCGCTCGGAGTTCTTGGTGCAGACCGCTGCGCGGGTGGGGCGCGGCGCCGCGGTGGTGGTGGATCTGTGCTGTGGCGCGGCACCTGTGGCAACCGCTTTGGCCGTTCGGCTGCCCGGTGCGGTGGTCCATGCCGCCGACATCGATCCGGCCCAGATCTCTTATGCGCGCCGCAATCTGGCGCCGTTCGGCGACCGGGCCCGGGTTCACGAGGGCGACCTGTTCGAAGCGCTGCCGGCCGGGTTGCGCGGCCGTGTCGATCTGCTTGTCGCCAATGCGCCTTATGTTCCGACCTCTGCGATCGCTACCCTGCCGGCCGAGGCGCGTGCCCATGAGCCGTTGGCGAGCTTGGACGGCGGCGTCGATGGTTTGGCGGTACAGCGCCGGATCGTCGCCGGGGCGCCGCGGTGGCTCGCGCCCGGCGGGCATCTGCTGATCGAGACCAGTGCCGGGCAGGCCGATGCCACGCTTGCCGCGTTCGACGTTGCCGGGTTCGATGCGTGGGTCGTCGCCGATGATGATCTGGAGGCCACGGTCGTGGTCGGTTGCGGCTTGGGCTGAGCTTTTGGCCGACGAAGCGGCGGGGCCGCCCGGATCGATCCGGGCGGCCCCGCCGCTTGGTGTCTGCTGTGGGTGCCGGCTTAGGCCTTGCGGCTCTTCTTCGCCAGGCGGGCCAGTCGGGCCTGCGCGGCCTGCTTGTGGAGCTCGGCCAGTCGGGCGTGGGCGGCGGCCAGGTCGTAGGACGGGGCGAAGTTCATCGTTGACTCCTTGGATCCATCTGATCGTATCGGCTCTATGGCTTAGATTCTAAGGTATTTTGCGCTTCGAGTCCAATCGATTAAAGGTGAAGCCGGGGTGGATGCCTGGTGTCCCAAGGCCGACCGGAACACCGCGCGGCGGCCGGGTTACAGTGGAAAACCGACTGCCGCCAGCGAGCCAGCACAGGGGGAGCGCCATGGCCACCCAGACCGCCGCCGAGCGCCGCGCCGAGGCCAAGCGGAAATACAACGCCTACGTCGCCGAATGCCCCACCCGCCAGCTGTTGGACGCCATCAGCGACAAGTGGGTCAGCCTGATCTTCACCGCTTTGGCCGACGGCCCGCTGCGCTACGGCGAGCTGAGCCGCACCATCGCCGGCGTCACGCAGAAGATGCTCACCCAGACCCTGCGCCGCTTGCAGCGCGACGGGCTGCTGACCCGCACCGTCACCGCCGACGTCCCGGTGCAGGTCGAATACCGTCTCACGGCGCTGGGTGCCAGCCTGCTGCCGGTCATGCGGGCGCTTCAGGACTGGGCCGAGAGCCATATGGACGAGGTGTTGGTAGCCCGCCGCGGCCACCGCACCGGCGGGTCCGCTGAGCACGTCGTAGACGTCGCGGCTTGAAATCAGACGTCGCGGCTTGAATCAGGGCAGAGGGATCAGCTTTCCGGCGCGTACTCGGCCAGCACCGCGGCCTCCTGCTCCGGCGTGAACCCGAACCCCAGCGGCGGCCGGCCCCGCCCCCGGTCCCAGTCGAGCACGTCGGCGATCGTCGTGGCCAGCGGCGTCTGAGGCATCCCGGCCGCCACGGCGCGCGCCGGGTCGCGCTGCTGCCCCGACCATTGCTCGACGTCGCGCACCAGGGGGAAGAACAAGTCCGGCGAGGCCTCGCGCGGCACCGGGACGATCTGCACCCGCGTTCCGGCGACGGCGGCGCAGGTGCCGATGACGTCGGCCATCGTGACCGGCGTGGCCGGGCCCACGGCGTGGAAGGCGCCCGCGCGGCCGTCCTCGATCAGGGCGATGATGAGCCGGGCCAGGTCGCGGCAGTCGATGACCTGCACCGGCTGCTCCGGGCGGCCCGGCAGCGCGACCCGGCCGCCGCCGGTGGCGCGGCGTACCCAGTAGGTCAGGCCGTTGGCCGGGTCGCCGGGGCCGGCGACCTTGCCGGGGCGCACGATGGTCGCGGCGTCGCCGAAGCGGGCGAGCACGTCGTCTTCGCAGGCTGCTTTGAGCGGGCCGTAGGTGGCCTCTGACAGTTCTTCGGTGTCGCGGACCGGGGTGCGGCGCGGGGTGTCCTCGTTACTGCCGGGGCCGATGTCGCCGCGGCGGTAGACGGCGTGGCTGGAGATGAACACGTAGCGGCCGACGCGGTCGCCCAGGGCGTCCATCGCGCGGTTGACGTGGCGGGGGACGTAGGCGCTGGTGTCGACCACCGCGTCCCAGGAGCCGGTGCTCAGCGAGGCGTAGTCGTCGGTGTCCCGGTCGCCGGTGAGCAGGGTCAGCTGCGTGAACGCCTCGGGTGCGGAGCGGCCGCGGTTGAACAGGGTCACCTCGTGGCCGCGGCTTAAGGCGTCCTGGACGACGGTTCGGCCGATGAAGCGGGTGCCGCCAAGCATCAGAATGCGCATCCGATGAAGTCTACGGGCGGCCGCCGGTGGGTGTCGGAGCCGGATATCAACCCTCGATGATCTTCGGCTACCCTGATCCACACGCGCTATCCGCGCGCCACCGCGCGGAGAGGGGAGTGCGATTATGACCGAGGAGCCGCTGGGCCGGGATATCGGCGCGCTGCTGCCGGAGTGGGCGCCGCCGGAGATCGACCGCTCCAAGGCCCATCCCGCCCGGATCTATGACTACCTGCTCGGCGGCAAGGACAATTTCGACGTCGACCGCGAGGCCGCCGACAAGGCGCTGGCCGCGATGCCCGAGCTGCGCGCCATGGCCCGGGCCAACCGGGCGTTCCTCGGCCGTGCCGTGCGCCACCTCGCCGAGGCCGGGATCACGCAGTTCCTGGACATCGGCACCGGGATTCCCGGCCCCGGCAACACCGGGGAGATCGCTCGCGCTGTGCACCCTGAGGCCCGCGTCGTGTATGTCGACTACGATCCCATCGTCTCGGCTCACTCCCGGGCGCTGCTTTCGGGGTCCGAAGCGGCTCTGACCGCTGTCGTGCAGGCCGATGTGCGCGAGCCGAAGACCATCTTGGAAGGCGGCACGGTCCATTCGGTGCTTGATTTCGATCGGCCGATCGCCGTGCTGATGGTCGCGGTGCTGCACTTCGTCTCCGATGCCGAGGACGCCCACGCCGTCGCCGCGGAGTTCGTGGAGGCTGTCACGCCCGGTAGCGCGCTGGTCGTCTCCCACGCCTCCGAGGGGCACGAGGTCGGTAAGTTCGGCGCCGCCCGGGAGGGGTGGAACAACGCCACCTCCCAGCTCGTGCTGCGGGACAAGTCCGAGATCGAGGGGTTCTTCGCCGGGACCGAGCTGATCGACCCCGGTGTCGTGATCATTCCGGCTTGGCGGCCCTACCGTGAGCTCGGGGCTGCGGAGCTGGCGCTGGACTACGGTCACGCCGGGGTCGGGATCAAGCGGTAGCCTTCGCCGGTCCGAGCCCCTGGCCGGGGTGGGCGCGGCGCTCAGCGTCGCCACGCTGTGAGCCGGCACGGCACGCCGCGGAAGGTGACGTGCCCGCCGCTGGTGTCGACCAGCTCCCAGTCCCGCTCCAACAGTTCGAAGAACGCGTCGTCGGCGGTGCAGCCGTCCGCGTCCTGACCGGCGTAGACGAGGGTGTCGCCGCGGTAGCCGGCCAGGGCGCGCGCCGCCCACCGGTCGTTGTTGCTCGGCCAGCACAAGAACAGGGCACGATCGCCGTGCTGCGCGGCCACGGTGTCGTCGCCGGATTCGACGGTGGTGTGAGCGCGGGTGGCGCAGCCGTTGGTGCGGCACGCCGGGTACGGGTCGTAGGCCAGGGTGTCGATGCCGGCGGCGCGCATCAGCGCCGCCCAATAGCCGCCGCCGGCGCCGAGTTCGACCACGCCGCGGCTGCCGGCGACCTCGGCGATCCAGGCGATGTCGCCGGGGGTGGGGATGGACCAGCTGTAGCGGCGGCACAACGCGCCCCGGTCCAGCCCGGCCGCGCGCACCTTGTTCCGCACGCCGGTGGCGGCGAACGTCCACGACGTCGTCGGCGCGTCGCCGTCCGCGCCGGCCTCGGTGGGCAGGTTCCGCACTATCCGCCAGTACGGGTTGCCCAGGGTGTCCACTTGGTCGGCGGGGCTGCCGGCCAGCGGCGGCCGCACGGTTCCCGGCGGCGGCGGGCCGGCGGCGAACACCGCGGCGGTGAGTCTGGCGGCCAGTACCGCCCGCCGCTCATCGGTCAGCGCGCGCGCATCGAGCGCGGTGGCCTGGAACACCTGTGGCCCGTCCCCTCCGGTATGCGGCAATACCCAAACGGTACCGGGTCGCACAGGGGCACAAGGGCCACTGTGCGAACGCAAGCGCTTCGACAGCCGATCGGCGCCGCCGCGGCTCAGGCGCGGCCGGAGGCCTTCTGTGTCCGCCGTGCCACCGAGTCGATCACCACCGCCGCCAGCAGCACCGCGCCGGTGATCATGAACTGGATGCTGTTCGACAGGCCCTGGATGTTCATGCCGGACTGGATGGAGCCGATGACCAGCGCACCGAGCAGCGCCGACCATGTTTTGCCGCGTCCGCCGAACAGGCTCGTGCCGCCGATGACGGCCGCGGCGATGGAGTTCATCAGCAGGTTGCCGCCGCCGGAGGTCTGCGAGGCCGACTCGATCTGCCCGGCCAGGAACAGCCCGCCCACCGCGGCCATGCCACCGGAGATCGCGAACACGGTGATGCGGATGAACGGCACGCTGATACCGGCCCGGCGCGCCGCCTCGATACTGCCGCCGACGGCGAAGATCCGGCGGCCGTAGACGGTGCGGCGCAAGATGAAGTCGCCCACCACGATGAAGATCAAGAAGATCAGCGGCGCCAGCGGCAGGCCCTTGTACTGGTTGACCACGTACGCCGCCCCGAACGCCACGACGGCCAGCGCGATCGTGCGCGCCACGATCTCCCCGGCCGGTTGCGTCGGCACCGAGGCCCGCACCCGGCGGGCGCGCCCGGCCATCGCCACCACCGCGTACAGCGCCACCGCGATCGCCGCCACCGAGTAGGCGGCGGCGACCTGGCCGTAGAAGGTGTTGTAGAGCTTGGACACGATGCCGTCGTTCGGCAGGTTGACGGTGCCGGAGGCGCCCAGCACATTCAGCATCAGGCCGTTCCACGCCAGGTTGCCGGCCAGGGTGACCACGAACGCCGGCACCCCGATCTTGGCGAAGAAGAAACCGTGGATCAGACCGGTGGCGCAGCCGGTGAACAGCGCCAGCGCCAGCGCCAGGTATTCGTTCACCCCGTGGTTGACGCTGACCACCGCGAACACCGCCGCCGCCAGGCCCGACACCGAGCCCACCGACAGGTCGATCTCGCCGAGCAGCAGCACGAACACCACACCCAGGGCGATCATGCCGGTGCCGACGATCTGCTGCGACAGGTTCGACAGGTTCTGCGCCGACAGGAAAGTGGAGTTCAGCGCCCAGAACACGATCCAGATGAGCACCAGTGCCGCGATCACCGGCAGCGTCCCCAGCTCACCGCCCTTGACCCGGCGCATGAACTCTTTTTCGTACCCCGTCACCCCGCCGGCGCGGACCAGCAGCCGCGGATCGGCCGCGGAACCGGCGGCCGGGACCATCGTCTCGATGGTCTCCAGGCCGGCCTCGCGCTCGGAGCCGGCGCCGGAGCCGCCCGGTCCGCGCGACCCGGCCGGCCCGCCCGGTCCGGCCGGGTCGCGCGGGGTGCCGCCGGCCCCGTCGTGGGGGGTGGTGGGGTTCTCGCTCATGGAATGTCCTCAGTGTCCTTGGGCGTCCTTCTGGGCGTTCACTGACCTTCGACTCGCGCGGCGCGGCGGGTGACGGCGTTGTCGGTGGCACCGGTGATCGCCGAGATGATCTCCTGCTGGTTGGTCTGCCCGGCCTGGAAGAACCCGTTGTTGCGGCCCAGGCGCAACACCGCGACGGTGTCGGCGACCGCCATGACCTCCACCATGTTGTGGCTGATCAGGATCACGCCCAGGCCCCGGTCGCGCAGCCGCTCGACCAGGTCCAGCACCTGCGCCGTCTGCTCCACTCCCAGGGCCGCGGTCGGCTCGTCCAGCATCACGACCTTCGGGTCGCCGATCAGCGAACGGGCGATCGCGACCGTCTGCCGCTGGCCGCCGGACAGCGACGCCACCGGGATGCGGACGCTGGGGATGCGGATCGACAACGTGTCCAGCAGCTCCCGGGAGCGGCC
>JAEKKI010000278.1 GCA_019510485.1 Catenulisporales bacterium
CCCGCCCACCCGTCTCCCACCACCGCCCGTTAAAGAGACGCTCCGCGTCGCAGTGTTTACTCACGGGACGCTCCGCGTCGCAGTATTTACTCACGGGACGCTCGCGTCACAGAACGGAAAAGGATCACCGTGACGATGCCGCCCGGCAGCTACGGCAGCCAGCCCGCGCCCGCGACCGACCTTCCCGTCTGTTACCGGCACCCCGGGCGTGAGGCGCACATCCGGTGCACCCGCTGCAACCGGCGGATCTGCCCGGACTGCATGGTCCCGGCCTCGGTGGGCTTCCAGTGCCCGGAGTGCGTGCGCGGCGGCAATCAGCAGGTGCGCCAGGCCCGGACACCGTTCGGCGGCGTACTGCGACCGCGCGTGGTCCCGGTGGTCACTTACACCCTGATCGCCCTGAACTTCGTGATGTTCGGGCTGCAGCACATCGTGGGCACCTCCCAGGTTGGCGCGGCCGGTGGCGGGGTGTACCAGGTCAACACCCTGGACATGCGGCTGGAGCTGATCGCCAAGGCGCACTGGGTGGACGGCGAGCCGATAGGCGTGGCCAACGGCGAGTGGTACCGGCTGTTCACGTCGATGTTCCTGCACGCGAACCTGGTGCACATCGCCTCGAACATGATCTCGCTGTTCTTCATCGGCCCGATGCTGGAGGCGATGCTGGGCCGGCTGCGCTTCACCCTGGTCTATGTGATCGGCGGCCTGGCCGGCGCGGTGACCTCGTACTGGTTCATGACCCCGGTCAGCCCGGCGAGCCTGGGCGCCTCCGGAGCGATCTCCGCGGTGTTCGGCTGCCTGGTGGTGATCGGGCTGCGGCGCAAGATCCTGGACCCCGGGATGATCATGGTGGTGCTGGTCATCAACATCGTGATCCCGATCCAGAACACCGGCATCGACTGGCGCGACCACGTCGGGGGCGCGGTGGCCGGAGCCGTGATCGGCGCGGTCTACGCATTCGCCCCGGAGATCATCCGCGGCCTGGGGCGGGCCGCGGCCCCGCGGGAGCAGCAGGTGCGGCTGCTCAACGGACTCGGGTTCGGCACCATGGCGCTGGTCTTGGCGCTGGCCGTGTCCGGTACGGCGGTGCACACCGCACACCTGAACGATCCCGCCAACCGTACGCGCAGCATCGACGGCGCGGCGTACTCACCCGCGTCGACCTGGGCCGGAACCGAGGATCCAGCAAAGTTATCCACAGGTTCGAGCACTTATCCACACTGGGGATAAGCCTGTGGATGTTGTGTTAGGGACCGGCTGCGCACCGAGGGTGACAACCGACGGAATGCGGTCGGCCGGCGATGGCATACCGGAGGCGCCGAGCGGCTACTTCCACCGCATCGACGTGATGAACCCGCCGATGATCAGACCGAAGCCCACGGCCATGTTCCAGCCGTGGAGGGCCGGCACCGGGTACTTCATGTCGGACAGGTAGTAGACCACTATCCACAGCAGGCCGAGCACGAAGCACCCGACCATCAGCGGCAGCACCACGCGGTTGCCGGTGTCCAGCTTGATCGGCTGCTTCTTGTCCGGCGGCGGGGTGTACGCGGCCTTCTTACGGACTTCACTCCTGCTTTCCTCGGCTGCGGCACCCATCGCTCGGGTATACGACAGCGTGCGTCCGATAGCGTATCCGCCATGGCGTCAGGGCGCGATCAGCTGGACGAACCCATTGGGGCGGCGGACTCCGGACTCCGTGCGCGCCCGCCCTCGCGGGTCGCCTGGCACACCGGCGTGGTACTGGTATTCGCCCTGGCCGGCGCCTTGTTCATGACCGCCCGGGACACCGCCGACGGCCAAGGCGACATCCGCCCGGACCGGCTGTCCCAGTTGTCTGATGTCATCCGAACTCAAAACACCCGCAACCAGCGGCTCACCGAGCAGGTCGCGGCCCAGCGCGCGGATCTGGACGCCCTGACCCGCGGCCAGAGCGCCGACTCCCGGGTCAAGGCCGCGCAAGCGCAGGTCGACGCGTTGTCCGGGCAAGCCGCCACCGTCCCGGTCACGGGCTCCGCCCTGACTGTGACCCTGAACGACGCCCCGCCCGACGCCCAGCCCGCCGCCGGGGCCGTCGCACCGCAGCCCGACTGGCTGATCATCCACCAACAGGACGTGCAGGCGGTGGTCAACGCACTGTGGGCCGGCGGTGCGACCGGCATCCAGTTGATGGACCAGCGATTGGTCAACACCTCGGCGGTGCGCTGTGTCGGCAACACACTGCTCCTGCAAGGCCGGGTCTATTCACCGCCCTACGTCATCACAGCCGTCGGCGACCCCGGCAAGCTGCGCGCCGCGCTGATGGCCGCTCCCGCGGTGCAGACTTACCTGGAGTACGTGGCCGCATACGGCCTCGGGTGGGACGTCAAGTCCCGCGATCGAGTGACATTGCCGGGATACTCGGGCCCGCTCGACGTGTCGCACGCCATGGTGGTGCCGTGATCTACGCCAAACTGGCGGAATGTGGGCTGAGCGAGCGCGTCTGGCGACACGGGCCGTCGGCGAGATCCTGATCACGCTCGGCGTCACGCTATTCCTGTTCTGCGCCTACCAGCTCTTCTACACCAACGTCGTCGCCGACAACGCCATGCGCTCCGAGGTCTCCGATCTGCGCAAGCAGTGGGCCGCCCAGAGCCCGTTGCCGCGCACCGCCGCCGGCACGGCGCCGAAGACCCTCGGCCCCTTCAACAGCGCCGACAGCCTGGGCCACCCCGGCGCGGCGTTCGCGATCCTGCACATCCCGCGCCTCGGCAACACGCCGATCCCGGTGGTCGAAGGCACCAACCTCGACCTGTTGTCCCGCGGCGTCGGGCACTACAAGGACTCCGCGATGCCCGGCCGGGTGGGGAACTTCGCGATCGCCGGCCACCGCAAGACGCACGGGGAGCCGTTCCGCTACCTCGACGCGATGCGTGCGGGCGACCTGATCGTGGTGGAGACCGCGGACACCTGGTACACCTATCGCGCGGACCGTGACCCGTTCATCGTCGATCCCACCGACCTGGCGGTGGTCGCCCCGGTTCCCGACCACCCGGGCCGCAAACCGACGCGGGCCCTGATCACGCTCACGACGTGCAACCCGTGGTGGGCCTCCACCGAGCGGATGATCGTCACCGGCACTCTGCTCGGACAGCAGCCGCGCGCCAAGGGCGAGCCGCCGGCGCTGACGGTGAACGCCCCCAAGTTCCAATAGGACTCTGGTAGAACCTCATAGGAGCGTCTATAGAGGACTGCGTAGAGATCCGGAGAGAGGAGTAGGCGATGTACGCGTTTCTGTGGCGGCACCTTCCGGGGCCCGTCTTCCTGAAGGTGCTCATCGCCGCCGCACTGCTGGCCCTGATCGTGGTGCTCCTGTTCGGCTGGGTCTTCCCCTGGGTCGAGCCACTGATGCCATTCAGCGGGAACACGGTCTCGCAGTAGGAGGCCGTTCGCTGCCGGTAGGCTCACCGCATGGCAGCGCGGATCCTGGTCGTCGACAACTACGACAGCTTCGTCTACAACCTTGTGCAGTATCTGTATCAGCTCGGTGCGGAGTGCGACGTAGTGCGCAATGACGCCATCGGCGTCGAAGCGGCGCACGACTACGACGGCATCCTGCTCTCACCCGGCCCCGGCGTTCCTGAACAGGCCGGTGTCTGCGTCGACATGGTCGGTTACGCAGCAGAGCACCGCATCCCCGTATTCGGCGTGTGTCTCGGACTACAGTCGATCGCCGTCGCCTACGGCGCGGTGGTCGGCCGGGCGCCGGAACTACTGCACGGCAAGACCAGCCTGGTGACCCACGACGGTGCGGGGGTCTTCGCCGGTGTGCCGGATCCGTTCACCGCGACCCGGTACCACTCGCTGGCCATCGAGCCGGATACTCTGCCGACGGAACTGGCGGTCACAGCACGGACCGACACCGGCGTGATCATGGGTATCCGGCACCGCGAACTGCCGATCGAGGCGGTGCAGTTCCATCCGGAGTCGGTGCTGACGGAAAGCGGCCACCGGATGCTCGCGAATTGGCTGACTGTATGCGGCGACGCAGAGGCGGTCGACCGGTCCGCGGGTCTGGCGCCGGTGGTGATCAGCGCGGCCAACTGAGCCGCCACTCCTCAGCGACAAAGGCGATGCCCGCGCGGAAACGCTCCGCGCGGGCATCGCTTTAGCGTTTCGCGGCTCAGCCGCCGCCCTTCTTAGTGGTGGTCGGGCTGGTGCTGGGGCACCCGATGATGAGCTGGCACGACTGGTTCGGATTGCCGGGCGAGCTCGACGACTGCTGTCCGGGGGTGCTCTGGCTGCCGCTCGGCGTACAGTCCTGCTGCGACGAATCACAGTTGGAAGAGGACGTCGAGGACGTTGGCGTGGTCGGCGGCGCGGGCGCGTAGTAAACCACGATCGCCTGATCCGCATAGTACAGACCATCCGGCTGATTGATCCGGGTCACCGCCCCGGGCTGCTGGCCGTTCGCGGTGGTGTCCAGCAGCTTGGTGACATTGGAGAAGCCCTCCCCCCTGATCGCGGTGACCACGTTGTCGGGGTTCGGCTGGCCGATGTACTGCTGCGCCGACAGCTGCTTCTTCGTCTTGCCGTCAGAGATGGTGTAACCGATCGTGACCTTGTTGACATCGATGTCCTTCTTGCCGGCCAGCGACACCTGGCCGCCGCCGGTAGCGTCGAAGACATCGATGATCCTGTTCGGCAGGACGGTGTCGTCGTTCTGGTGCTGGACGACCGGGTGCGAGACGTCGAACTTCGCCGCGCTCAGCTGTGCCTTCAGCGCGTTTTCGTCCATCTTGTGCAAGGTCGCCGGGTCCGGCACGGCGCCCAGCAGCTGGCCCAGCGACAGGCAGTACTTGATCGGCTCCGGCTTCAGGAAGTCGCTCGGTTTGGGAGTCTGGTCGATGATCGTGCCGGCCTTCCCCACGTGCCGGTCCACGCCCGGGTCGCAGTCCTCGCCGGTACCGACGAGAGTGAATCCCTTGTAGGCGGGCTGTTGCAGCATCGCCTGGGCGTCGGCGACGGTCTTCGTCCCGATCTCGAAGTTCGGAACCTGCTTGGAGTCGTTGTTCCCACCGGACTTCAGCAGCGACTTCGCCAGCAGTATCGCCGCGATGACCGCGGCGATACCGGCGATGGCCAGCACGATGTACCCGGTCTTACCGCTCTTCTCCGGCTCCGGAGGGCGGCGTGCCTCGGCGCGGCGCGGCGTGGCCGGTGGCCGGCCGCCGGGACCGTCGTCGTACCGCGACGGCGTGACGCCGGGCTCGTACGTGGTCGGCACCTCCACCGCGGGCATCGCCCGGGTCTGCCCGACGCCGGCTGCCGCACCCACCTGGCGCGGGTCCAGCCGCTGCGTCGGCATGTTGGCGGCGCCCAGCACCGCGGTCTGCGCCTCGGTGGGCCGGCCGTCGAGCACCCGCTCGATGTCGGCGCGCATCTCGGTGGCCGACTGGTAGCGCTGGTCGGCGCTCTTGGCCAGGGACTTCAGCACCACGGCGTCGATCGCCGGAGTGACCTCCGGGTCGTACGACGAGGGCGGCATCGGCTCCTCGCGCACGTGCTGGTAGGCCACCGCGACCGGGGAGTCGCCGACGAACGGCGGGCGCCCGGTGAGCAGCTCGTACATCAGGCAGCCGGTGGAGTACAGGTCGCTGCGGGCGTCGACGGTCTCGCCCTTGGCCTGCTCCGGCGACAGGTACTGCGCGGTGCCGATCACCGCGGCGGTCTGCGTCATCGTCATGCCGTTGTCGGCCATGGCCCGGGCGATGCCGAAGTCCATCACCTTCACGGTGCCGGCCCGGGTCAGCATGATGTTCGCCGGCTTGATGTCGCGGTGGATGATGCCGTTGCGGTGCGAGTAGTCCAGGGCCTGCAGCACGCCGGCGGTGATCTCCAGCGCCCGCTCCGGCAGCAGCCGGCGGCCGGAGTGCAGCAGGTCGCGCAGCGTGGAGCCGTCGGCGTACTCCATCACGATGTACGGGACCGAGACGCCGTTCTCGAAGTCCTCGCCGGTGTCGTAGATCGCCACGATCGCCGGGTGGTTGAGCGAGGCCGCGGACTGCGCCTCGCGCCGGAACCGGGCCTGGAACGTGGGGTCCCGGGACAGGTCGGCGCGCAGGGTCTTCACGGCGACCGTGCGGCCCAGCCGGGTGTCGCGGGCCATGAAGACCTCGGCCATCCCGCCTCGGCCCAGCACGGCGCCCAGCTCGTATCTGCCGCCGAGCCGCCGCGGCTGTTCCGCGCCGGGGTAGGTTCCGGACATCTCATCGCTCCAGCTCATCGAACGCCGCCCTGGCGGGAGGCGGCTCTCATTTGTGGTCTCAGTCGAAAACGTGCTTCCGGCAGTATCCCCCGAACCCGTTCCGGCGCCAGACCCGGCTGCCGCCGAATCTCACCGGCGGCGCTCCGGGCCGGCCGGCCGCGGCCGCCGAGCGGGCCATCAGTGCCGTCCCACTCCGAGTGCCGCCTCCATCACCGCCTTCGCGACCGGGCCGGCGAAGTGGCTGCCGCTGATGTCGTCCCGGATCGAGGAGTCGTCGATCTGGAGCAGGACCCCGACCGCGACGTGCTTGTCGCCGATGGAGGCGTAGGAGATGAACCAGGGCAGGGGGTTCTGGTTGGGACCGCGCTGCGCGGTGCCGGTCTTGGCGCCCATGTGCGCGCCGTCGATGGCCAGGTTGTTGCCCGACGCGGTGCCGTTGGTGACCACGTTCTGCATCATGTCGTCCAGCGCTGTCGCGGTCTGCGGGCTCACCGCCTGGCTGAGCACGTGCCGGTGGTCCTCGCCCTTGTACGTGACGTGGCCGTTCGGCGCGGTCTCCTTGGCCACCAGGTACGGCTGCATGAGCGTGCCGCCGTTGGCCACGGTCGCCGCTATCATCGCCGCCTGCAGGGGGGTGATCTGGGTGTCGCGCTGACCGATCGAGTCCTGGGCCAGGGCCAGCTGGTTGCTGCCGACCTGGTCCGGCGTCGGGAATTTCGAGGGGACCACCGGCAGCGGGATCTTCAGATCGGCGTTGTTCAGCCCGAACTTGCGGGCGTACTCCTCCATGGTGGTGGAGCCGAGTTTGGCGCCGACGAAGCCGTAGACCGAGTTGCAGGACTCCGCCAGCGCGGTCTTCAGATCGGTGCCCCCGCACCTGGCGTTGTTCTCGTTGGGCACTCCGACCGAGATGCCGGGGACAGAGAACCGCAGCGGGTCCGCGCCGGTCGAGGCGGTCTCCGTAAAGGTGCCGGTGTCCAGCGCCGCGGCCGCGGTGACGACCTTGAAGATGGAGCCGGGCGGATAGAGCTCGCGGGTCGCGTGGTTCAGCTTCGGCTTGTCCTTGTCGGCGTCCAGCGCCTTGGCGGCCGGGGCGGCGACGTCGCCGTCGTTGGACGCGATGGGGTTCGGGTCGAAGCTCGGGCTCGAGTACATCGCCAGGATCGCGCCGGTGGTCGGGTCCAGCGCCACCACCGAGCCCTTGCGATCTTTCAAGGCGGCTATCGCGGCCTGCTGGACCGAGTTATCCAGCGTGAGCTGGACGTCGCCGCCCTTCTTGGACTTGCCGGTCAGGGTGTCCATGAAGTTCGCCACGGACTCGGAGCTGTCCGTGCCCTGCAGGAACTTGTCGAAGATGGACTCCAGGTCCCAAGTGCCGAAACCATTGGGCGACTTGTAACCGGTGATGTTCGCGTATGCGCTGCGCTGCGGATAGGTGCGCTGGTACTTGAGCGTGATGCCGTCGACCTCTTTGGAGTCGGCGATCACGGTGCCGTCGGCGGTGATGATCTTGCCGCGCGGGTAGGCGAACGCATCGTAGGTGGTGCGCTTGTTGGCCGGTCTGGCCTTGTAGCTGTCGGCGTTGACCACCTGGATGTAGTTAGAGCTGACCAGCAGCGAGACGATGAGCAGGAAGCAGAACAACGCCACCCGCCGGATCGGCTGGTTCACGGTCCGTACCTCCGTTCCGACGGACCCGGCCGGTCCGGTACTTCGTCCGGGTCCGCCCCGGCGATGCCAGGGGCCGACGTCGGCCGTGTCCGTTCGTCGTTCTCGTGGTTGTCGGTGTATTCGGTGTAGTCGGTGTTGTTCGCGTTGTCGGCGTCGTCTTCATCGAGAGCCGGGGGATAGGACTCCGCCGACGCCGCATCCGGTTCCACGTTCCGTCCGGATGTGGCGGGGATCGCTTGCGTCGATTCCGCCGCGCGCAGGGCCGTCTGCTCGCCGTAACCGCGCGGCTGGGTGGGGACCGCCTGGGTGGCGGTGGCGTCCGGAGTGCCGGTGGTTCCGAGCGCGCCGACCTGGCGGACCGGCATGGGCTGCGTGGGATCGGCCGCGCCGGGCGGCGTCGGGCCGGCGCCCGGGGCGGGCTGGTCCGGCCGGCTCGGATCCAGACCGGCTCGGCCGAGAATGTTCTGGCCCAGGCCCGAGGCGGCTCCGAGCCCGCTCGCGCCGGGCTTGCCGCCGCCCGGGGCCGCCGGGACGCCGCGCCGGCCGCCGCCGCCGCTGACGCTCGCCGGCATCCGCGAGGCGGCCACCAGCCGCATCGAACGCAGCTCCTCCTCGGTCAGCGGGATCGCCGGCGGCAGCGGACGCCGCGCGGCGTCGGACAGCCGGATCAGCAGCGCGATCACGATCCAGTTCGCGACCAGCGCCGAACCGCCGGCGGCCAGGAACGGCATCGGCAGGCCGGTCAGCGGGATCACCCGCATGACGCCGCCGGCGGTGATGAACACCTGGAGCGCGAACGTCACCGCCAGGCCCGCCGCCAGCAGCTTGCCGTAGTTGTCGCGGATCAGCAGCGCGGTCTTGAAGCCGCGCATCACGATCAGCATGTACACCAGCATCAGCGCGAACAGCCCGACCATGCCGAGCTCCTCGCCGACGCTGACCAGGATGAAGTCCGCGTTCTTGGCGAAGCCGACCAGCCAGGGCCGGCCCTGGTCCAGGCCCTTGCCCCAGATGCCGCCGGTGGCGAAGCCGTAGATGGACTGCGCGATCTGGTTCGAGGCCTTGCTGTGGTCGGGGTCCGCCTCGTACGCGAACGGGTGCAGCCAGTTGTTCACGCGGGCCTGCACGTGCGGCACGGTGGTCCCGATGAACACCGCGCCGGTCAGGAACGCGGTGACGCCGATGGCCAGCCAGCTGGTCCGCTCGGTGGCGATGTAGAGCAGGACCACGAACGCGCCGAAGAACATCAGCGAGACGCCGAGGTCGGTCTCGAAGATGAGGATCAGCATCGCCAGGATCCAGCAGACCGCTATCGGCCCCAGGTCCCGGCCGCGCGGGATGTTCAGGCCCAGGACCTTGCGGGAGGCCACGCGCAGCGCGTCGCGCTTGGCCATCAGGAACGCGGCGAAGAACGAGCCCAGCAGCAGCTTGCCGAACTCGGCCGGCTGGATGGAGACGCCGCCGGGGAAGCGGACCCAGCTCTTGGCGCCGTTCGCGCCGGAGATCGAGGCCGGCAGCAGCGCCGGGATCGCCACCAGGATCAGACCGACGACCAT
>JAEKKI010000169.1 GCA_019510485.1 Catenulisporales bacterium
TAGCCCTGGGCCTCGATGTCCTTCCACGGCGCGTCGAAGCGCTTGGGGCCGATGAGCGAGAAGACCTCGCCCTCCAGGCCGTCCTCCCGGACCAGGGTCGCCGTCAGGCCGAGGCGGCGGCGGGACTGGATGTCGGCGGTGAAGCGGAAGACCGGTGCCGGCAGCAGGTGGACCTCGTCGTAGATGATGAGGCCCCAGTCCCGGGCGTCGAAGAGCTCCAGGTTCGCGTACAGGCCCTTGGTCTTGCGGGTCAGCACCTGGTACGTGGCGATGGTGACCGGCCGGATCTCCTTGCGCGCGCCGGAGTACTCGCCGATCTCCTCGTCGGTGAGCGTGGTGCGCTTGAGCAGCTCCCGGCGCCACTGGTGCACGCTGACGGTGTTGGTCACCAGGATCAGCGTCGTGGCCTCCACCCCGGCCATCGCCGCCGCGCCGACGATCGTCTTCCCGGCGCCGCAGGGCAGCACCACCACACCGGAGCCGCCGTGCCGGAACCCCTCGGCGGCCTCCTTCTGGTACGGCCGCAGCGTCCAGCCCTCCTCGCGCAGGGCGATGTCGTGGTGCTCGCCGTCGACGTACCCGGCCAGGTCCTCGGCCGGCCAGCCGACCTTCAGCAGCACCTGCTTGAGCGTCCCGCGCTCGGAGGGGTGCACCTTGATGGTGTGCTCGTCGACCCGCGTGCCGATCAGCGGCTGCACTTTCTTGTGCCGCACCACTTCTTCCAGCACCGGCACGTCGGTGGTCTCCAGCACCAGGCCGTGCACCGGATGCTGGAGCAGCCGCAGCCGGCCGTACCGGTCCATGGTGTCGGCGATGTCGACGAGCAGCGCGTGCGGCACCGGATAGCGCGAGTAACGGAGTAGTGCGTCGATGACCTGCTCGGCGTCATGCCCGGCGGCGCGTGCGTTCCACAGCGCCAGCGGCGTCACGCGGTAGGTGTGGATGTGCTCGGGCGAGCGTTCCAACTCCGCGAACGGCGCGATGTCACGCCGGCAGTCTTCGGCCAGGGCGTGGTCGACTTCCAGCAGGAGGGTCTTGTCGGACTGGACGATGAGGGGGCCGTCGGGCACAGGCGGGCTCCTTGGCGTGGGACTGCGGCTCGTGGCGCTTGCGTCGGGGACGGTGGCCTACGGGCGGGATCTACCAGTGTCGCACGGGTGGGAGTGTGGCGGGGGCCATGGGGCGAACCCGTTGCGCGAGCGTGAGTACGGCATCGCGCAGCGTGATTACTCGGCTTCTTCAGCACGCCACCGCGCCGCCGGCTGCTCCTGCCACGGCCGAGGCCCCTCCAGCGGCCGGTACTCGACTCCCAGCGCGTCAAGCCGCTCCAAGTGCTTCACCAGCCGACCGCGGAACTCGTCGTAGTCGCGTTCCGCGCCCGACCACACCGTTTCGCTGAAGGCGCACAGCCGAGGCCACGCCTGATAGTCCACGACCCGCGGCGAAGGCATGTACTCGCTCCACAGCGTGGCCTCAGAACCGATGACGTGCGATGCCAGATCGGAAGGCATGTCCTCGGGAACCGGCTCGAAAGCGTACGCACGCTCCAAGGTGGTGGGGGCGGCCCAGGGAGCGCCCGGTTCACCGGGAGCGTCCGACTGGCGGTAGTCGAAGTAGACCCAGGTGCAAGGACTGGTCAAGGTGTCATGGCCGCGCCGCGCCGCTTCAACCGCGCCCTCGGTGCCGCGCCACGAGGAAACGACGGTGCCGGGAAACAGCGCCCCCTCAAGGATCTCGTCCCATCCCAGCAGCTTGCGCCCCTTGGCCGCGACATGCGCGCTGATCTGGTGCAGGAACCAGGCCTGCAGATCCTCCTCGGTGGACAAGCCCAGCTCCGCCTTCCGCTGTTGCGCCCGCGCGCTCGCCTTCCACTCCTCCTTCGGGCACTCGTCGCCGCCGAGGCAGATGTAGTCGCCGGGGAACAGGTCGCAGATCTCGTCCATGACGTTCTGGTAGAACGCGACCGTGGCGTCCTCGACGTTCAGCACGGTGGTCGCGATTCCGAAGCGGGTCCACACCTCGCGCGGTCCGGCCGCCGCGGGCACGTCCTGGTTGCCCAGTTCCGGGTACGCCGCGATGGCGGCGGTGGAGTGGCCGGGGACGTCGATCTCCGGCACGACCGTGATGTGCCGTTCGGCGGCGTAGGCGACGATCTCGCGGATGTCGTCCTGGGTGTAGAAGCCGCCGTGCGGCCGGCCGTCGCCGAGGGTCTCCCGGCGCCAGGAGCCGACCTCGGTCAGCCGTGGGTACCGCTTGATCTCCACTCGCCAGCCCTGGTCCTCGGTCAGGTGCCAGTGCAGGACGTTCAGCTTGTGCAACGCCATCAGGTCCAGGAAGCGCAGCACCTCGCGCTTGGGCAGGAAGTGGCGGGCCACGTCCAGCAGGACGCCGCGCCAGCGGAAGCGCGGGGCGTCGATGATCTGGACGTGCGGCAGCGGCCAGGTGTCGGGCCCGCCGGCCTCCCGCAGCGCCGCCGGCGGCAGCAGTTGGCGCAGCGTCTGCTCGGCGTGGAACACGGCGGCCGGGGTGTCGGCCTCGAAGGTGACCCCGTCGGCGTCCACGGTCAGCCGGTAGCCCTCGGGCCCCAGTTCCGGCAGGCCGTTCCGCAGGGTGACCGGGGTGTGGGAGCCGAAGCGGAACTCTCCGGATCCGCGCTCCAGGAGCAGGGGCTTGGGGATGACCGAGATCTCGGGGGCGTCCATGCCCGACAAGATCTCACGGATCGGTCACCGATTAAACCAAAGGCAGAGCGTTGATCGACATCACATCGCGCGGACCGAGAGGGCAAACTGCACGTGCAAAGGGTCTGTGCATCTGCCGGTTGCGCGAATACCCTGTATATCGTGGACGAGTCCTTAGTGGATGCTTTCGAACCGGTGGCCCGTGATCTCCGCGCCGCCGGGCTCGACTGCCAGCTCGCTGATGACGCCTCCGGCCAGGACCCCAGACTGGGCGCCACGGCCGAACTGATCGTCTCCGGCGTGAAGGTGGGCCTGCTCACTCTCGGCGCGGCCGTCCTGGACACCGACTCCCGCACGCTCTACCTCGCCGCGCAGACCCAGCGCCTGGTGCAGGCCAACCTCGGGCTGGGCGGCCGGGTCATCGAGTGGCCGCCGTGCCTGCCCAGCCACGGGCATCCGATGATCGCCACCCGTGGCCGGCAGACGCCGCTGTGGACGTGTCCGCTGGACGGCTCGATATCGGTGGCGATCGGCGCGCATCCGTAGACGTCGACGCGCCAGACAGCCGGAAGTCGCACCTCACCTCGGCAGATAAGCCCGCAGAAAGTAGTCCACACCCCGCGCCACCCGCTTGGCGAACTCGGCCTCGAAGTCCGCCTCCGGCCCGATCCGCCGGATGTCCATCCCCGCGACCGCGGTGAGCTGATACGCCAGCAGGTCCGGCTCGGCCAACACCTCTGGCGGCACGTCCAGCAACCCCGCGCGCACCAGTTCGGCCAGCAGCCGGTTCAAGCGCGGATACGTACGCCCGGGACCGTTGTGGAGCCACCGCTCCTGCAGATCGGGATGATGGTCGGCCTCGGAGTCGACCAGCTTGCGCAGGCCCACTAGTGGGCCGGTGTAGACCGTGCGGACCCATTCCTCGGTGAGCCGCAGCAGCGCCGCGCGCAGGGCTTCCGGCTCCGACAGCGTGGCCGGGTCCGGGAAGCCGACGTCCATCAGCTCCATGATGTGCGCGGTGGCCGTGTCCTGGATGCTGTCGGTCATGGCCATGAAGAGGGCGTCTTTGTCCCCGAAGTGGTTGTAGACGGTCTGCTTGGAAACCTTCGCCTCGGCCGCGATCGCGTCGACGCTGGCCCGGCTGAAGCCCTCGCGCAGGAAGACCGAGGCCGCGGCCCGCAGGATCGCGAGGCGCTTCCTGGGATTGCCCGAGTTTCCCGGGTCGCCCGGCCCGCCTGCATCGCCTGGGCCGCCCTGGAGTTCGGCGGCGTTCGTCACGGCCATGGGCCCCATTCTCTCCGACGGCTCCGATTGCTTGTTTGGACTCAGGAGTCTAATATTTTGGACTACTGAGTCCAAATCTATGGACCTAGCAGTCCATGAGCTTCGGGAGCGCCATGTCCGACCAGCAGCGGGCGCCCGACCGCCTGCCCCGCGAATTCCTCAAGATCGGCGCCGCGCTGGTGCTCGGCTCGGCGACGGCGATGCTCGACGCGACGGTCGTCGCCGTGGCGACCCGGACGCTGGCCCTGCGGTTCGGCTCGACGCTGTCGGCGGTGGCCTGGGTGTCGACCGCGTACCTGCTCACGATGTCCGTCGTGGTGCCGCTGTCCGGCTGGGCCATGGGCCGCTTCGGCGGGCGCCGCGTGTGGCTGGTGGCGGTGGCGGCGTTCCTGGCCGGCTCGCTGCTGTGCGGCCTGGCGTGGTCGATCCCGAGCCTGATCGCCTTCCGCGTGCTCCAGGCGCTCGGCGGCGGACTGATCCAGCCGGTGGGCCAGGCTCTGCTCGGCCGCCACGTCGGCCCGCGCTACATGGCGCGGGTGATGGCTGTGATGTCGGTGCCGATGGCGCTGCTGCCGGTGCTGGGTCCGGCGGTCGGCGGGCTGCTGCTCGCCGAGCTGGGCTGGCGCTGGATCTTCTTCATCAACCTGCCGATCGGCGCACTGGCGATCGTGCTGGTGCGGCGGTGGGTCCCGGCCTCGGAGTCGGCCGAAGCGGCGCCGGCCACGGCGACGCGGTTCGACTTGCGCGGCTTCGCCCTGATATCTCCGGGACTCGCCGCGCTCGTCTACGGCTGCTCGGCGGCCGGCGACCACGGCGGCTTCGGCGCCCCGGCGGCCTGGTTGCCGATGGCCGGCGGCGCCGCGCTGCTGGTGACGTTCGTGCTCTACAGCCTGCGCACCGCGAGCACTCCGCTGCTGGACCTGCGGCTGTTCCGGAACAAGGCGTTCAGTTTCGCGATGCTCAACGCCCTGCTTCTCGGCGCGACCCTGTTCGGCGCCATGTTCCTGCTGCCGCTGTACTTCCAGCAGGGCCACGGCTTCTCCCCGCTGCGGGCCGGTCTGGTGCTGGCGCCGCAGGGACTGGGAACGGCCTTCTCGACCTTCGTCGCCGGCCGGCTGACCAACCGGGTCGGGCCGCGGCGGCTGGTGCTGACCGGGACGGCGGTGGCGACGGCGGCGACGGTTCCGTTCGCGCTCGTCGGCGCTTCCACCTCGGCGCTGGAGCTGAGCGCCCCGTTGTTGCTGCGCGGCCTCGGCCTCGGACTGGTGACGGCGCCGCTGATCACCGCCGGGTACTCCACGCTGCGCCGCGAGTCCATCCCGCAGGCCACCACCACCTTCAACATCCTGAACCGGGTCGGCGGCTCGATCGGGACCGCGGTGCTGGCGGTGATGCTGGAGCGCGGGCTCAGCGGCGGGGCGCCGACGGCGGCGCGGGTGGCGTCCGCGTACGGCCACACGTTCTGGTGGGCGCTCGGCTGCACAGCGGTGACGCTCCTGGCCGCCGCCTTCCTGCCCGGAGCGAAGGCGATGCGGGCGGCACTGGCTCAGGCCGGTGCGCAGGCCCCGGCTCAGGCACTCACTCAGGGCTCGGTCTCGGCTCCGGTCCCGACTCCGCTCACCGCCCCGGCCGGCCGGGAGCGCGCCTCCGCCGGCGCGGGACCGAGCGTCATCCGGCCTTGATGAACGCCCGCACCGCGTCCGCCACCATCTGCACGGCGATCGCCGACAGCAGCAGACCGGCGATCCGCGTCACCAGCGTCACCCCGGAGTCCTTGATGACCCGGATCACCTGCACGGAGAACCGCATCGTGAGCCACAGCGTCAGATGGATCGCGACGATGGCCAGCGCCACCGCGTCGATACCGGCCCAGTGCGCCGTCCCGGCCCGCTTGGCGAACAGCATCACCGCGACGATCGCGCCGGGTCCGGCCAGCAACGGCGTCCCCAGCGGCACCAGCGCCACGTTCACCGACTCGTTGCCGCTCGACGGCTCATCCGACTTGCCGGTCAGCAAATCCAGGGCGATCAGCAGGAGCAGCAGGCCGCCGGCGGCCTGCAACGCCGGCAGCGTGACCCCGAGATAGTCCAGGATCTGCTGGCCGAACAGCGCGAAGACGCAGATCACGCAGAAGGAGACCACGGAAGCCTGCCACGCCGCGCGCGTGCGCTGCGCCTTGGTCTTCCCGTTGGTGAGCGCCAGGAAGATCGGCAGTGTTCCCGGCGGGTCCATGATCACGAACAACGTGATGAGGGCTTCGAGGAAGAGTTTGGCGTCGAACACCCCGAAGACCTATCACCTTTGTGGCTCCGAGATCACCCCCACCGGGGCGCCCACTTGCGGAAACGGGTGACGAAACGGTGACGAAACCGGGTGATCACAGCTTGGCGAACGCCGCCTGAAGATCCGCCACAAGGTCCGCCGCGTCCTCCAACCCGACCGAGAACCGCAGCAGTCCGGCGTCCGGCCGGGCTTCCGGGGCGACGTGGCGGTGGCTGAGCGAGGCCGGGTGGGTGATCAGCGTCTCGGCGCCGCCGAGCGAGGCCGCGTGCAGGATCAGCCGCACGTTCTCGGCGACCGTGGCCGCCGCGTCGTAGCCGCCGCGCATCTCGAACGACATCATCGCGCCGGGCAGCAGCATCTGCCGGTCCGGGCCGAGCAGGCCGTCCGGGTCGCCGCCGGGCAGGCCGGGGTAGTGGACGCGCTCCACCGCGGGATGCGAAGCCAGCCATTCGGCGAGCGCCTGCGCGCTCTGGCAGGCGCGCCGCACCCGCAGCGGCAGCGTCTGCAGGCCCCGGTGCAGCAGGTAGCCGGCCAGCGGATGCATCAGGCCGCCGGTCTGGATGCGGATGTCCCGCAGCCGCGCGGCCCACTCCGGGGTGGTCGCGACGATCCCGCCGAGCACGTCGGAGTGCCCGCCGATGTACTTCGTCGCGCTGTGCACGACCAGCGTCGCGCCGTGCCGGGCCGGCTGTTGCAGCACGGGGGTCGCAAAGGTCGAATCCACCAGGTACGGCACGTCCCCGCACGCCGCCGACACCGCGTCCAGATCGAGCAGCCGGGCCGTCGGGTTGGCCGGGGTCTCGACCACGACCAGCGCGGTGTCCGGCCGGTCTGCCAGGGCGGCGGCGATGTCCGCCGGGCCGTCGACCCACGTCACCTCCGTGCCGAGCGTGCCCTTGCTGAGCAGACCGTCGGTGCCGCCGTAGATCGGCCGGATCGCGACCACGTGCCGCTTGCCGGCGGCGCCCGGTCCGGTGGTGGCCGCTAGCAGGCAGGCGCTGATCGCCGCCATCCCGCTGGCGAAGGCCACCGCCTCCGGCAGCCCTTCCAGCTCGGCGAGCGCCTGCTCGAACCCGGCCGTGGTCGGGTTCCACATCCGCTGGTAGACCAGGCCGCCCTCGGCGGTCGGCGGCCCGCCGGCGGTCAGCGAGGCGTAGCTCTCACCGCCGGCGTCGACGCCGGGCAGGTGGTAAGTCGACGCCAGGTCGATCGTCGGCGTCGGCTTCGTGGGGACGCGTCCGGCGTGGACGGCTGCGGTCGCGGTGACCCTGGCGATGTTCCGGTCGGCACTCATGGAGCGATTATGCGGGGGTCGTCCGAGGGGCGGGCAGGGCCGTTCGCGATGCGGTGGCCTGCTCCGGTCGGCCGCGTCCCAGCCCCGCGTCTCAGCTCTCGATCTGGTCGGCGACCGCGCGCAGCACGCCGGCGAGCTTGCGCGCGCTGGCCCGGTCGGGGTATTTGCCCCGCCGGAACGTCTCCGACATGCTGTCGAGCAGCTTCATCACGTCCTCGATGATGACCACCATCTCCTCGGCGGGCTTGCGGTCCCGGGCCGCGACCGCGGCCTCCACGCTCGGCCGGGTCTCCAGCAGGTGCACGCCGATGGCGGTCTCGCCGCGCTTGCCCGCGGCCACGCCGAACTCCACGCGCTGGCCGCTCTTGATGTCGGTGACCCCGGCGGGCAGCGCGGAGGAGTGCATGAACACGTCGGGCCCGTCGTCGCGGGTGATGAAGCCGAAACCCTTTTCGGTGTCGTACCACTTGATCTTGCCGGTAGGCACGGTGGGACCCTCGCGTCTGCTTGTCGTCGTCGGTGAATCACTCTTGCGGGGTAAGCGTAGTCAGGGAACGTCTGCCGTGGGCGGCGTTATCCCCCTGTGCCGATCGAAGCGTTCCGGCTCAGGCGGACGTGCGTGGCCGGGGCGCCGATCAGGCGGCCAGATACCCGGCCAGCCAGGCCGGGAAACCAAGCAGATCGGGCAGGACCACGTCGGCTCCGGCCGCCTCCAGGTCCGCGGCGCTGACCGGTCCGGTCGCCACCGCCACCGCCACCGCCTGCGCCGCCCGGGCGCCATGGATGTCCGCGATGTGGTCGCCGACGTACACCGTGGCGCCGTGCTCGAGCAGCGCCTCGCCCTTCTTCGGACCCCAATGCCAACCCACGAGGATGTCCGGGGCGAGGTCCAGGTGCTCCAGGTGCTGGGCGGCGTTCGGGGCGTACTTGGCGGTGACGACGAGAACCCGGCCGCCGACGGCGCGGATCGCGGCGAAGGACTCCGCCGCACCGGGCATCGCCGGGGTCGGCTTGATCGCATAGCCCGGATACAGCGCGCGGTAGCGGTCCGCGACCGCCGGGATCTCCTCCGGCCGGAACCAGTAGGCGAGTTCCTCGTCCAGCGGCGGTCCGAGGCGGCTGACGACGGCGTCCGCGTCGATGTACACCCCGGTCTCGCGGGACAGCTCGGTCATCACGGCGTGCACGCCCGGCCGTGAGTCGATCAGAGTCATGTCGAGGTCGAATCCCACGGTGAAGGGTGCTGCGATCATGCGATGAGCCTACCTTCGACGCCGCCGGGAGCCGCCGTTGTTTTCGCTGGTTCGAACGGGTTATCGGGGAAGCATGGTGGATGGAGTTGCGCGCAGGCGAGCCGCGGGAGACCTGGTCTTCCTGGCGGCCGCCGTCATCGCGATCATTTTGATCCTGCACATCATCTTCGTGCTGCTCGACGCCAATCCCAACAACGACATCGTGCGGACCGACGCGGACTGGGCCGGCTGGCTGGCCACCTGGTTCAAGGACCTGTTCACTCCCAGCAACCCGAAGCTCAACGTCTTCCTGAACTACGGACTGGCCACGCTGGTCTACCTGGCCATCGGCGGCATACTGCGGCGGGTCTTGAACGACGCGCTGGCGTAGGAAGGGTGTCACTGTCACCGGTTCGGGCGATCAAGGAAGGGGAGTCGGGGTAGTCCGGCGCGCACCGTGGGTAAGGTGAGGCTACCCTGACCGCCCTTTCGGGCGGTGTCTCCAGAGCGAGAGAGCCCGAGAACCGCCCGTGTCCGTCTGCGAATCAGCGCTCGGTGGCTGCGCCGCGCTGTGCCGTGCGGCGCGCGAGCCGATGGCGGACACCGCGCCGCCGCGGGCCAGGGCGTGGCTGGCGGTGGAACACCCCGGACCGTGGCCGGCGTTCGGCTGGCCCGCGGATTTGCCCGCCGCCGCGGCCGAGATGCTGACCGTCGCCCCCGCCTATGACGTACGGCCGCAACTGATCCGCCGACCCGATCGCACCAGGCGCGGCCCGCACAGCGGGTACCGGACGATCTACGTCGCCGGCGGTCTCCCCGGCGCGCGCTGGCTCGAACGGCGCGTCACCGACGATCTGGACGAGTTGGGCAAGCTCGACCTCGCAGTGCTGGCTGACGGCGGCGCACCCGGTTTCGGGGAGCTCACCTGCGACCGCTTGCTGCTGGTGTGCACACACGGCAAACGCGACGCCTGCTGCGCCCGCTATGGCGCGCCGGTCGCGCGCGAGTTGGCCGGACGCGGACTGCCGGTGTGGGAGACCACGCATTTGGGCGGCGACCGATTCGCGGCCAACATGGTGTGCCTGCCAGACGGGACGTATCACGGCCTGCTCGACCGGAACTCAGCTGTCGGCGTCGCGCTCGCGTCCCTGCGCGGCGAGGTGTCGCCGGCGCACTATCGCGGCCGCGCCGGAGTCGGCGCGGCGAGCGCGACCAACCCGGTCACCCCGACTTAGCGACCGCCTTGAACAACCGCCACAGCAGGTAGAGCGCCCCCAACAACCCGAGCATCGTGGGCACCACCGCGAAGCCGTCCTTCGCCGCCTGCCAGGTGTCGTCATGGTTGAGCGGGGCGTTGTGCCCCGTGGTCCGGCCGCGGGCCAGGAACAGGCCGAAGGCGTAGAACAGGAACGCGGCGATCGGCACGCCGATGAGGGCGAACCGCTTCTCACCGGCCGTGAACGAGTACGAAGTCATCGCCAGCAGGTAGCCGACCAGGATGAAGGCGATCGTGTACGGCGACAACGCCACCGCGTTGACCAGCGCGCCCAGGCACAGCACGACCACCGCGACGAAGGCCTGGGTGTGGTTCCGGGCCGTGCGGCGCACCATCGGACCGGCGGCCAGCGGTATGGCCGGGGGCGTCGAAGGCGGCGGGGTGGCGGCCGGCGTGAAGCTGCCGCCGCTCTCGATCGGGATCTGCGGGCCGGTGGCCACCTCGGCGCGGCCCTGGCCGCCCTCCGCCTCGCCGCCGCCCCATTCACCGCTGCCGGCGCCGAACGGGTCCGGCTCGGCCGGGATCTCCGGGCCCGGCAGGGTCTCGCCGCCGGAGTCGGAGGCGCCGAAGCGGTCCGGGAGCGGGTTGGTGAGTGCCTCCGGGGTGACCAGACGGGCCACGTTCGGGTCGACCTCGGGGGAGAAGACGGAGGCCGCGCCGTAGGCGTTGACGCCGATGTCGCTGCCGCGCCGCTGGCGTTCGCGTGCCGCGTACAGCGGATCCTTGTTGGCCTCGGCCATCACCAAGGCCTCTGGTCTGCCCATACCGAGCAGGATCTGCCGCACGTCGGCGGACTTGGTGGCCTTGCGCGCCCGTACCCGGGACTCGATCTCGGCCCGGGTGCGCGAGACGAGCTGGTTGCGGGAGGTGGGCGACATGCGGCCCTCCGCCAGCGTGGACAGTTCGGCCAGGTAGCGGAACATCTCCTGGTCGGTCTCGGCCGTCACCGCTGGGATCCCCCTGTTCTCTTGAAACGAGCCCCTTGCGCCCTCGTACGTATCGTATGCGGCGGCTGGGATCGCCGGGACTCGACTACCGTTAAGAGTGATGCCCACCGAACAGCCCGGCCATTCCGCAGAACCCACCCGCGCAGGTGCACGGGCGATGGCGCGCGCCGATCGCGGGTCGGCGCGGGGTGGCGCGTCTCAGAGTACGGACACTCGCGGCACATCGCAGGCCCCGGACGCCCCGGAGAGCCGGCCGGCGCCGCGCCGCCGCTCGCTGGCCGACGAACTGCGGTCATGGCCGGCCGAGCGGCTGGCGGACCTGCTGGCGATGCGCCCCGATCTGGCGGTGCCGCCGCCGGCGTCGATCGCGGCGCTGGCCGAGCGGGCTTCGCAGCGGGCCTCGGTGGCGCTGGCGATGGACCGGCTGGACGCCTTCACCCTGCAGGTGCTGCAAGCGCTGACGGTCTCGCCGGAGCCCGTGACGGCCGAGTCGACCGCGGCGTTGCTCGGGTTGCCGGCGGCGGGCCCGGTCACGGAGGCGATCACCGCGCTGCGCGACGCGGCGCTGGTGTGGGGCCCCGACGAAGGCCTGCGGCCGCTGGTCAACGCGCGTGAGGCGCTGGGCGACAATCCCGTGGGCCTGGGGCCGCCGCTGGCCTCGGCGCTGAACAACCCCTCCCCGGCCTGGTTGCAGGAGGTGCTGCGGCGGCTCGGCCTGGCGGCGACTCCCGATCCGGTGACGGCGGTCGGCGCGATCGCGGATCTGGTGGCGGACGCCGACCGGATGCGCGCTGTGCTGGACCAGGCGCCGTCCGGTGCCGAGGCCGTGCTGGAGAAGCTGGTGTGGGGGCCGCCGTTCGGGAAGATCCGCGCGGCGGGCGGCGCCGGGAGTAGCGGGGCCGACGAGGCGCCGCCCGCGGTCGATCTGGTCCCGGACGACGCGGCCGACACCGGTCCGGCATCCCCGCCACCCACCGAGTCACCGCTCGAATGGCTGCTCGCGCGCGGGATCCTCGGCCGCTGGAACGAGGACACCGTCGTGCTCCCGCGCGAGATCGCGTTCTTCCTGCGCCGCCACGTCTTCGGCTCCGGGCTGCACCGCGAGCTGGCCGCCGAGCCGCCGGCCGTGCCGGTGACCCACCACGACGCCCGCCGCGCCGACGAGGCCGCGGCCGCGGCGGCGACCACCGTGCCGCGCCGGATCGAGGAGCTGCTGGACGCCTGGGCCGCCGGGCCGCCCGGCGTGCTGCGCTCCGGCGGCGCCGGTATCAGGGACCTGCGGCGGACCGCCGCGCTGCTCGACGTGTCCGAGGACGAGACCGCGTTCCTGATCGAGCTGGCCTACGCCGCCGGGCTGGTCGCCGCGGACCTGGCCTCCGGGTTCTGGCTGCCGACCCCGGCCTACGACCGCTGGCTGGACCTGACGCCCGAGCGGCGGTGGGCGGAGCTGGCCACCGCGTGGCTGGCGTCCGACCGGGCCGCCGGCCGGGTCGGCCGGCCCGACGACCGCAACCGGCCGGTGCCGCCGCTGGCGCCGGAGGTCGCCTCCTGGGCCGTGGCCGAACTGCGGCGGGACCTGCTCGGTGAGCTCGACCGGCTGGCGAAGGGGGCCACGACCACCACCGAGGCCCTGGTGGACCGGCTGTTCTGGGAGCGGCCGCGGCGCAGCGGGCAAGCAGCGCGGCACCTGATCGCCTGGACCCAGCGCGAGTGCCAGTGGCTGGGGCTGGTCGCGCCGGTGCGCGGCACGGCGGGCATCCTGTCCACCCATGGCAGGGCTCTGCTGCTCGGGCTGCCGCGCGACGCGCTCGCCTCGGCGCTGGGCGCCGCGCTGCCGGAGCCGGTGCGGCACGTGCTGATCCAGGGCGACCTGACCGCGATCGCCCCCGGCCCGCTGGCCCCCGACGTGGCGCGGGAGATGGCGCTGATCGCCGACATCGAGTCGGCCGGCGCCGCGACCGTCTACCGCTTCACCACCGCTTCGGTCCGCCGGGCCTTCGACGCCGGCCGTGCCGCCGGCGATTTGCACGCCTTCCTCGCCGAGCACTCGCTCCACGAGATCCCCCAGGCCCTGACCTACCTGGTCGACGACGTGGCCCGGCGCCACGGACGGGTCCGGGTCGGCGCCTCGGTGTCCTATGTCCGCGCCGATAACGACGCCGCTCTGACCGAGTTGCTCGCCGACCGCCGCACGGCGGGCCTGGGGCTGCGCCGCATCGCTCCGGGCGTCGCCGTGTCCGAACTCCCGCCCGAGGATCTCCTGGAGGGCCTGCGGGCCAACGGCTACGCCCCGATGGCCGAGAACGAGGACGGCAGCGGCGCGCCGGCCGTCGTCGCGACGCCGCGCGCCCGCCGCGCGACGTCGTTCCACCCGTACGCGGTGCAGCGGCCCGCGCTGCCGGGGTCGGCGAGCAACTCGGTCAAGGCGCTGGCCGAGGAGCTGGCGGCCGCGGGCTGAGACCGCGCCGGCGCGGTATCCGCTACCGCGCTATTTCGCCAGCAGCGCCTCGACCGCCGCGAGCCCGTCCGCGCCCAGATCCCGGGTGAACTCGTTCACGTACAACCCGATGTGCTGCTTCGCCACCCCGGGATCCATCTCCTGCGCGTGTTCCATCACGTATTCGCGCGACGCCTCCGGATCGGCCCACGCGTACTCCACCGAGGCCCGGATCAGCCCGCTCAGTTCCGCCAGCGCGTCCGCGCCGAGCGAGCGCCGCGCCACGATCGCGCCCAGCGGGATCGGCAGGCCGGTCTCGGCCTCCCACCACTCGCCGAGGTCGGCATGGCGGGTCAGACCGAAGTTCTGGTACGTGAACCGGGCCTCGTGGATCACCAGCCCGGCGGCCACCTCGCCGGCGGCGACCGCCGGCATGATCTCGTGGAACGGCAGGACCTTGATGTCCATCCCGCCCGGCACGCTCTTCTCGGCCCACAGCTCGAACAGCCGGTAGGCCGTCGACAGCAGGCTCGGCACCGCCACCGTGCCGCCGGCCAGCGCCTCCGCCGAAACGGCGCCGCGCGACAGCACCAGCGGGCCGCAGCCGCGGCCCAGGGCGCCGCCGCAGTGCAGCAACTCGTAACGGTCCCGCACCAGGGGCAGCGCCGGATAGGAGATCTTCAGCACGTCCGGCGCGTCCGCCTCCTGGACCCAGTAGTTGGTGACGTCGATGTCGGCGAAGGTGACGTCGAAGGCCGGGGCGCCCGGCAGCAGGCCGTGGGTCAGCGCGTGGAAGACGAACGTGTCGTTCGGACACGGCGAATAGGCGATGGAGAGCTTGGCGGGCAGGACGGTCGCGAGCGCGTCAGACATACGGCCGATTATCCGACGCCCGGCGCCTGCAGGGCGGCCAGGGTCTGCCCGACCGTGCTCAGCGCCTCCAGCGCCGCGTCGATCCGCCACGCCTCGCGGTCGCGCGGTCCGACCGCGTTGGAGATCGCGCGGATCTCCACGAACGGCAGCTCCGCCATCGCCGCCGCGGTCGCCACGCCGAAGCCCTCCATGGCCTCGGCCGCCGCGTCGGGATGGCGCTCCAGCAGCTCCGCCGTCCGCTCGGCGGTGCCGGTGGCCGTGGACACGGTCAACACCGCGCCGTTCACCACGTTCAGCCCGGCGCCGCTGAGCGCCGCGGTGATGCGTTTACCCCAGCCCTCGTCCGGCTGCTCCACGCGTGGGGCGAAGCCGAGTTCCTCGACCGGGAGGAATCCGTCGGGGGAGTCGGCGCCGAGGTCGGCCGCGGCCACCCGAGTGGAGACCACCACCGAGCCGACCGGCGCGCGCGGGGTGAAACCGCCGCCGATCCCGACCGACACCGCCAGCTCATAGGGCTCGGTGGCCAGGACCCACGCCGCCCCGGTCGCCGCCGCCGCGGGACCGGCGCCGGTCACTATCACCGTCAGGCCGTGCGCATGCCGTTGCAGCGCCTCACGCTCGGCCTCGACAGCGGCGGCCAACAAGAATTCGTACATACGGTCACTCCCCGTTGTTTCGTGGGTGGGCTGCGTATTCGGTACCCGCACGGGGCGACAACGGTCCGCGCGCGGACCGTGTTCCCTCAGGCGCCGTCTGTTAGACCCTTAAACCCCGAAACTCTGGGCGGGATTGGGTGCGACGAACCTGAGGTCTGCCAACGCCTTCAACGTCACCAGGCAGACCGCCAGCAACGAGACGGCGGCCAGGACGAAGGCCAGGGTGCCGTTTCCGTTGTCGGGGAACGACATGGCGATACCCACACCGCCGCCGACCACCCACGAGAGCTGGAGCAGCGTCTCGGACCGGGCGAACGCCGAGGTCCGGACCCGCTCCAGCGTGTCGCGCTGCAACAGCGCGTCCAGCGACAGCTTGGCCAGCGACGCGCTCATCGCCGAGACCGCCGCCACCGTCAGCACGGTGACCAGGTTGTAGTAGAACGCGCAGGCCAGCACCGACGCCGTGGTCAGGGCCAGCACCGCCGAGATCACGCCCTCCGGCGCGCGCGCCTTGAGCACCGCGCCGAGCGAGGTGCCGACGGCGTTGCCGACGGCCGCGGCGGTGGCGATCATGCCGATCGCGACCAGGTCCTTGTAGCCGTCCAGCGGGTGGTAGCGGACCAGGAACGCCATGAAGATGGTCAGGAAGCCGGAGAAACAGCGGAACGCGGCGTTGGCCCGCAGCGCCAGCACCACGGCCGGGCCCACCGAGCGCAGCCGCAGGTTCGGCATCGTCTCGGAGAGCCGGGGGTCCATGTTCCGGTCCTTCTTCTTCAGCTGCGCCTTCTGCTCGCCCTCGGCCGAGTCCACACTGGCCGGCAGCCGGATCGACAGGTACGCGCCGAAAGCGAACACGAGGGCCGCGCCGGCCAGGCAGTAGGAGGCGCCCAGGTGCACCAGCAGGGCGCCGATCGGGGCGAAGACGAAGGTGGCCACTATGCCGGCCATCGAGGTGCGCGAGTTCGCCTTCACCAGCGTGGTGCCCGGCGGCAGCAGGCGCGGGATGACGGCGCTGCGGGTGACGCCGTACGCCTTGGAGGCGGCCAGGCAGCCGAAGGCGGCCGGATACAGCGCCAGGTTGGCGTCGCTGTTGACGGTGCGCGCCATGATCAGCGCCAGCACCAGCCGGCCGGCCATGGTCAGCGCCATCGCGATCCGCCGGCCGTGCCCGAACCGGTCCAGCAGCGGGCCGATCACCGGGGCCAGCAGCACGAACGGCACCATCGTGATCACCAGGTACAGCGCGACCTTGCCGCGGGCCTGGCCGGGCTGCACCCCGAAGAACACCGACTGCGCCAGCGCCAGGGTGATCAGCAGGTCGCCGGCGCTGTTCACGGCGTGCAGCTCGATCAGGTAGGACAGGCCCGACTCATGCGCGCCGCCGGCCCCGGTGACTTTGCGGATCCGGCGGCCCAGGAGGCCGCCGACCCGCCCGACCGCCCGGCCGGTGGCCTCGGTGCCCTCGCCGAAGCGGCGCAGCAGGCGCGCGGCGTCCGACTCCGGCCGGACCGGCTCGCGCGGGGTGAGCAACTCTATGTCGGCCGGGGACAGGTCCTGGGCGACCTCGGCCAGTTCCGGCGCCAGATGCAGGGCGATGGTGGAGGCCGGGTCCTGGCCGTCGGTGGCCAGGTTCGCAGCGGGCCTTGAGGGCTCTGAGGTCGGTACGGCATCGCCGGACGCCGCGTTCGCCGACCTGGGCTGCGCGGGCATCCGGGACCGCTTCGGCGGCAGGGGTGGGGGCTGCGGGATCAACGGCTGCGTCGCCTCCGAGACGTCGAACACCCGCGTGCGTTCCTCGCCGTCCCGATTCGGCGTCTGATCCTTGGCCACGCCCCTATCCTGCCCGGAAAAGGCGGGAGTGGGGAGCCGGTGATTCAAAACCGGACCCTGTCGGCGGAACAGCTGTCACGCGGACCCCTCCGTATAGGGGAGAATCGAAGACGTGAACGCCGCGACCGCCACCCCAGCCCGCTCCGCAGACAGCCGGCCGCGCGGACGCCAGCCGGTACTCGATCCCGTATGCGCCGAGGCGGTCGAGCTGGCCTTGGCCGCGGCCGAGGACGTCGCCGGCATCGGCGAGGTCGGCCGGCACGTCGGCGTGGTCGCCGAGGGGGACCGGGTGGTGACCCACCTGTTCGAGTGCAGGGAGCGGGGCTACCGCGGCTGGAACTGGGCCGTGACGCTGACCCGCGCCCCGCGCACCAAGTTCGTCACCCTCGACGAGACCGTGCTGGTGGCCGGCCGAGGCTCGGTGCTGGCCCCGGACTGGGTGCCGTGGAGCGAGCGGCTCCAGCCCGGCGACCTCGGCCCCGGCGACCTGCTCCCGATCGCCGAGGACGACCCGCGCCTGGTACCGGCCTACACCGGCGAGGACGAGGCGCAGCCGGTCCCGTACCGCGAGATCATGCGCGACACGCTGCCGCTGGTGAGCTACGAGCTGGGCCTGGGCCGCCCGCGCGTGCTGTCCCGGCAGGGCCGCGAGGAGGCGGCGGAGCGCTGGCACGAGGGCGAGTTCGGCCCGCACTCGCCGATGGCGCAGGCCGCTCCGGCCCGCTGCTCCGGCTGCGGATTCCTGACGCCGCTGGCCGGGATGCTCGGGCAGGCGTTCGGTGTCTGCACGAACGAGATCGCGCCGAGCGACGGCCGGGTGGTGTCGCTGGACTTCGGGTGCGGGGCGCATTCGGAGGCGGCGGTGGTGCCGGCGGCGAATCCGACGTCGGAGCCGGTGGTGGATGAGTATGTGTATGACACGGTGACTTTCGGGGAGCGGGTCGTGGTTCCGGGGGCGGGGGCCGGAACTCCGGCGGCTGAGACCGCTGAAGCCTCTGAATCGGCCGGATCCGCCGAGGCTCCCGACGAGTTGACCGGGATGCTGGCCGAAGCGGTCGCGGAGGAATCGCGCGAATCCGGTGAAGTGGCCGAGACCGAAGTGCCGGTGCCCTCGGTGTCCGAGGTGCCCGAAGCCGTCGTGGCGCCCGAACCGGGCGCCGCGGCGGACGAGTCCGAGCCCGAGGTGCCCGAAGCCGTCGCGGCCGATAAGACGAACGAAGCTGCGGACGACTCTGAGGCAGCGGCGCCCGAACCGGAAACCGCTCCGATCGAAGCGGTCGAGGTGAGCGCCGAGGCGGTCGCGGTCGCCGAGGCCATGCTCCAGGAAGCGCCTGATGACGATGACGAAAGCTGACTTGCGATGCGTGATATGTGAGCGCCATCCCTTCTGAGCCTGTCCGGCGGGTCCGCCGCGACAGCTGGACCCGCCTGTTGTATTTGCAGCTCGGCGCTTTCGCCTTCTTCCTGTACGCGTTCAGCCCCTCCATCAATCTCCTCAAAGACGATCTCCACCTCTCGGCGGGTGTGGCCGGCCTGCACTCGACCTGCTACGCGGTCGGCGTGACCGTAGGCGGTGTCTGCGCGCCCTGGTACATCCGCCATGCCGGCGGCTCCCGGCCGGCAGTGTGGTGGAGCCTGGTCGGCCTGTCCCTGTCGGTGGCGCTTTTCTGTGCGGTGCCCGCTCTGGCGGTAACGTTTCCGGCGGCCGCCGTCTGCGGCGTCTTCGGCGCCTGGCTCTGCATAGCAGTGCCCGCTGCCCTGGCCCGCGCCCACGGCTCCGACGGTCCCGCCGCCATCACCGAGGCCAACGCGGTCGCGGCCTTCGTCGGCATCGCGGCCCCGCTCGCGGTCGGCGGTGCGGCGGCGGTGGGGATCAGCTGGCGGGTGGCGCTGCTGACAGTGGTGCCGCTGATCGGCTTGCTGTATCTGGTACTGGGACGCGTGCGAGAGCCGGAGTGGCTCGTGCCGGATGTCGAGCAGGTCGTGTTCGAGGCCGAAGTCGGCGCGCGGGCTGGATACGTGGCCACCGATATCGTCGACCGAGAATCGGTCGGCGCACAAGCCGTCGCGCGTACCAGCGCGCACGTCGTGCTGCCGGCGCCGCGACCAGCTGATCACGTCTCCGTTCCGGCCTTGCTGCCCGCGGCTTTCGCTGATTCGTCTCAGGCATCCGCGCACTCGGCGACGAGCCGGGATCTGCCGGCTGCCATGCCGTCGCCGGAAGCATCCGAGCACCCGCTGATGAGCCTCGCCGATCCCGCGCTCGCCGCGCCGTCGCGGCAAGCGTCCTCCGTCCGCGCCCTCCCACGCCGCTTCTGGTTCAACCAACTCGCCGTCGTCTGCGCCGTCTCCGTCGAGTTCTGCCTCACCCTCTGGTGCGCCACCCTCCTGCACGAGCGCGCGGGCCTGTCCGCCGGCGTCGCCACCACCGGGGTCACCGCCGTGGTCGCCGGCATGGCGGTCGGGCGGGCGATCGGCGGGCCGCTGGCGTTGCGGATGCCGATCGATCGGCTGATCTTCGCCTCGTTCGGGGCGAATCTGCTCGGCTTCGGCATCTTCTGGGCGGCGGCGCAGCCGGCGCCGATGTTCGCCGGGCTGGCGGTGGCCGGGCTCGGGGTGGCGCTCCAGTTCCCGCTGATCTCCGCGCGCGGTATCGAGCTGTCCGGCGGCCAGGCCGAGCTGGCCGGGGCGATCACCATGTTCGGTGCCGGGATCGCGGTCGGGACGGGGCCGTTCGTGCTCGGATTCCTGTCCGATCAAGTCGGCATCCACGCCGCCTATCTGCTGCTGCCCGTGTTCATCGGAGTGGCGGTGCTGGCGGTGGCTGGCTCTGCGACCACTGCTGCGGGCCGCGCACCGGTATCTGAGACCATGGCGGCATGAACGCGCACCCGCACCAGCCCCCCGCGACCGAGTCCCAGCACCTGTTCGACCGTGCCCTCGCCGTGATCCCGGGCGGTGTGAACTCCCCGGTCCGCGCCTTCGGCGCCGTCGGCGGCACACCCCGTTTCATGGCCTCCGGTGCCGGCGCGTATCTGACCGATGTCGACGGAAACCGCTACGTCGACATGGTCTGCTCCTGGGGCCCGCTGATCCTGGGCCACAGCCACCCGGCCGTGGTCGAGGCCGCCGAGCAGGCGCTGCGCCGCGGTGCGAGCTTCGGCGCGCCCTCGGTCGGCGAGGTGGAGCTGGCCGAGGAGATGGTCGCCCGCGTCGCCCCGCTGGAGCAGGTCCGGCTGGTCTCCTCCGGCACCGAGGCCACGATGAGCGCGATCCGGCTGGCCCGCGGCTTCACCGGACGCGGCAAGGTGGTGAAGTTCGCCGGCTGCTACCACGGCCACGTCGACGCGCTGCTGGCCGCCGCCGGCTCCGGGGTGGCGACGTTCGCACTGCCGGACACCCCCGGCGTGACCGGTGCGCAGGCCGCGGACACCATCGTGTTGCCGTACAACGACACTCAGGCGGTCAAGGCAGCGTTCGAAGCACACGGCGCCGAGATCGCCTGTCTGATCACCGAGGCCGCGCCCGGCAACATGGGCATCGTCCCGCCCCGCCCCGGCTTCAACCGGTTCCTGGCCGACATCTGCCGGGCGCACGGCGCGCTGTTCATCTCCGACGAGGTGATGACCGGCTTCCGCGCCTCCCGCGAGGGCATGTACGGCATCGACGGCGTGGCCCCGGACCTGATGACCTTCGGCAAGGTCATGGGCGGCGGCTTCCCCGCCTCGGCGTTCGGCGGCCGCGCGGACGTGATGGGCCACCTGGCCCCGGCCGGCCCGGTGTACCAGGCCGGCACGCTGTCCGGGAACCCGGTGGCCACCGCCGCGGGCCTGGCGACGCTGCGCCACTGCACCCCAGACGTGTACAGCCACCTGGACTCGGTGGCGCACCAGATCGCCGAGCTGACCTCCGAGGCGCTGGCCAAGGAGGGCGTCCCGCACACCGTGCAGTTCGCCGGCACGATGTTCTCCGTCCACTTCACCGACGGGCCGGTGCAGGACTATGAGGACGCCAAGAAGCAGGACTCGAAGGCGTACGCCGAGTTCTTCCACGCGATGCTGGACCACGGTGTGTACTTGCCGCCGAGCGCCTTCGAAGCCTGGTTCGTCTCGGCCGCGCACGACGCCGCGGCGGTCGAGATCATCGCCGACGCGCTGCCGCACGCGGCGCGGGCGGCGGCCGCGGCCGACAACCACTGAAACGCCGATACATCCGTCCCTGAGAGGAAACCCGACACGCTATGGCCGAGACCAAGACCGTCGTCCACCTGATGCGCCACGGCGAGGTCTACAACCCGGACGGCATCCTCTACGGACGCCTCCCCGGCTTCCGTCTGTCCGATCTCGGGCAGAAGATGGCCGAGCGGGTCGCCGACCACCTGGCCGACCACGACATCAAGGCGGTCGTGGCCTCGCCGCTGCAACGCGCGCAGGAGACGGCGGCGCCGATCGCGGCCCGCCACGACCTGGAGGTCCGCACCGACGAGCGGCTGATCGAGGCGGGGAACTTCTTCCAGGGCAAGAAGTTCTCGGTCGGCGACGGCGTCCTGAAGCGCCCGGCGGTGTGGTTCAAGCTGTGGAACCCGTTCAAGCCGTCCTGGGGTGAGCCGTACAAGGAGCAGGTCGAGCGCATGCACGCGGCGCTGCTCGACGCGGCCAAGATAGCCCCGGGCCACGAGGTGGTGCTGGTCAGCCACCAGCTGCCGATCTGGATCAGCCGGCTGGCCGCCGAGCACCGCTCGTTCTTCCACGACCCGCGCAAGCGCGAGTGCACGCTGGCGTCGCTGACGTCCTTCGAGTTCACCGGCGACCGGATCACCGCGGTCCGCTACAGCGAGCCGGCGAAGGACCTGTTGCCGGTGAAGAACACGAAGAAGTTCGTGGCCGGAGCGTAGAGACTCGCCGCTTCGTCCCTTTCGGGGACCCTGCCGCACACCGCGGCAGGGTCCATGCGAAACTTTTCACATGCTGCGCTGGACGAATCGAACACGCAGGTCGGTCGCGGTCGCGACGGCTGCCGCACTGGCCCTCGGCCTCGCTGCCTGCGGCGGATCCGGGAAGGGCAAGAACACCGATGGCTCGGGCACAGCCGTCGCGTTCGCCATGAACCAGCGCAAGGCCTTCCCCATGCTGTCCGGCGACACGCTGGACGGCCGCACCCTCGACATGAACACCTTCAAGGGCAAGGTGATCGTGGTGAACCTGTGGGGGGCATGGTGCCGCCCCTGCCAGGCCGAGGCGCCCTACCTGGAACACGCCTACGAAGCCTTCAAGGACAAGGGCGTGCAGTTCGTCGGCATCGACACCCGCGACGACACCGCGCAGGCCAGGGCGTTCGTCAAGGACAAGCAGATCAGCTACCCGAACCTGGTCGACGGCGGGGACGAGACGCTGTTGACCAAGCTGGTCGGCATCACCTCGCTCACCACCGTGCCCTCCACGCTCATCATCGACCGCAGCGGCGGCCTCGCCTGGCGCGCGCTGCGCCCGGTCGACTACACCACTCTGGCCGCCGCCCTGGACCCGATCGTCAGCGAGAAGTGAGCACCGCCCGATGAGCACCTCCGCCGCCGTGTTCTCGCACCTGGCCGGCGCTGTGTTTTCCCACCCGGCAGCCTCCGGCTACACCTCTACCCAGAACCAGGTGGAGTACGGCAGCATCATGGTGGCCGTGCCGATCGCCTTGGCGGCGGGGCTCATCTCCTTCCTGTCACCGTGCGTGCTGCCGCTGGTCCCCGGCTACCTGTCGTATGTCACCGGCCTGACCGGCGTGGACCTGGGCGATCAGTCGCTCGACGAGGTGGCGCGGGCCAAGCGCGGCCGGATGATCCTCGGCGCGCTGTTGTTCGTGCTCGGATTCAGCGTCGTTTTCGTGCTGCTGCAGGCCTTCGCGGGCTGGAGCGGCAGCTTTCTGCTCGGCCACAAGCGGGCCATCCAGATCGTGCTGGGCAGCCTCACGATACTGATGGGCCTGTCGTTCGCCGGCGTGGTGCCGGGCGTGGTGAGCCGGGTCTTCAACCGCGAGGCCCGCTTCCACAAGGACCCGCGCGTCGGCCTGGCCGGCGCACCGGTGCTCGGCGTGCTGTTCGGCCTGGGGTGGACGCCGTGCATGGGCCCGACGCTGTCGGCGGTCTCGTCGCTGTCCATCGACTCCGGCAACGCCGGCCGCTCGGTTCTCATCGGGGTGGCGTACTGTCTGGGTCTGGGCGTGCCGTTCGTCCTCGCCGCGGTCGCGTTCCGCAAGGCGATGGGGGCGTTCGGCTACGTGAAGCGCCACTACCAGGCCGTGATGCGGATCGGCGGCGGGATGCTGGTCGTCATCGGCGTCCTGCTGGTGACCGGCGAATGGGACCACCTGGTGGCGTGGTTCCAGAACCAGGTCCCCGGTTCCGAGTCCCCGATCTAGAACGAGACTTCAGATGGCATCGCCGACAGAAGAGATGGACGCGGAGAGCCTGTCCACAGCACCACGCGAGGACAGCCGTGAGAGTTCTGTCACGCTGCCCCGGCTGAGCACGTTCGAGACGTTGCGGTGGGCGTGGCGGCAGCTGACGTCGATGCGGGTGGCGCTGATCCTGCTGTTCCTGCTGTCCTTGGCCGCGATCCCCGGATCCCTGCTGCCGCAGCGCAGTGCGAACACCGACGCGACGAAAGTCACCGACTGGATCGCGAGTCACAAGGCCATCGGGCCGATGCTGGACCGCCTCCAATTCTTCACCGTCTACAAGTCGGCCTGGTTCTCGGCGATCTACCTGCTGCTGTTCATCTCGCTGATCGGCTGCATCGTCCCCCGCTCCTGGCAGCACTTCAAAACCCTGCGCAAGCCGCCGCCCGCCGCGCCGCGGAACCTCGCGCGCCTGCCGGCGCACTTCCGCTGGCACGACACTTCCGGCGTCTCCATAGAAACGAAACTCGACACCGCGGAAGCCGCGCTGAAGAAGAAGCGCTTCCGAGTCGTGCGAGGAACGGACGCCGACGGCGGCGGGTGGGTCTCGGGGGAGAAGGGCTACCTGCGCGAGATCGGCAACCTGGTGTTCCACCTGTCCCTGGTCGGCATCCTCGCGGGCTTCGCGATCAAGGGCTACTACGGCTACCAGGGCAAGGTCCTGGTCACCGAGGGCGAGAACTTCACCAATATCGCGCTGAAGTACGACGACCAGGACTTCGGCGGCGGCGTCGACACCGACAAGCTCCCGCCCTTCTCGCTCAAGCTGAACTCGTTCCAGGCCCGCTACGAGACCACCAAGGACTCGCAGGACTTCGGCCAGCCGCGCGGCTTCACCGCCGACGTCACCTACAGCGCCGCCGGCTCGGACCAGAAGAAGCACAAGACGATCAAGCTCAACGACCCGCTCAGCGTGAACGGCGTCAATCTCTACCTGGTCAGCCACGGCTATGCCCCGATCATCACGGTGCGCGACAAGTCCGGCACCCCGGTCCGCAGCGGCCCGGTGAAGTTCTTCGAGGCCGGCGCCATGTTCAAGTCCTCCGGCACGCTGCGCGTCGCGGACGGCATCAAGGACAAGGACGGCAACCCCACCCAGCTCGGCATCCAGGGCTGGTTCCTGCCGACCTTCGTCGGGATGAGCCCCACCGAGGGCCCGGTCTCGGCCTTCCCCGCGGCCGCGAACCCGGAGCTGATCATCAACGTCTACCTGGGCGACCTGGGCGAGATCCCCTCGGTCTACAAGATCGACACCTCCAAGGCCCAGCAGCTGGTGCTCGACCCTCAGAACGGCCGCAAGGCCGTCGCGCTGGACTTGGAGCAGGGCAAGACCGTGCAGCTGCCGGACGGGATCGGCTCGATCTCGTTCGACGGCGTCATGCAGTACGCGCAGTTCGACATCAACCACGACCCGTCGAAGAAGCTCGTCTTCGGCTCGGCCGTGGGGATCGTCGGCGGACTGATTCTGTCGCTGGGCATCCGCCGGCGGCGGGTGTTCGTACGGGTGAAGCCCGCGACCCGGAACGCGGTCCGCGTCGAGGTGGCGGGGCTGGCTCGCGCGGAGGACGCGCGGTTGCGGGACGAGGTTCGGGGCGTGGGCAGGAGCCTGCGTCCGGCGAAGGTGGGAGTGCGGAAGTGATCAACGAGTCGCTGGCGCGGTTCTCGAACTATGCCATCTACGGCGCGATGCTTGTGTACCTCATCGCGTTCTTCGCCTATACGGCGGAGTGGGTGTTCGGACGGAAGTCGTCGTTCGTCGTGGCGGCGGCGGAACAGAGTGCGGAACAGAGTACGGCGCGGGTGCCGGCGCAGGCTGAGGCGTTGGTGGCGGCCGGAGGTGCGGCGGACCGGCGCGCGGCGGACCGGGTCGTCGTCCCGGACGACCTGTCAGGGCTGGACGACCTCGACGACCTCGACGACCTCGACGACCTCGATGACCTCGACGACCGGCCGAACGTCGACGAGCCCATCCCGGCGATCGACGGCGGCAACCTGCGCGCCATCACCGCCGGCGGCATCGCGGTCAGCACCACGCTGCTCGGCTTCGCGCTGCACGTGATCGGCGTCCTGTGCCGCGGGCTGGCGGCGCACCGGGTGCCGTGGGGCAACCTCTACGAGTTCACCATCGCCGGCTCGGCCGTGGCCATGGCCATCTACGTCGGTCTGCTCTTCCGGAGAAACGCCCGCTGGCTCGGCGTCTTCGTCACCGGCGTGATCGTCGTGATTCTCGGCCTGGCCGTCGAAGTGCTCTACAAGGACGCCGAGCAGCTGGTCCCGGCTCTGCACTCGCCATGGCTGATGATCCACGTGGCCGCCGCCGTGCTGTGCTCCGGTGCGTTCACCGTCGCCACCCTCGCGACGGTCCTGTACCTGTTCAAGGCCCGCTACGAGGCCCAGGCCAAGCTCGGCACCGCGAACCCGGACTCGATGTGGAAGCGCGTGCCGTCGGCGATGAAGCTAGACCTGGTGGCGTACCGGATCCTGGCTTTCTCGTTCCCGATCTGGACGTTCACGGTGATCGCGGGTTCCATCTGGGCCGAGCGGGCCTGGGGCCGGTACTGGGGCTGGGACCCGACCGAGACGTGGGCGTTCATCACCTGGGTCGTCTACGCGGCGTACCTGCACGCTCGCGCGACGCGCGGGTGGAAGGGACGCAACGCCTCGATCGTGGCCCTGATCGGTTACTTCTGCTTCATCTTCAACTACTTCGTCGTGTCGCTTTTCGTGAACGGCCTGCACTCTTACGCGAAGTAGCGGCCTACTTGCTGAAGTTCACCGTGATCGTCCCGGTGAACCCCAGCGAGTGCAGCAGGCCTTCGAGCATCTGCCTGGTGTCCTTCTCGGCGATGGACACCAGCTGGCTCTTGGCCGCCGCGCCGTCGATCTGCTTGGTCGCCTCCACCAGCAACGGCTGCACCTTGTTCGGGTCGTTGTTGAAGAGCCGGTCGAACACGCCCTGCTGCTGGCCGATGATGTAGGACTTGTGGACGTCCAGCGCCGTCGGGTCCAGGACCGGGGTCGGCAGTGTGATGGTCGCCGACAGGCGGTCGGCGGAGACCTGCACCTTGTCCGGGCCGAGGTTGTTGAAGTCCACGAAGGCGTTAACGACGCCGTCGCCCAGGAAGAACGTGTCGCTGCCGGCCAGGAACGACGGCAGCCACGACGAGTTCTGCACCTCGACCACCACCTGGAACTCCCCGCTGGCCGCCTCGAAGCGCTTGAGCTCCGTGATCGACTTCAGCAGCACCGGGCTGCTGCGGGTCGTGGTGGTCTCGCCGAACGGATTACGGAAATGGATCAGGTTCGTGACCGCGCCGAGGAACGTCAGCACCACCACGACCGCACGGGAACTTTCGACAGTAGGCTTCTGCTCACCAGTCACAACGACCCCCAATCGCAGTTATCTTAAGACCTATGGCCGCGATCGGTGGACGAGCGAGACGGCGTGATGACGACGACGACCGGGGCGGACGCCGTTCCGGGAGCATCGGGTGCTTGTGGTACGCCCTGATCTTCCTTATTGTGATGTTGATCCTGTCTTTGATGTTCGGGGGTTTCCACAAAGGCCATCTCCATCCGAACGGGCTGCGGCCGCCTTCTCTCTCGGGGATTGCATCTGTCACGGCACCGTTGATCTGAGAGCATGAGACGGTGAGACCCAAGCCACGTCGTCAGCCCCACCACTCCTCCCGTCCCGGTACCCCGAACCGGCGGGCGCATCCGCCCTCGCCGACGCGCCATCCGGAGCTGCCGCCGGAGTTCGAGCAGCTCTTCGACGCCCTCGACGAGGTCTACGGCGATCCGCGCATCGTGCGCACGCCGCTGGACGCCGAGCTGTGGGCCTCGGCGTTCCTGGGCGGTCTGTGGAGCGCGGCGCTGCAACAGGACGACGAGCCCGAGGGCGCCGAGCTCGGCCTGGTCGAGGTGCTGGAGCTGGTCGGCTCGCCGCGGACGCAGGCGGTGCTGTGCGCGGTGTCTTCGGTGGCCACCCCGGAAGTGGCGACGCGGGCCGCGCAGGCCTCCGAGCGCCTGTTCCGCAAGGGCGTGCGGCGCCCGGACTGGTACGGCGCGTCGTTGCAGCCGGTGGAGTTCCTGGAGGGCTGGTCGGTCTCCGACGTGTTCGCCGACGGCGAGCTGCTGATCGCGGCCTTCAAGCGCGGCAAGGACAAGTACGCGTTCACCGCGACTGTGGCCAACAACGCGCAGGGCAGCGTGGTGGAGGTCCTCCTCGTGGACCCGGCGGACCTGCCGGACATCCTGGGGGAGATCCGCGCGGAGTTCTCCGAGGGCCCCGAGGGCGTGTTCTCGCTGGACCGTATCGACGGCGCCGAGCTGCGGCGGCGGCTGGAGCCCGCGGTGCTGGAGACCGTCGTCGACGAGGACGAGCTCGACGACGACTTCGACGCCGAGTTCGACGACGAACTGGACGACGAGGACGCCGGGCTGGACCTGGACGGGCTGGACGAGGCGGAGCCGGACGGCGCCGTCGGCGACCCGCCGGACAGCCCGATGGGATTCACCGCCATCGGCGATCTCGGCGATCTCGGCGATCTCGAAGACCTCGAAGACCTCGAAGAGCTCGAAGACCTCGACGCGTTCGAGGAGGACGACGACGAGGGCGACGACTTCGCCGCGCTCCGGGCCCTGATGCTCTCCCGCCTGGCCGTGCTGCCGGAGCCGGCCGAGCTGCCCGGCGGCGCCGACTTCGGCTACGACCTCGACGACCTGCCGGCCCTGCTGGACGAGTTCGCCGCCAGCGATGACGCCTGCGGGCTGCCGCATCCGGCGATCGTGCGGGAATGGGGCGAGGTGTTCGCCCGGCTCGGGCTGACCGAGTTCGCCGGCGACCCGCCCTTATACGGGCCGGAGAAGTTCGACACCTTGATCAACGTCCTGATCCCGGCCCGGGTGAACGCCGACGACGTCCAGCTGGAGCTGCTGGAGCCGGTCGCGCGGGCCTGGGCGCGGTGGTCGACGCGCCGGGTGGGGCTGACCGAGCCGGTGGCCGACTACCTGGTCGAGGCGGTCGAGGAGAGTTTCGAGGACTTCCCGCAGGCCTACGGCGACCCGGTCTTCGCGATGGACCGGCACATGTTCGGCTTCACCATGCAGTCGACGGCGGGCTGAGCGGGCGGCTCCGCCCGCTGTCGGTCCGCTCGGCTCTCCGGCCCCGCTTAGTTCTCCGGCCGGTCGCGCTTCAGCTGCTCGCCGAGCCGGCGCAGGAACTCCGGGTCGTCGTCCGGCGGCACCGCCCAGGCGCTCGGCGCGTTCCCCGGGCGTACCGGCGGCGTGCCCCGGTCGCTGTACCGCACTGTGGGCAGACCGGTGCCGACGATCCGCGGCCGGGCCTGGTGGGTGCCGCGGCCCCAGGGGTTGAGCATCCCGGCGTGCGCGTCGGTGGCCCGGCGCCGGGGGTCGTGCGGCTGCGCGGCCCGGCCGCTGATGATCCACAGCAGTGCCCCGAAATACGGCACGGCGATCAGCACCGCCCACGCCGGTTTCGGCAGCATGCGCACGTAAGGGCGCGGGGTGAGCAGGCAGTCGACCCAGGCGAAGATCGCCAGGGCGATGGGGATCAGCCACTGGACCACGAAGCGGAGCAACGCCCACCCTCCCTGAATATCGGGGGCTCAAACATCTCAACAGTAACTGTGAAGTTCCGACTGCGGGACCGGTACGGGGGTCTCCCCACGTCTGACACATACTGGTCACCATGGCCTACGAAGATCTGCGCTCCTTCCTGAAGGCCCTCGAACGCCGGGGGCAGCTCAAGCGCGTCCGGGCGGAGGTCGATCCGTACCTGGAAGTGGCGGAGATCACCGATCGGGTGCAGAAGGCGCCGCGCGGCGACCACCGCGCGAACCCCGCGCTGCTGTTCGAGAACGTGCGCGGCGCGCGGACCCCGTCCGGTACGCCGATACCGTTGGCCATGAACGTCTTCGGCACCGAGGAACGCCTCTGCCTGGCCCTGGGCCTGAAGGACCTCGACGAGATCGGCGAACGCATCGGCGACCTGCTCAAGCCGGAGCTCCCGCACGGCGTGTCCGGGCTGCGCGACGCTTTGGGCAAGGCCGCGCAGCTGAAGTCGGTGCCGCCCAAGCACGTGAAGAAGGCCCCGGTGCAGGAGGTGGTGCTCACCGGCGACGACGTCGACCTGGACCTGCTGCCGGCGCTGCACACCTGGCCCGAGGACGGCGGCTCGTTCTTCAACCTGGGCCTGACCCACACCAAGCATCCCGAGACCGGCGGCCGGAACCTGGGCCTGTACCGGTTGCAGCGCCAGGACCAGCGCACGATCTCGATGCACTGGCAGATTCACAAGGACTCCACGAACCACTACGCCGTGGCGCAGCGCCGAGGCGAGCGGCTGCCGGTCGCGGTGGCGTTCGGCTGCCCGCCGGCCGTGGCCTACGCGGCCACCGCGCCGCTGCCGTCGGACATCGACGAGTACCTGTTCGCCGGTTTCATCCAGGGCAAGCGCGTGGAACTGGTGGACTGCAAGACGGTGCCGCTTCAAGTGCCGGCGAACGCCGAGGTCGTACTCGAAGGCTGGCTGGAGCCCGGCGTGACGCTGCCCGAGGGGCCGTTCGGCGACCACACCGGCTTCTACACGCCGGTGGAGCCGTTCCCCGCGCTGACGGTGTCCGCGATGACGATGCGCGCCGAGCCGATGTTCCAGTCGATCGTCGTCGGCCGCCCGCCGACCGAGGACGGCCCGCTGGGCAGGGCCACCGAGCGCTTCTTCCTGCCGCTGCTGAAGATCATCGTGCCGGACCTGGTGGACTACTCGCTGCCGGAGGCCGGCGGTTTCCACAACTGCGCGATCGTCTCCATCGACAAGCGCTACCCCAAGCACGCGCAGAAGGTGATGCACGCCATTTGGGGCGCGCACCTGATGTCGCTGACCAAGCTGATCATCGTCGTGGACGCCGACTGCGATGTGCACGACTACGCCGAGGTGGCGTGGCGGGCGTTCGGGAACGTGGACTACTCGCGGGACCTGACGGTGGTCGAGGGCGTCGTCGACCACCTGGACCACGCCTCCTACCAGCAGTTCTACGGCGGCAAGGCGGGCATCGACGCCACCGCCAAACTCCCGGAGGAGGGCTACCGCCGCGGCTGGCCCGAGATGATCACCTCCGACCCGCTGACCGCCGCGAAGGTCGACCGCCGCTGGAAGGAGTACGGCTTCTGATGTCCGCCGCACCCGTGGAGCCCACCGGCACCACCCGCGAGATCAACGAGGCCCCGGAGACCGCCCGGGGCCTGGCCGGCGGGACCCGCGCGTTCCTGCGCCTGGTCCTGATCGAGCACTCGGTCTTCGCCCTGCCCTTCGCCTACATCAGCGCCCTGTGGGCGATGTCCGAGACCAGCGGCCACGTGAACTGGGCCAAGCTCCTCCTGATCACAGTCGCCATGGTCGGCGCCCGCACCTTCGCCATGGCGATGAACCGCATCATCGACCGCGAGATCGACGCCCGGAACCCGCGCACCCAGATGCGCGAACTGGTCACCGGCGCGGTGTCGGTGCGCACGGCCTACCTCGGCGCCTTCACCGCCCTGGCGGTGTTCCTGGCCGCCGCGGCGTCCCTGAACCGCCTATCGCTGTTCCTGGCCCCGCTCGCGGTCCTCCCGCTGGTCGTCTACCCCTACGGCAAGCGCTTCACGAACTACCCGCACGCGATCCTCGGCATCGCCCAGGCCATCGGCCCGATGGGTGCCTGGATCGGCGTCACCGGCCACTGGTCGTGGCAGGCCACGCTGCTGGGCCTGGCCGTCGGCTTCTGGATCGGCGGCTTCGACTTGATCTTCGCCTGCCAGGACGTCGCCGCCGACCGGGTGATCGGCGTGCGCTCGGTGCCGGCCCGTTTCGGGATCGCCGCGGCACTGCGGGCTTCGGTGGCGACGCACGTGATCACGCTCGGCCTGCTTGTGTGGTTCGGTGTGGTGGCGCACGGCGGGGCGCTGTGGTGGATCGGCGTCGCGGTGGTCGCCGGGGCGTTCTGGTACGAGCACTCGCTGGTAAAACCGGATGACTTGTCGAGGGTGAACCGGGCATTCTTCACCACCAACGGCTTCGTGGGGATCTCGCTGTTCTGCTTCGCTCTGATCGACCTGATCGTGCGGGGGCTCGGGGCCTGACTTTCGATCGGGAGGGCACGTGATCTCGTTCTCACAGCTGGTGCTGGTCTCCGGGGCCGCGCTGATCTTCGCGCTCGTGCCGGGGCCCGCGGTGGTGTTCATCGTGACGCGCTCGGTGGACCAGAACCGGCGCGCCGGCATGGCCTCGGGCCTCGGCGTGGCGGTCGGCAACTGGACCCTGGTGGTCGGCGCCGCTTACGGGCTGTCGGCGCTGCTCGCGACCTCCGAGATCGCCTATGACGTGGTCCGGTTCGCCGGCGCGGCCTATCTGATCCATCTGGGCGTCCGCCGCCTCCTGGACCGGCGGGCGGCCTTCGAGGCCGACGCGGCGCCGCCGCAGCCGCTGCGCCGGCTGTTCGGCCAGGGCGTGCTGGTCGGCGTCCTGAACCCGAAGGCCGCGCTGTTCTTCTTCTCGTTCCTGCCGCAGTTCGTGGTGAGCGGGCACGGCGCCGTGGCGACGCAGATGCTGGTGCTCGGGACGCTCGTGGTGGGGATCACCCTGGCGAGCGACTGCGGCTACGCGACGCTGGCCGGGGGCGTCGGACAGGCGCTGCTGCGGCGGCCGAAGGTGGTCCGGCGGCAGCAGGTGGTCGCCGGGTGCGTGTACATCGGGCTGGGCGTGGCGGCGGCGGTGACCGGGCCGAGCGGGGCGAAGGCGACGTCGTAGGGGTCTGCCGGGGGCATGCAGGCCGAGGCGCTGGAGATCGCCGAGGTCGATGTCCAGGTGCACGAGTGAGCCCGGTCGGCACCAGCGCTCCGTGACCCGGCGGACAATAGAAGCATGATCGCCCCGCCCCTCCCCGTCCGCCGCCCCTGGATCGTCGGCGTCTCCGGCGCCTCCGGCACCCCCTACGCCGCCGCGACCATCCGCGGGCTGCTCGACGCGGGCGAGGACCTGGACCTCGTGGTCAGCCGGGCGGCGCGGCTGACGATCCTCGACGAGACCGGGATCTCCTTCCGGGACGCCCATTGGCGCGAGGACTTGGCCATCTGGCTCGGCTGGCCGGCCGACCACCCCCGGCTCGACGCCGTCCGCTACTGGCCGGCCGGCGACTTCGCGGCCGGGCCGTCCTCCGGCAGCTATCCGGCCCGGGGCATGGTCGTGGTGCCGGCGTCCACGGCCGCTGTCGCCGGGATCGCGCTGGGGTTGTCCAAGGACCTGTTGCAGCGGGCCGCCGATGTGAACCTCAAGGAGCGGCGGCCGGTCGTGGTCTGTGTGCGGGAGACCCCGCTCAACCGGGCCACGCTGCGGCACATGGTGGAGCTCGACGAGGCCGGGGCCGTGGTGCTGCCCGCCGCGCCCGGGTTCTACGCGGGGCTGAAGGACGTGCAGCAGCTCGTCGACTTCGTCGCCGGCAAGATCCTGGACGTGCTCGGCGTCGAGCACACGCTCTTCCAGCGCTGGCGCGGGGAGTTGGGTTCCGCGCACTGAGACGGGGTTCGCCGGGCGCCGCATAGACGTAAGCGGCCTGAGTACTGTGCGCCCATGGACACCGTCGACTCTCTGTCCGGCCCCTTTGAGGGCTTCCACCTCGCACAAGTGAACATCGGCCGGCTCGTCGCGCCGCTGGACGACCCGGCGGTCGCGGACTTCACCAAGAATCTGGGGCGGATCAACGCCCAGGGCAAGGAGATGCCGGGCTTCGTCTGGCTGCTGGAGGGCTCCGATCCCGAACTCGGCGCCACCGAGATCAGCTGGCCCGGCGATCCCGAGATGATCGTCAACCTGACGGTCTGGACGTCCGTCGGCGCCTTGCGCGACTTCGCCTTCTCCGGTGAGCACCGCGCGCTGCTGGCCCGGCGCAAGGAGTTCTTCCAGAAGCTCCCGGAGGCTCCCACGACCCTGTGGTGGATCCCGGCGGGCCACCTCCCCACGGTCCAGGAGGCGCATGACCGGCTGGCGCACTTCCGCGAGCACGGGGCCACCGCGCACGCGTTCTCGTTTCAGCGGCTGTTCGCGCCGGAGGCATAAGCGGGAAAACGTAGGAGCGCCCGTTCCAGTCCCGGGGGGACGGACTGGACGGGCGCTCCCGTCGTTCCGGCCGCCGATCACCCGAGCGCCGATCCGAGGGGGGAGTCGATCGGCGCGACGGGCGGCCGGGGCCTGAGTCAGAGTCGGCCCGAGTCAGCGGGATCTAGGCGTTGACGCCTTGGATCCATCGGGCTTAACCTGATCTATACCTTAGATTCTAAGAATGTATAGCCGGTGTGTCTAATTGATCTAAGGTGAAGCCGGTCACAGATCGTCAACTCGGCAGGAGCCGGGCGAGCCGATACGCTCGCCTTGATACCCACGGTGAGCGCGGCGGGCGCGGAACCGACACGAAGAGGTGGATGGCAAGCATGGACGCGGTGGACCGGGCCCTGATCGACGCGCTGCGGACCAACGGCCGCATGTCGTACGCCGAACTGGGCCGCCTGGTCAGTCTGTCCGGGCCGTCGGTGACCGACCGCATCAACCGGCTGGAGGCCAACGGCGTCATCACCGGCTACCGGGCGATGGTGGCCCCGGACCGGCTCGGCCTGAACGTGACGGCGATGATAGGGATCCTGCTGTCGGACTCCGCCGAGCTCGACGACGTCGCCTGGCGCCTGCGCGACGTCCCGGAGATCGAGGACTGCTTCTTCGTCGCCGGCGAGGAGTCCTTCCTGCTGAAGGTCCGCGCCGGCCATCCCGAGGATCTGGAGCGCATCATCGGGCGCATCACCCGCATCCGGGGCGTGGCGCGCACCCGGACCACGATCGCGCTGTCCACGAAGTGGGAGGACCGCCCGATGCCGCTGGCCGAGCCGGACGAGGACGGTAAATAGCGCGGGCGGCCGCCGGTCAGGCGACGGCGTCCGCCATCGCCGCCGTGACGGCGGGGCTCCCGTTCCGGTCCGCCCGGCCGGACCACCAGCGCAGCAGGCGGGTCACGCCGAAGTACGCGACCGCGGCGTAGGTCCATCCGGCCAGGATGTCGACGACGAAGTGCTCGCCGGAGTAGACCAGCGTGGTCGCCATGGCGAGCGGATACGCGACCAGCAGGGCCCGTATCCACTTGTTCGCCACCGGCCAGAAGAAGAGCAGCAGCAGGGCCGGGTAGGCGCTGTGCAGCGAGGGCATGGCCGCGACGTCGTTGTCGAATGAGCTGCCCCGCTCGAACACCGCCTGCGCCAGCGGCAGCCCGATGTGGTCGAACATCGGGCCGATCAGCCGGCCGACGGCCGGCAGGTGCCCGTCCTGGCCCGCGATCCACGGCGGATCGGCCGGATATAGGACGTACGTGGCGTAGCCGGCGAAGGTCAGGACGCCGTAGCAGGCCAGCAGATGCTGGAAGCGCTGGTAGCGGCGGCGCCACAGCACCGCGAGCACGATGAAGATCGTGAAGAAGTGCGTCATGTAGACGCCCCACGCCGCGTAGTCCCACCAGTGCGGGTGTGCCGGGTCGAGGAAGTGGTACTGCAGCCGGTTGGTCCAGGTGACGCCCAGCCCGAGCGCCTTGTCGATCCGGACCTGGGGACCCCAGTGGATCTTGAACCAGGGGTGGCCGGCGTAGCCGCGCAGCAGCGAGTAGGTGTAGAGCGCCACCGCGACCGGCAGCCAGTCCCGCAGCACCCGCAGCGGGTTGCCGCCGTTCGCGGCGGCGGCGGTCAGCAGCGCGCCGATCAGCCAGGCCAGGATGACGTCGTTCTCCAGCGGTACGCCGTCGGTGAACAGGAACCAGCCGAACACGATCAGATAGGCCGGCCAGGCCGCCATCCGGAGGCGGCGGAGCCATCGGCGCCCGGTCCATGGCAGTGGCTCGGCGGCGTCGGAGGCGGGTCCGAGGGGAACCGCGGCTATGTCCTCGATGCTGACCACTCTCCCGAGGCGGAGTCGGCTGTTTACGGCCGCGAACGGGTGTGGCGACGCCGGCGAGACCGTGGCTCGCTCCGTGGGCATCAACACGAACCCGATGGCCGTGAAGTGGCCACCGGGTTACCGCGACGAGAACAAGTCTCCACGATGAAGATAATGAAACCGTTAAGACGGCGCGGAGATGTCGCAACGTTCTACATCGCGGTCTACGCCAGAACGATCGTCACCACGATCGTCACGATCCCGATGTGCGAGGCGATCACCGCGGCCAGGCACGCGTACCGCCCGTTCGTCGATGTCTCGTCGTCCGTCAGATAAGCGCCGGCCAGCACCGCCAGGCCGGTGACGAGCGGCACCGTGATCAGCGGCGTCAGGTGCGGGATGACGTCCTTCACCTGCGCGGCGAACAGCAGCGCGAGCCAGCTCAGCGCGGCCACCACCGCGAAGCCCCAGGTCAGGCCGAGCGGGTTGATGCGCCGCCAGCGCAGCAGCCCGCCGATGATCGCGATCGTGGCCGGTATGGCGGCCGCCGAGTACATCAGCAGCTGCGAGTTCAGGCTGACGCCGGCGATCGACCGGGACGAGCCGTTCTTGGACGCCGCGCCGCACAAGAACGACACGATGAACGCCGGGACGGCGCCGATCGCGAACGCGATGCCGAGGCGCTGGCCGAGCGGGAGGGCGGCCGCACCGGAAGCGGAGACGGCTTCCCGGCCCCGTGCTCCGTTCCCGGCGGCCCGGGTGCCGCCGGCGCGGCGGGTGCCGCCGCGCGCGGGCGCGTCGTCGCGGTCGTAGCCGGCTGGGCCGTTCGGGCCGCCCGGGCCGCCGCGCGAAGCCCGCGAGTCGCCGTAGCCGTCGTCGTACGACCTCGCACCGGACCCCGAGCCGCCGCCGCGCGCCGCGCGCCGTCCGCCGGTACTGCCCGAGGGCCGGGCGTCGTCCTCGTAGCCGTCGGAACGCCCCTGGCCGTAGCCGTCGTCATACCCTCCACGCCGCGTGCGCTCGTCGCGCGCCGCGGGCCGCTGCGCCGGCGCCGACCGCGGGAGCGGCTCCCACGGCGTCTGCGCCGGGTTCGCTCGCTGGCCGTAGCCGTCGGGCCGCGCTCCGCGACCGTTGCCCCGCTCGTCCGGCGGGGACCAGTCGGCGGCTCGTCTGGACGGTGTTTCGGACATGGTGACGACTATCCGCTGTCCGGGGTCCGAATGGCAACGTGATCTAGGAATCCGAACGATGTTGTGACACCGGGCAGGCGTACGCTGCTGCTGCCGGGTCCACAGCGACAGAAGAGGTGAAGGTATGGATTCCGCCCTGAAGCGGGAGATCGAGGAGAAGGTCCTCGCCGGGGCGCGTCTGTCCTTCGACGACGGGGTGGCCCTCTACGACACGGACGAGGTGGCCTGGCTGGGCGAGCTCGCGCACGAAGTGCGGACCCGTAAGAACGGCGACAAGGTCTACTTCAACGTCAACCGCCACCTGAACATGACGAATGTTTGTTCGGCGTCCTGTGCGTACTGCTCCTTCCAGCGCAAGCCCGGTGAGAAGGACGCCTACACGATGCGCATCGAGGAGGCCGTCCGGCTGGCCAAGGAGATGGAGCCGGACGGCATCACCGAGCTGCACATCGTCAACGGCCTGCACCCCACGCTGCCGTGGCGCTACTACCCGAAGTCGATCAGCGAGCTGAAGGCGGTGCTGCCGGGGGTCTCGATCAAGGCGTTCACCGCCACCGAGATCCACTGGTTCGAGAAGATCTCGGGGCTGGGCGCCGACGAGATCCTCGACGAGCTCATCGCGGCCGGCCTGGAGTCGCTCACCGGAGGCGGCGCGGAGATCTTCCACGAGGAGATCCGCTCGCAGATCGTGGACCACGCCACGCACTGGGAGGACTGGTCCCGCATCCACCGGCTGGCGCATGCCAAGGGCCTGCGCACCCCGGCCACCATGCTCTACGGCCACATCGAGCAGCCGCGGCACCGCGTGGACCACGTCCTGCGGCTGCGCGAGCTGCAGGACGAGACCGGCGGCTTCGCGGTCTTCATCCCGCTGCGCTTCCAGCACGACTTCCACGACAGCAAGGACGGCAAGGTCCGCAACCGGCTGATGACCCAGCCGATGGCCACCGGCGTGGAGGCGCTGAAGACGTTCGCGGTGTCGCGGCTGCTGCTGGACAACTTCGACCACGTGAAGTGCTTCTGGGTCATGCACGGCCTGTCGACCGCGCAGCTGGCGCTCACCTACGGCGCCGACGACCTGGACGGCTCGGTGGTCGAGTACAAGATCACGCACGACGCCGACAACTTCGGCACCCCGCACAAGATGACGCGTGACGACCTGTTGGACCTGATCCGCGACGCCGGGTTCACACCGGTGGAGCGGAACACGCGCTACGAGGTCATCAGGGAGTTCGACGGTCCGGACCCGGCACGGCGTGAAGAGCCGCAGCTGATGACGTTCTGATCGTCCGGCTGATCGTCCCTCTGATCGCTCTGCGAGCTTGATTTGGGAATCGGCCGACCGGTGCCGCATAGTCCTATCTTGTGAAATCGCCGGATCGTCCCCGCCGCCCCTTCAGCCTGGCCACCGAGCTGTACGTCCTGGCCGTCGGCCTGTTCGCCGTCGCCGGCGGGGCGCTGCTGCTGGACCAGACCGAGCCGGTCAGCGCCTCCGAGGTGGCCGGCGCCGCGCTGATCCTGGTCGCGGTCGCCGTCGTGAACATCACGGTCGGGCTGCGGCGGGCGCGGCGCGCGGCCGACGCCGTCGAACACTGAGTGGGAAGCATGGCTCTGACGTTCCGCACGCACTCCGAGATCTCCGACACCCTGCGCGCCGACCTGATCGACATCTGGGTCGAGGTCGTCAACGCCGGCGGAGCCGTCGGCTTCGTGGCGCCGGTGGAGCACTCCACGGTCGAGGCCAGGGCGTTCCGGAAGTTCACAGTGGGGCTGGACCTGCTGCTGGTCGGGTACGAGGACGGCGAGCCGATCGCGTTCCTGGTCATCGAGGACCACCAGTTCCCGCTGATGGACCACGCGCGGATCCTGAAGTCGGTCATGGTGCACCCCAAGCACCACGGCAAGGGCTATGGGGTGGAGTTGCTGCGGGCGGCCGAGCGGGTGGCGCGTACCCTCGACGGTGTCGAGGTGCTCCATCTCACGTGCCGCGGTGGGCTGGGCCTGGAGCAGTTCTACACCAAGTGCGGATACACCGAGGTCGGCCGCATCCCGCGCCTGCTGCGGGTCGGGGCGGACGACTACCGGGACGAGATCCACCTGGCGATGAGCCTGTAGGGCCTTCCCCGTCCCGGTCCCTCATATCGATGGAAGGAGTCGGCGGATGCCTGCCGACAACAAGACGGCTGACAAGCTCGACGTGCTCAGCGCGAAGGACGCCGCTGAGAGGTCTGACACGTCCGACGCGTCCCCGGCGGCCGGCGCGGCGCTGGCCCGCACCAAGCACGCGACGCTCCGCTACGCGACCCTGCGCATCGCGATCTTCATCGTCTCGCTGGTGGTGCTGTGGGGCGTGATCGCGGCGACCGGACACGTCGTGACCGGCAACGGCGCGCTGTACCTGTGCATGGGCGCGCTGCTGGTCTCCGGTATCGCGTCCTTCTTCCTGCTGTCGCAGCAGCGGGACGCGATGTCGGCGCAGGTCGCCGTGCGAACCGAGAAGCTCACGGACAAGCTCCAGGCGAATGCCGCGATGGAGGACGAGGACTGATCGCGCCGGGCACGGCCGTCCCCGCGACCCGCCGCCCCGCCGCAGGAGCGCTGATCAGGCGGACGTAGCCTGGACGCGTGGACGACAACTCCGGCGCGCGGTTCGAGGCGCACCAATCCCAGTGCCGGCGGCGACCCCGTGTCGGGCACATCCAGTTCCTGAACTGCCTGCCCATCTACTGGGGCCTGGTCAACTCCGGCGCCATCCTCGACATGGAGCTGATCAAGCACAGCCCTGATGTCCTGTCCAACATGCTGGTCGCCGGCGACCTGGACATCGGCCCGATCAGCGTGGTCGAGTACCTGCGCAACGCCGACGACCTGGTGGTGCTCCCGGACGTCGCCGTCGGCAGCGACGGCCCGGTGACCAGCTGCAACCTGGTCAGCACACTGCCGTTCGAAGAACTCGACGGCGCCCGCGTGGCGCTGGGCTCGACCAGCCGCACCACCGTGCAGCTGGCACAGCTGATCCTGCGCGAGAAGTACGGCGTCCGCCCCGACTACTTCCCCTGCGCGCCCGATCTGGAACAGATGCTGCGCGAGGGCGACGCCGGCGTGATCATCGGCGACCCGGCGCTGCGCGCGTGGCTGTACGACGCCTCGCGGATGGGCGTACGGCTGCTGGACCTGGGGGAGGCGTGGAAGGACTGGACCGGGCTCCCCATGGTGTTCGCGGTCTGGGCGGTCCGCAAGGAGTACCTGGCGAAGTGCCCAGACATCGTCCACGAGGTACACGCCGCCTTCCTGCGCTCCCGGGACATCTCGCTGGAGAACGTCGACAAGGTAGCGGCCCAGGTCGAGCGCTGGGAACGGTTCCCGGCGAAGACCCTGGAGGAGTACTTCACGACCCTGGACTTCTCCCTCGGCGCGCGGCAGTTGGAAGGCATGCGGGAGTTCGCCGGACGGATCGCCGCGCAGATCGGCATCTCGGTGGTTCCGGAGATCGCGCTGCTGCGGCCGCTGGACTAGGAGCTCAGAGCTCGCCAGGTCACTCGACGCGGCCGAAATGAATGATGTGGATGGTGGCGGCTGTGTCGTCGATTTCGTAGACGACGCGGTACCAGCCGATCCGGATGCGCCTGACGTCGGACGAGCCGTAGGGGGTCGATCCGTCGGGACGTGGATCCGACAACAGGTAATCGGTTGCGGCGAGGACTTGCTTCAAGCCCTCAGGGTCGTCGTTGAGGAAGCGGGAGGCTGCGGCGACCGCGTGGGGTTCCCACGTGATGGACCAGCTCATTCCGGCGGCAATCCGAGCATGCGAAGCACCTCGCTGTGCGGAACCGGGCTTTCGGCGGTGCCGTTGGCCTTGCGGACCTTGTATTCCGCGACAGCCAGTGCCTCTTCGAGTTCTGCCAACTCGGTCGGATTGATCAGTATCGCCGCCGTGTGCCCGTGGTCGGTGATGGCGATCCGTTCGCGGCTGTTCGCAGTGCGGCGGACCAGGCTGCCGAAGTTGGCCCGAGCCACGGTCATCGGGTAGGCGTCGCTCATGATGTGAGTGTACTCATCTGGCCACTTCTTGCAACTTCTGTACATAACTGTTCACTACACACCCACCCGCCCCCCACCCCCGAGATCGCCACCTACATCATCGAGCGGAACATCAACTACACCAACGCGTGCGTCACCGCGTGCAAGTTCTGCGCCTTCTACGCCGCCCCCAAGTCGGACAAGGTGTGGACCCGCGAGCTGGACGACATCCTGCGGCGCTGCGCGGAGACGGTCACGCTGGGCGGCACGCAGATCATGTTCCAGGGCGGCCACCACCCCGACTACGGGGTCGAGTACTACGAGAAGAACTTCCGCGCCATCAAGGCCGAGTTCCCGCAGCTGGTCATCCACTCCCTCGGCGCCTCCGAGGTGCAGCACATGGCCAAGGTCTCGGACGTCTCGGTCGAGGAGGCGATCACCCGCCTGAAGGCCGCGGGCCTGGACTCCTTCGCAGGCGCCGGCGCCGAACTGCTTCCGGAGCGCCCGCGCACCGCCATCGCCCCGCTGAAAGAATCCGGCGAGCGCTGGCTGGAGATCATGGAGACCGCGCACGGACTGGGCCTGGAGAGCACCTCCACGATGCTGATGGGCACCGGCGAGACGAACGCCGAGCGCATCGAGCACCTGCGCATGATCCGCGACGTGCAGGACCGCACCGGCGGCTTCCGCGCGTTCATCCCGTACACCTACCAGCCGGAGAACAACCACCTCAAGGGCCGTACTCAGGCCACGACGTTCGAGTACCTCCGCCTGATCGCGGTCGCCCGGCTGTACCTGTACAACGTCGCGCACATCCAGGGCTCCTGGCTCACCGTCGGCAAGGAGGCCGGCCAGCTCTCCCTGCACTACGGCGCCGACGACCTCGGCTCGGTGATGCTGGAGGAGAACGTCGTCTCCTCCGCCGGCGCCAAGCACCGCTCCAACCGCATGGAGCTGATCCACCTCATCCGCGCCGCCGGCCGCGTCCCCGCACAGCGCAGCACCACCTATGAGCTCATCACCGTCCACGACGATCCGGCGAACGACCCGGTCGACGACCACGTGATGAGCCACATCGCGTCCACGGCGATCGAGGGCGGGACGGCGCATCCGGAGTTGAAGCTGGTCGAGGTACGCTGAACGGCCTCTAGGCAGAGCTACTGAGAAGTACGACAGTGAGGGGATGCAGATTCCCCTCACTGTCTCAGACTTTCTAGACCGTGCGGAGATCGTCTACCGCGACCGCGCGGCGATCGTCGACGAACCCGACCAGCCCGCACCCTCCTGGGGCACCCTCACCTACGGCGAACTCGCTCAGCGGGCCCGGGCGCAAGCCGCCGCGCTGGATCGCCTGGGGGTCGGGCCCGGGGCGCGGGTCGCGGTGGTGTCGCACAACTCCGCGCGGCTGCTCGCTTCGTTCTTCGGCGTCAGCGGGTACGGCCGCGTGCTCGTCCCGGTCAACTTCCGACTGCGGGCAGAGGAAGTCGCCTACATCGTCGAGCACAGTGGTGCCGAGGTCCTGCTGATCGATCCAGAGCTCGAAGACGCCCTCAAAGGCGTTGACGTCCGGCACCGGTTCGTCATCGGTGCGGACAGCGACACCGAACTGTTCGGCGGCGACCACGAGCCGGTGCGGCACGCCGTCGACGAGAACGACACCGCGACGATCAACTACACGTCCGGAACCACGGCGCGGCCCAAAGGCGTTCAGCTCACGCACCGCAACCTCTGGCTGAACGCCGTCCTGATGGGACTGCACCTCGGCGTCAGCGACCGCGACGTCTACCTGCACACCCTGCCGATGTTCCACGCCAACGGCTGGGGGATGCCCTACGTCGTCACCGGACTCGGCGCGCGGCAGGTCGTGCTCCGCAAGGTCGACGGAACCGAGATCCTGCGCCGCGTCGACGAACACGGCGTCACCCTCCTCAACGGTGCCCCGACCGTCATCGCCATGGTCCTCGCGGCGGCCCGGGAGTGGGAGGGCGGGATCCCCGGGCGGGGGCGGGTACGCGTCGTCGTCGCCGGCGCCCCGCCGCCGAGCACTGTCATCCAGCAGGTGGAGGACGTGCTGGGCTGGCAGTTCAACCAGATCTACGGCCTGACCGAGACCTCGCCCCTGGTCACCGTGAACCGGCCGCGCGCCGAGTGGGACGACCTGTCGAGCCTGGAGCGGGCCGAGAACCTGATGCGCGCCGGCGTGCCGTCGCTGGGCACGCGGCTGGTCACCGACGCCGAGGGCGAGGTGCTGGTGCGTTCCAACGTCGTGCTGGCCGGCTACTGGCGCCAGCCCGAGGAGTCCGAGCGCGCTCTGGCCGAGGACTGGTTCCACACCGGGGACGGCGGCGCCATCGGCGCGGACGGCTACCTGACCATCTCCGACCGCAAGAAGGACGTGATCATCACCGGCGGCGAGAACGTCTCCTCCATCGAGGTCGAGGACGCCCTCTACAAACACCCGGCGATCGCCGAGTGCGCGGTGATCGGCGTCCCGGACGACAAGTGGGGCGAGACGATCAAAGCCCTGGTGGTCCTGAAGGACGACCAATCCTCGCGCGCCACCACCGAGGCCGAGGTGATCAAGCACTGCAAGGGCCTGATCGCCGGCTACAAAGCCCCGACCAGCGTGGAGTTCCGCGAGAGCCTGCCGCGCACGGCCACCGGCAAGCTCCAGAAGTTCAAGCTGCGCGAGCCGTACTGGGCCGGGCGGGAGCGCCGCGTCAACTGAGGGTCCCGACCAAAAAGAGCTCTCAGGATCCTTGTTCAGGCAAGGGGACCGACTCTGTTGACGCCCGTTCGGCCGAATACGGCTTCTCCCGAATCCCCCGGTCGTTGGCCCGGTGTTCAGTCACCGGTGCGGGTGCGGGACACCTTCGCCCTCAAGGATGCGACGCGGCGCACGGCCATCCGCGGCCGCGCCGCACGTCGGAAAAGGGGTCCAACCATGTCCGGCTCGATCACCCGGCTCGCCGTCGCCGGCAGCCTGTCCGCCCTGCTCGGCGGGGCTTGGGCCGTCGCCCCGTCGCAGGCGGCCGCGCATCCGAACAAGCACGCCCCGGCCGAACACGTCCTGCTGATCTCCGTGGACGGCCTGCACCAGTCCGACCTGGCCTGGTACGTGAAGCAGCACCCGGGTTCGGCCCTGGCCGCGCTGGTCAAGGGCGGCGTCGACTTCTCCGGTGCCGCCACGCCGGTCCCGTCGGACTCCTTCCCGGGCATGACCGCCCAGGTCACCGGCGGCAACCCCGGCACCACCGGCGTGTACTACGACGACACGTACAACAACGCCCTCCTGCCGCCCGGCACCACGAAGTGCGACGGCAGCGTCCCGGCCGGCACCGAGGTCGCCTACACCGAGGGCGACGACCTGAACCAGAACTCGATCGACGCCGGCCAGGGCCTGACCGGTCTGCCGAACTCGATCCTGAACCTCACCGGACAGGCCCGGGATCTCATCGATCCCAAGACCCTGCCGGTCGACCCCAAGACCTGCCAGCCGGTCTACCCGCACAGCTACCTGCAGGTGAACACCATCTTCGAGGTGGCCCGCCAGGCCGGTCTGCGCACCGCGTGGTCGGACAAGCACGCCGCCTACGACCTGCTGAACGGCCCGTCCGGTAACGGGATCGAGGATCTGTTCACGCCGGAGATCAACAGCCAGGACCCGGCGTTGCCGGCCGGCAAGGACTGGACGAAGGACAACGCCGCCACGCGTCAGTACGACGACTACAAGGTCCAGGCCGTCCTGAACGAGATCGACGGCTACGACCACAGCGGCAAGACCGAGGTCGGCGCCCCGGCCCTGTTCGGCCTGAACTTCCAGGCGGTCTCCACCGCTCAGAAGCTCCCGACCTCTGACGGCCAGCCCGGCGGCTACCTCGCCGACGGCGACACTCCCGGTCCGCTGTTGTCGGGCGCGCTGGACTTCGTCGACGGCGAAGTCGGTCGCTTCACCGCCGAGCTGAAGGCGAAGGGCCTGCAGGACAGCACGACGATCGTCCTGTCGGCCAAGCACGGCCAGTCGCCGAAGGACCCCGCCGCGTTGACCCGCATCGACGACGGCAAGCTGATCGACGGCCTGAACGCCGCGTGGAAGCAGGCTCATCCCGACGCCGGGGACCTGGTCGCGATGGCCACCGACGATGACGTGGTGATGATGTGGCTGAACGACCGCGGCCAGGCGGCGGCGGACTTCGCCAAGCAGTACCTGCTGTCGGCCGGCGGCACCGGTACCGACATCCAGGGCAACGCGAAGCCGTTCACCCACGGCGGCCTGGCCACGGTGTACGCGGGGAGGGAAGCGCGCGACTACTTCGGCGTCGGCAAGCAGGACAACCGGGTGCCGGACCTGTTCGGCCTAGTGCAGCACGGGGTGGTGTACACCGGCGGCAAGGGCAAGATCGCCGAGCACGGCGGCGCGGACGCGGACGACCGCAACGTGCCGATCGTGGTCAGCGGCGCCGGCGTCTGCGCGCGCGGCGTGAACGACGAGCCGGTCGAGACCACACAGATCGCGCCGACCATCCTGCGCCTGCTCGGCCTGGACGCCGCGAAGCTGCAGGCGGTGCGGATCGAGCACACGCGGGTGCTGCCGGACCTGCGGGGCTGAGGGCGGATCGCGACGGCCGCCGGAACCAGCGCAGCACGCGCTGCCCGGCGGCCGCCGAGCCCGGGCGACAAGCCGAGCCGGCCAGCCAGGCTGCCGAGCAGGCCACCAGACCCACGCCGACCCAGCCAACCCCCCGTGCCCTAACCTCGAACCGTGCTGACCATCCACGCCGCCCCGCTCGTCCTCCCGATGACCTTCGCCCCGATCCCCGACGGCGCGATCCTCGTCGACAACGACCGCGTCACCGCCGTCGGCGCCCGCGCGGAACTCGTCGCCGCGCACTCCGGGGCACGTGTGCGCGACTGGCCCGGCATCCTCACACCGGGCTTGGTGAACAGCCACGCCCACACCCAGTACTTCGACTTCGCCGACCTCGCGACCGCCGGTCTGCCGTTCCCCGAGTGGCTGCACCAGATGGTCGCCCGCCGCGCCACCTTCACCGACGCCATGTGGCAGGAGTCGACCCGCCGCGGCCTGCACGCGTATCTCGAAACCGGGACCACGGCCGTCGCCGACATCGTCACCGAACCGGTCGTCCTGTCGGCGATAGCGCGCAGCGGCATCCGCGGCATCGCCTACCTCGAGGCCGTGTTCGCCGACGACGCCTCCTGGGCCGCCGGAAGGCGCTCGGAGTTCCTCGCGGCCGTCGACGCCGCCGGCGCCCCGACCCGGGGCGTCTCGCCGCACACGCCGTTCACCATCAGCACCGGCGTCTACGACGACTGCGTCGCCATCGCCCACGAGCGCGGCAAGCGCCTGCACCCGCACATCGCCGAGACCACGCAGGAAGCCGAATACGTCCTGACCGGCACCGGCCCCTTCGCCGACAACGCCAAGCAGTTCGGCCTCGACTTCTCCGACATCCTCGACCGCGGCACCGGCCTGACCCCCGTCGAGTGGGCCGACGCGCGCGGCGCGCTCGGTGCCGACTGCCACATCGCGCACGGCATCCACGTGAGCGCGTCCGACCGCGCGCTCCTGCGGGAACGCGGCACGGCTGTCGCGCTGTGCGTGCGCTCCAACCGCATCCTGGAGGCCGGCGAGCCGCCGGTGGCCGCCTACCTCGACGAGAACTCGCCGATCGGCATCGGCACCGATTCCGCCGCCTCCACGCCGTCGCTCGACCTGCTGGACGAAGCCCGCGCCCTGCGCGCCGTGGCCCGCCGGCAGGGCTACACCGCAGAGGACCTCGACCGCCGCATCGTCGAGGCCGCCACCCTCGGCGGCGCCGCCGCGCTCGGCCTGACCGAGGGCCCGGACCGCGTCGGGCGGCTGGAACCCGGCGTGCGCGCGGACTTCGCGGTGTTCGCCGTCCAAGCCACAGAAGGCGACCCGTACACGCGCCTGATCGATCAGGGCCGCTGCGTGGCCACCGTTCTCGGCGGCACGATCGTGCACCGCAAACTGTGACGCGACGTCGGCGCATGTCGACCAGGGCCCGAGTGAGAGAATCGATCTCGTGAGCCGAGCATCCCTGGACAAGCAGCCCCACGAAGTCGCCGCCATGTTCGACGGCGTGGCCGAGCGCTACGACCTGACGAACGATGTCCTGGCGCTCGGCCAGACCAGGCTGTGGCGCCGCGCCGTCCGGGACGCCGTGGACGCCCGTCCGGGGCAGCGCGTCCTGGACCTCGCGGCCGGCACCGGCACCAGCACCCAGCCGTTCCACAACGCCGGAGCCGAGACCGTCTCCTGCGACTTCTCGCTCGGCATGCTCCAGGTCGGCAAGCGCCGCCTGCCGCACCTCACCTTCGCCGCCGGCGACGCCACCCGGCTGCCGTTCCGGGACGCCGCCTTCGACGCCGTCACCATCTCCTTCGGCCTGCGCAACGTCCAGGACACCGACGGCGCCCTGCGCGAGATGCTGCGCGTCACCAAGCCCGGCGGCCGCCTGGTGGTCTGCGAGTTCTCCCGCCCGGCCTTCGCACCGCTGCGCACCCTCTACATCGAATACCTGATGAAGGCGCTGCCCGCGGTCGCGACGAAGGTGAGTTCGAACCCGGACGCCTATGTATACCTCGCCGAGTCCATCCGGTCATGGCCGGACCAGCGGGAACTGGCCGCCGTGATCGGCGGGGCCGGCTGGCGGAAGGTCGCGCACCGTAACCTGACTGGCGGAATCGTCGCATTGCACCGCGCGATCAAGGAACAGTGAGTCTGTGAAGGCTCGAATAAGCCGGGCGGCAGCGGCCGCCACGGCGGTGCTCATGCTGGCCTGCGTCGCCGCGTGCTCGGGGGGTGGCTCGCCCAAGGCGAGTCAGAACCCGAGCGGCGCGCAGCAAAGCAATGGCGACGGCCACGGCGCGCCCGGAACCCTGCCCGGCACCAGCGCTCCGGCTTCGGCCAGCTCCCTCGACGTCAGAGCCGAGAACGCCCAACCCGGCGATCCCGCCTGGAAGAACGGCATCGACAGCGGCGACGACCACGGCATCGAAGGGTTCGCCGACCAGGTGGGCGTCACCTCCGGCCAATCCTTCAAGCTCTACGTCAGCACCGTCGCCCAGCAGTTCGCCGCGACCGCCTTCCGCATCGGCTACTACAACGGCGCCCAAGGCCGCCAGATCTGGAAGTCCGCGCCCACGCCCGGCAGGATCCAGCCGGCGGCGGCCATCCGCCCGCAGGTGAACACGGTCACCGCCAACTGGCAGCCGTCCCTCACCGTTCCCACCGCCGGCTGGCCCGAAGGCTCGTACCTGATCCGCCTGGATCCGCTCGGCATCGCCGGCAAGGCCGGGGCCAAGGGCGCCCGCTTCGTCCCGATCACCGTCCGCTCGACCTCGGCCACGGACAAGGTCGTCCTGATCAACGCGGTCACCACCTGGCAGGCCTACAACGCCTACGGCGGCTACGACCTCTACAGCGGCGGCCCCAAGAACGACTACGCCAACCGGGCGCGCATCGTCTCCTTCGACCGCCCCTACGACAGCACCGGCGCCGACCGCTTCCAGACCTACGAGCAGTCCTCGATCGTCTTCACCGAGAAGCTCGCCGCCGAGCACGGCCTCCACCAACATCGCCTTCCTAGGCGCGAACGCGGTCTTCCGCCACATCCGCTTCCAGGACTCCCCGCTGGGCAAGAACCGAATCCAGATCGACTATAAGGACGCGGCTGAAGACCCGGTGCACGCCACCAATCCCGCCGAGTCCACCCAGGACTGGCGCTACCCGCCGCACCCGCGCCCGGAGAACGTCCTCACCGGCGTGCTCTACGAGTGCAACCCCGCGAACGCCGACTTCGTGGTCTACGATCCGGCGTCCTGGCTGCTGGCCGGCACCGATGCCAAGGCCGGCCAGGCGTTCAAGGGCCTGGTCGGCGTCGAATACGACCGCATCGTCGCCGACAGCAGCACGCCGCACCCGATCCAGGCGATCTCGCACTCGCCGATCACCTGCCGCAAGACCAGGTCCTACGCCGACGCCGCCTACTACACCGTGCCCTCCGGCGCGGGCGTCTTCGCCACCGGCACGATGCGCTGGAACTGCGCGCTGGCCGACGGCGGCTGCTCGGACAAGATGGACGGTCCGGCGCACGCCTTCGCGCAGAAGGTGACCGCGAACCTGCTGCTGGCCTTCGCCGCCGGACCGGCCGGCAAGGCGCATCCGGCGAACGACAACACCGCCCGACTGAAGCCCGCTCCCAGTGAGGGCGGACAGGCGCCTTAGGGGTGTTTGTCAAGGGCCTAGAATCGGCATCGTGACCGCCGAAACAACATCCACCGCCCCAGCCGCCGGCACCCCGGCCGTGCCCTCGGAGAACGTCGCCGACGTCATCGTGGTCGGTGCCGGCCCCTCGGGCTCGGCGACCGCCTACCACCTGGCCAACGCCGGCCTGGACGTCCTGCTGCTGGAGAAGTCCCAGTTCCCGCGCGAGAAGGTCTGCGGCGACGGGCTCACGCCGCGCGCCGTCAAGCAGTTGGTGCGGATGGGTGTGGACACCTCCGAGGAGGCGGGCTGGCTGCACAACAAGGGCCTGCGGATCATCGGCGGCGGCATGCGGCTGGAACTGGCGTGGCCGGACCTGGCGGCGTACCCGAACTACGGCCTGGTGCGCCCGCGCGCCGACTTCGACCAGATCCTGGCCCGGCAGGCCGAGAAGTCCGGAGCCCGGCTGCGGGAGAACACGAACGTCACCGGACCGGTGGTGGATTCGCGCAGCAACCGGGTGATCGGCGTGTCGGCGCGCGTCACCGGCGCCGACGGCGTCAAGCGCGAGACCGCGTTCCACGCCCCGCTGGTGGTGGCCGCCGACGGCAACTCCACCCGGCTGTCGATCGCCCTGGGCCTGCACAAGCGCGACGACCGGCCGATGGGCGTCGCCTACCGCACGTACTACCAGACCCCGCGCACCAACGACGACTACCTGGAGTCGTGGCTGGAACTGTGGGACGGCCAGCGGCTGCTGCCCGGCTACGGCTGGGTGTTCGGCATGGGCGACGGCACCTCCAACGTGGGCCTGGGCATCCTGAACACCACGGCCTCGTTCCGCAACGTCAACTACCCCGACCTGCTGCGCAGATGGCTGAAGAACACCCCGGCCGAGTGGGGCTTCACCGAGGAGAACCGCACCGAGCCGATCCGCGGCGCGGCGCTGCCGATGGGCTTCAACCGCCAGCCGCACTACACGCGCGGCGTGCTGCTGGTCGGCGACGCCGGCGGCATGGTGAACCCGTTCAACGGCGAGGGCATCGCCTACGCGATGGAGTCCGGCGAACTGGCCGCGGACGTGATCGCCCAGGCGCTGGCCCGCCCGGCCGGCCCGGAGCGGGAGCGGGCGCTGTCGGCGTATCCGCGCACGCTGAAGGACACCTACGGGGGCTACTACACGCTCGGTCGGCTGTTCGTGAGCCTGATCGGCAACCCGAAGGTGATGCGCCTGGCCACCCAGCGCGGCCTGTCGCACCCGATGCTGATGCGGTTCACGCTGAAGATGCTGGCGAACCTGACCGACCCCAAGGGCGGGGACGCGATGGACCGGATCAGGACCGGATCATCAACGCGATGGCGAAGATCGCTCCGGACGCCTGATCGCGATGACGATATCCGAGTCCGGATCCGGGTCCGTCGTTTTGATGGACGGCACCACGGCGGCCCGCCGCATCGTCGAGCAGGCCGCCGCGGCGGCCGCCGCGCTGAAGGCCGACGCCGGGGTGACGCCGTGCCTGGCGACCGTGCTGGTCGGCTCGGATCCGGCCTCGCTGACCTACGTCCGCATGAAGCAGAACCGCTGTGCCAGGGCCGGGATGGCTTCGCAGCACGTGGAACTGCCGGAGTCCGCGACCACCGCCGAGCTCGTCGCGACGCTGACCAGGCTGTCCCTGGATCCAGACGTGCACGGCATCCTGCTGCAGCACCCGGTGCCGACGCACATCGACGAGCGCGCCGCGTTCGAGGCCATCGCGCCGGAGAAGGACGTGGACGGCGTGACCTCGCACTCCTTCGCGGCCATGGCGTTCGGCGAACCCGGCTTCGCCTCGGCCACGCCCGGCGGCATTCTGCGGCTGCTCGACGAATACGGGGTCGAACTCGCCGGTAAACACGCTGTGGTGGTGGGCCGCAGTCCGATTCTCGGCAAGCCGGTCGGCATGCTGTTGCTGGCGCGGAACGCGACGGTGACGTACTGCCACTCCAAGACCGTCGATCTGGCCGCCTACACCCGGCACGCCGACATCCTCGTCGCCGCGGTCGGCAAGCCGCGTTTCATCGACGGGGCCGACATCAAGTCCGGCGCGGTCGTCATCGATGCCGGATACAACCCCGGCAACGTCGGCGACGTGGAGTTCGACTCGGCCGCCGCCAAGGCGAGCCTGATCACGCCGGTGCCCGGCGGCGTCGGGCCGATGACGATCGCGGTGCTGCTAGAGCAGACCGTTGCGGCGGCTACGCGGCAGGCGGCGCGGATTTAGCGCTCGCTGTCGCCGCCGCCACCGCTGGCTGTGCCGCACTCTGGTCGGTGCGCCACCTGCTGTCGCTGATCGACAAGCGGCTGCTGAACTGGTGACTTTCGCTGGGCCGGTCGGCACGTTGCGCGCCGTTGTCACGCCCGGAGTCAGCCGATGACCGCCACGCCGGTCGTCGTTCCCAGGAACAGCTTGTTCCCGACAGCGGTCGGCGTAGCGAAGTGCGGCAGCGTGCCGACCGCGATCTGCTGGACGACTTTTCCAGCCGCGGGATCGAGCGCGTAGAGCGTGCCGTTGTCCCAGTCGGTGGCCCAGACATGTCCGCCGGCCAGGACCGGTTGTCCGTTCACGTGCTGGGCGTGCCAAAGCGCGCTGACGGTGGCACCGATCCGGAACGCGCGCGTCCCGTCCGCGCACGGCAGATACACCACGTCTCCATCCACCGCCGCCGCGCCGAAGGCCGCGCAGGCCGGGAACGTCGAAGCCGCGCCGATACCGCCGAGCCGCGTCGGATCCAGCACGTATCCCTGTCCTGACTTGCCCGCGATGATCACATGTCCGGCCGCCAGAACCGGATTCATCGAGCCCAGATCCGCGTCGTTCGCGTTGTCCGCGGCCCACGACATCGGAGCGAAGAAGTCCACCCGCTTGGCGTCCGCGTCCAAGGCGACCACGGAGTCCGTACCGTCGAACGGGTCGCTGCCTTTGTCCGCATTGCCATTGCCGATCGAGAAGTACACCCGATCGTTCCCCACCGCGGCCGCGCCCGGCGCCCACATGCCGCCGCGTCCGTCCGACGACGCCTCGAACCAGTTCACGGATCCCGAAGCGATGTCGACCGACGCGACCGCCCCGGTGTAGTTCCCGCAGTCCCCGGCCAGCCCGCCGAACGCCGCAAAAACATGCCCGTGCCACAGCGTCAGCGCCGAACGCTGTTGCAGGAAGTCCCGGTCGCCGACCGGATTGTCCACCGTGACCCGTGAGACGACACGGCCGTCAGCGGCGGCGAGTCCGTACAGCACGTGCTGCCCGGTCGCATCCTCCGCGACCACATACACAAGATGAGAATCGGGATCGTAAACCGGAGCGCCGGTGATCCCCAGCGGGACGATGTTCCCGCACCCGTGCGGCCGAAAGGGCTCGGCCAAATGCTTGCTCCACTTCACCGATCCGTCGCTCGGTGAGAGCGCGTAGACGGTGTCGTTCTCCGTCGCGGCGAACACGGTGTCGCCGCCGTTCGCGGGCCGTCCGTAGACCGGTCCGTCAAGCGCGATCGCTGATACTGAGCCGGAAGTAGGGCCGGATGAAGATCCGGGCGAAGACCTGGCAAGGCCTGAGGCCGCCGGCTTCTGTTTCGGATCGCTCGTCGAGCACGAGACGAGCGCGAGGGCCAGCACTACCGCGCCCGCGACACGGGCGACGGACACGCCGTTGTGTCGTCGATCCCGGATAACCCTCACGGCACCAGTGTGCCCTGTGGGACGTCCCGCCACGAGTCCCGCTGCGCCCGCTACGAGCCCCGCTTCACCGCTTCGCTCAGCCGTGCCGCCGCCTCCACCACCGACTGCGCGTGCAACCGTCCCGGCTGCCGGGTGAGCCGCTCGATCGGGCCGGACACCGACACCGCCGCGATCACGCGGTTGTTCGGCCCGCGCACCGGCGCCGACACCGAGGCCACGCCCTGCTCGCGCTCGGCCACCGACTGGGACCAGCCGCGGCGGCGGACGCCGGCCAGCGTGGTGGCGGTGAAGCGCGCGCCCTGTAGTCCGCGGTGCAGCCGGTCCGGCTCCTCCCACGCCAGCAGGATCTGCGCCGCCGAGCCCGCGGTCATCGGCAGCGCCGAGCCGATCGGGACGGTGTCGCGCAGCCCTGACATGCGCTCGGCGGCCGCGACGCAGACCCGCAGATCGCCCTGGCGCCGGTAGAGCTGCGCCGATTCGCCGGTGTGGTCGCGCAGCGCCGCCAGTACCGGGCCGGCCGCGGCCAGCAACCGGTCCTCGCCGGCCGCCGAGGCCAGTTCCTGCAAACGGGGACCGAGGATGAACCGGCCCTGCATGTCCCGGGATACGAGACGGTGGTGTTCCAACGCCACCGCCAGCCGGTGCGCGGTAGGGCGCGCCAAACCCGTGGCTGTGACCAGCCCCGCCAAGGTGGTGGGGCCCGCCTCCAGGGCGCTCAATACGACGGCGGCCTTGTCCAGGACGCCGACTCCGCTAGAGTTGTCCATAGACCGAATTCTGCCGTCTCAGATCCCGAGACGCAAGACGTGCCGCCGCGGCCGACTGCGAGGTTGTGAAGTCGGACGCCGCGCCACGCGACAGATGCGAACAAGTGGGAAAGACAGGAGCGACGATGCCCCACACCCTGGCCGAAAAGGTGTGGGCGGACCATGTGGTCCGCTCGGCCGACGGCGAGCCCGACCTGCTCTACATCGACCTGCACCTGCTGCACGAGGTGACCTCGCCGCAAGCCTTCGACGGACTGCGCCAGGCCGGACGCACGGTGCGCCGTCCCGACCTCACCATCGCCACCGAGGACCACAACACCCCCACCCTCGACATCGACAAGCCGATCGCCGACCCGGTCTCCCGGCTCCAGATCGACACGCTGCGCAAGAACTGCGCCGACTTCGGTGTGCGCATCCACCCGCTGGGCGACGCCCAGCAGGGCATCGTCCACGTGGTGGGCCCGCAGCTCGGCTTGACGCAGCCCGGCATGACGGTCGTCTGCGGCGACTCCCACACCTCCACCCACGGCGCCTTCGGCGCGCTGGCGTTCGGCATCGGCACCAGCGAGGTCGAGCACGTGCTGGCCACTCAGACGCTGCCGTTGAAGCCGTTCAAGACCATGGCGGTCACCGTCACCGGCGAGCTGGGCGAGGGCGTCACCGCCAAGGACGTGGTGCTGGCCGTCATCGCGAAGATCGGTACCGGCGGCGGCCAGGGCTACGTCCTGGAGTACCGCGGCGAAGCCATCGAGAGGCTGTCGATGGAGGGCCGGATGACGGTCTGCAACATGTCCATCGAGGCCGGCGCCCGGGCCGGGATGATCGCCCCGGACGAGACCACCTTCGCCTACCTCAAGGGCCGCGCGCACGCGCCGTCCGGCGCCGACTGGGACGCCGCCGTCGCGTACTGGAAGACGCTGCGCACCGACGACGGCGCGGCCTTCGACGCCGAGGTCGTCATCGACGGCGATGCCCTGACCCCCTACGTCACCTGGGGTACCAACCCCGGCCAGGGCCTGCCGCTGTCGGCCTCGGTGCCGGATCCGGAGACCGACTTCGCCGACGAGGGGGACAAGGTCTCCGCTCGCAAGGCGTTGGAATACATGGGCCTGGAGGCCGGCACGCCGCTGCGCGAGATCAAGGTGGACACCGTCTTCCTCGGCTCCTGCACCAACGGCCGGCTGGAGGACCTGCGCGCCGCGGCCGCGGTCATCAAGGGCCACAAGGTCGCCGACGGCGTCCGGATGCTGGTGGTGCCGGGCTCGGCGCGGGTGCGGCTGGAGGCCGAGGCCGAGGGCCTGCACGAGGTGTTCCTGGAAGCGGGCGCCGAATGGCGCTTCGCCGGCTGCTCGATGTGCCTGGGCATGAACCCGGACCAGCTGGCTCCCGGCGAGCGCTCGGCGTCCACCTCGAACCGCAACTTCGAGGGCCGGCAGGGCAAGGGCGGCCGCACCCACCTGGTGTCGCCGCTGGTGGCCGCCGCCACCGCGATCAGGGGGACGCTGTCGTCCCCGTCGGACCTGGCCGCCTGAGCCGGCAGCGAGAAGAAGGGGCTAAGCCATGGAGAAGTTCACCACGCACACCGGGCGCGCGCTGCCGCTGCGCCGCTCCAACGTCGACACCGACCAGATCATCCCGGCGGTGTATCTCAAGCGCATCACCCGCACCGGTTTCGAGGACGGACTGTTCGCCGCCTGGCGGGCCGATCCGGAGTTCATCCTGAACCAGGAGCAGTACGAAGGCGTCTCGATTCTGGTCGCCGGTCCCGACTTCGGTACCGGGTCCTCGCGCGAACACGCGGTGTGGGCGCTGAAGGACTACGGCTTCAAGGTCGTGCTCTCGGCGCGCTTCGCCGACATCTTCCGCGGCAACTCCGCCAAGGACGGCCTGCTGACCGCCGTGCTGAAGCAGGACGACATCGAGCTGTTGTGGAAGCTGCTGGAGAACAAGCCCGACGCGGAAGTGACGGTGGACCTCGAGGCTCGCGAGGTGCGGGTCGAGGGTCATGTCTTCACCTTCGAGGTGGACGACTACACGCGCTGGCGGCTGCTGGAGGGCCTGGACGACATCAGCCTGACGCTGCGCCACGCCGAGGTCATCGACGAGTTCGAGACGAAGCGTCCGGGGTTCAAGCCGAAGACGTTGCCCGCTGCCGCAGCGTGATTCGACGTGGCGCTTAGCGTCGCTGGTAGCTCAGTTTTAAGTTTGGCGGGGCCCGAGGGCACTATGGGTGAATGTCACCGGACGTGCCCCGGCCCCGCCCTTCGCGTTACGCGGCCTTCGCCGCGCGCCTGAAGGACGCCCACAAAGCGTTGGGCGACCCCTGCATCCCCGCGCAACGCCGCGCCGAACTCACCAAGCGGGTGCTTGCCATCACCGCTTTGGCGCGCCACGACGTGACCGTCGCCGCGCATCGGTTGGAAGCCTTCTTCATCGAGTTGTCGGTACTCGTCCCCGGAGCTGTTTCAGCGCCCGCAGACACCCCTTCTGGGAAAAACACTGCGACACAAGGGTGATTTAACCCCTAGGTGTTTGATTCGCCCTCTGGTGCCCCCATACGGTGCGATTGGTTCTGATACGGAGCAACCATGCGACGTACGGCCGAAATCAGAGCAAGAACGTACCAACAGCCCCAAGGGTAGGTAGACATGAACAAGGCCCAACTGATCGAGGCCGTCGCCGACAAGCTCGGTGCCAGCAAGAAGGACGCCGGGGACGCCGTCGACGCGGTCCTGGACGCGATCGTGGCCTCGGTGGCCTCCGGGACCAAGGTCTCCATCACCGGCTTCGGCTCGTTCGAGAAGGTCAAGCGTCCGGCGCGCAGCGCGCGCAACCCGCGCACCGGCGAGGCGGTGAAGGTCAAGGCCTCCTCGGCGCCGAAGTTCAAGGCCGGCCAGGGCTTCAAGGACGTCGTCAACGGCGAGAAGAAGGCTCCGGCCGCGGCGAAGAGCACCGCGAAGAAGACCACCGCCAAGACGACGGCGAAGAAGACGCCGGCCAAGAAGGCCACCACCAAGGCCGTCGCGAAGAAGACGCCGGCCAAGAAGACCGCCACCAAGGCCGTCGCGAAGAAGGCGCCGGCCAAGAAGACCGCGACCAAGGCCACCGCCAAGAAGGCGGCGCCGGCGCGCAAGACCGCGGCCAAGAAGGCGACCGTCGTCAAGGCGGCGGCGAAGAAGGCCGCCACCGCGAAGAAGGCGCCGGCCAAGAAGGCCACCCCGGCCAAGAAGGCCGCGGCCCGTCCGGTCGCGAAGAAGGTCGCCAAGGCCCCGGCGAAGAAGGCCGCCACGGCCAAGCGCAGCACCGCGAAGAAGGCTCCGGCGAAGAAGACCGCCGCGAAGCGGTAGTCAGCCGGCGAATGGATCGGTCCGCCCGGCGGACCGGTGCGAGGCGGCGCCCCGGGTGAGCATCCGGGGCGCCGCCTCGTGCGTTTTCGCCGAGTACGCCGAAGCCGCTTACAGCGGCGGCAGCGGCAGCGTCACCAGCGTCAGCGCGACCACCCGGCCCGCGTCGTCCCGGCGCATCCGCACGCGCTGTCCCACGCGCAGCAGCCGCAAGCCGCCGGCGTCGAAGGCGGCGCCGTCGAAGGCGACCTCTGTCCCGTCGTCCAGCAGCACCGTGCCGCTGCGGGATGCGGGATCGAAAACCCGAGCGGTGGCTTGGACCTCTGTGCTCGTCACGGACCGTTTATACACCCCGGCTCCGCTCGCCCCAGACCGCCGCCGTCGCCGGTCCCACACCCAGGCGCAGCGCATCGGCCAGATCCGCGGCGGTGTCCACGTCCCGTCGCAGCGAACTGATGTCCGCACCCGGCACCTCCAGCGCGCCGCTCGCGGCGTGTGCGGCCCGGGACGGTCCGCCGAACCGCGGGTCCAGCTCCACACCGGGCGGCGCGAAAAGCATCGTGGTGCCGATATCGTGCGCGTCCGCGATGAAATACCGCTTGTCCCCGACAATGCGGGCCAGCGCGATATCCAGTTCGGCGCCGCGCAATGCCGGCAGATCCGCCGCCGCGGCCGCGACGCCGACGTCGTTTCCCAGTTTGCTGCGGGCGACGCGCGCTCCGAACGCGAATGCGGCGTTCAATCCGTCATCCGGCTCGTCCGGGACAACGGTCGCGCCGAGGCCGCCGAGAACCGCCGCCGCCGTCGGATCGTCGGTCACCGCCAGCACCGCGGCGACGTGGGCAGCCGTCAGCGCCGCGCACACGGCGTCGGTCGCGAACGCCAACGCCAGGCGCTCCCGCAACGATGCCGAGACCTCCGGCCCCATCAGCCGGCTCTTGGCGTGCCCCAGCCGTTTCACCGGGACCACCAGACACCAGCGGATCGGCTCTGCGGGGGCTGACCGGGGCATGCCTCAATCCTGTCATGCCGGGGCGCCGAGCCCGCTACTTGTTCCGACGCCCCGCACTCGGGAACACTTAGGGGATGCCCTCCACCACCCCCTACCGGCCGCCGAGGAAGCAAGGCCCGGCATTCCGGTTCATCGTCGTGGTCGTGGTGCCGCTCCTGAAGCTGCTGATGAAGCGGGACTGGCGCGGCGGCGAGAACATCCCGGCCACCGGTGGGGTGGTCATCGCGGCCAACCACATCTCGCACGTCGACGCGCTGGCTTTCGGCCACTTCGTGTACGGCAACGGCCGGATGCCGCGGTTCCTGGCCAAGTCCGGGGTGTTCAAGAACGCGTTCGTCGGCGGCGTGCTGCGTGCGGCCAAGCAGATACCCGTCTACCGCGACACCGCCGACGCGGCCAACGCGCTGCGCGACGCGATAGCCGCGGTACGGGCCGAGGAAGCGGTCGCGGTGTATCCGGAGGGCACCATCACCCGCGACCCCGGGCTGTGGCCGATGGCGGCCAAGACCGGTGCGGCGCGGATCGCGCTGACCACCGGCTGCCCGGTCATCCCGGTGGCGCAGTGGGGGCCGCAGGAGATCCTGGCCTATCACGAGAAGCGGCCGCACCTGCTGCCCCGCAAACGGATGATCATGCTGGCCGGGCCGCCGGTGGATCTGGAGGACCTGCGCACGCTGCCGCAGAACGCCCAGACGCTCAAGGAGGCCACGGACCGCATCATGGACGCGATCACCGACCTGCTGGCGAAGGTGCGCGGCGAGGCGCCGCCGGTGGCGCGGTTCGTGCCGGACAGCGGCGCCGGCAACCTGTACGGCAACCATGATGATGAGAACGACGACGTGAACGACGAGAACGACGAGAACGGCAGCGCGACCGAGGGTGACCGCACGCCGGATGGCGACGGCGAAACCGGAAAGCAGGTAGACACCGCATGAGGCGCTGCGCCGTCTTCGGCACAGGTATGTGGGGCACGGCGATGAGCATCGTGCTGGCCGACGCCGGCAACGACGTCGTGATGGTCGGCCGCCGCCCGGAGCAGATCGCGGCGATCGACGCCGGGCACGAGAACCCGGACTACTTCCCGGGCGTGCGGCTACCGGACACCGTCCGCGCCACCACCGATGCCGCCGAGGCACTGGCCGGAGCCGAGTTCGCGTACCTGAGCGTGCCGGCGCAGACGCTGCGCAAGAACCTCGAAGCGTGGGGGAGCCTGATCGGTCCGGACACCGTCCTGGTGTCGCTGATGAAGGGCCTGGAAGTCGGTACCGCCAAGCGCATGAGCGAGGTGGTCCGCGAGGTCACCGGCCTGGGCCGGGAGCGCGTCGCGGTGCTGTCCGGACCGAACCTGTCGCCGGAGATCGCCCGCCGCCAGCCGGCCGCCTCCGTCGTCGCCAGCCGCGACGAGGACGTGGCGCTGCGGTTGCAGGCGGCGACGAACGGCCCGTACTTCCGCACCTACACGGCCTCCGACGTGACCGGCGTGGAACTCGGCGGCGTGGTGAAGAACGTCATCGGCCTCGCGGTCGGCATCGCCGACGGCATGGGCTTCGGCGACAACACCAAGGCCACGCTGATCACCCGCGGCCTGGCCGAGACGGCCCGCCTGGGCGCGGCGCTCGGCGCGGACCCCTACACCTTCTCCGGTCTGGCCGGCCTCGGCGACCTGGTCGCCACCTGCGCCTCCCCGCTGTCCCGCAACCGGATGTTCGGCGTGTATCTGGGCCGCGGCATGACCCTGGAGCAGGCCCAGGCCGAGGTGAAGCAGACCGCTGAAGGGGTCAAATCCTGCGAGGCGGTGCTGGAACTGGCCGACCGGCACGGGGTGGAGATGCCGATCGCCGAGACCGTGGTGGCGATCGTGCACGACGGCCGCTCACCCGGCGAGATGCTCAAGGAGTTGATGGCGCGACCGCTGAAGGCCGAACGGCATGGGCACTGAGAAGTCGGCTGCGGTTCCGTGTACCGCAAATTGTCACAATCCGCCCTCTGAGGGTCGCGACCTCCGATTTGGGTAGGGTCTGGTGTCATGAACGATCACAAGCGGATCCGGGTGGCCGTCGTCTTCGGCGGACGCTCCAGCGAGCACGCCGTCTCCTGCGTCACCGCCGGGTCCGTCTTGGAAGCGCTGCGCAACGGACCGGATCCGGACCGCTATGAGATCCTGCCGATCGGGATCGCCGCCGACGGCCGGTGGGTGCTGGCCGAGGGCACCGACGGCGCCGGGCTGCGGCTGGCCATCACCGACGGCAAGCTCCCGGAGATCGGCCTGCCGGCCTCGGCCGAGCGCGCGAATCTGGTGACCATGGCCGGCGACCCGACGGCCCGCGACCTGACCGTGCACGAGCCCGGAGCCGTGCCGAAGTCGCTCGGCGAGGTGGACGTCGTCCTGCCGCTGCTGCACGGCCCCTACGGCGAGGACGGCACGCTGCAGGGCCTGCTGGAGCTCTCCGGGATCCCCTATGTCGGCTCCGGGGTCCTGGCCTCGGCGGTCGCCATGGACAAGGAGTTCATGAAGCGGCTGCTCTCCCAGGCCGGGTTCGACGTGGGGCCGTACGAGGTGGTGCGGCCGCGGGACTGGGCCACCGAGGAGGGCCGCGCCGCGGTGCGGCTGGCCGTCGAAGAGCTCGGATACCCGGTGTTCGTCAAGCCGGCCCGCGCCGGGTCCTCGATGGGCATCCCATCGAATCCGCGCGCCACCACGACCCGAAGGTGTTGGTGGAGGCCGCGATCGTGGGCCGGGAGATCGAGTGCGGGGTGCTGGAGGGCATCGGTCCCATGGACCGCCCCGAGGCCTCGCTGCCCGCCGAGCTGCGGGTCACCGGTCCGCATGTCTTCTACGACTTCGAGGCCAAGTACCTGGACGGCAGCACCGAGGTCGACATCCCGGCGCGGCTGAGCGAGCAGGAGGTCGCCGACGTCCAGGAGCAGGCCGTCGCGGCCTTCGAGACGCTGGGCTGCGAGGGCCTGGCGCGCGTGGACTTCTTCTACCAGGAGTCGGCCGACGGCGGTCCGGGCCGGTTCATCATCAGCGAGCTCAATACGATGCCGGGGTTCACTCCGACGTCGATGTTCCCGCAGATGTGGCAGGCCACCGGACTCTCGTACCAGGATCTGATCGTGCGGCTGATCGACTCGGCGCTGCGGCGGCCGACCGGGCTGCGGTAGGCGTTCGGTTCACGCCGCTGCCTTGGCTCATTCCGGCTGATCGTCGACGAACTTTCCGGCCTTGTCCGGGATGTTCTTCACGATCATCGGTGCCAGATCGACCAGAGCGTTGGAGGCCGCTTCCTTCTGCAACTCGTCGTCGAAGGGCACGATGACTTCCACGTAAGCGGCACGGTCGGTGGTGGTGTACGTGACGCTGTGCTCGTGCTCCTGAATCAGCCAATTGACGAACGCGGAGTCGCCCATGTTCGCGTACCGGTTCTTCAGCGGCGTATAGTCCGGGCCGCCGACGGTGATCTCAGGGGGCTCGGTCACACCGCAGCGCAGGATCGTGGCGGGATAACCCCACGCCGCCGCACGCCTCTTGACGTTCCGGTCGTCCCCGACCACGCCCCGTCGGTGACCGCCCTCCACATCGGACGGCAGAGCCTTGATGAGGTTCGTGCAACTGGCCTGAATCGCCGGGTCGGAGCTCGCCGGCAGGTCGACGCGGACCGCGCCGGTGCGGCCGGCGTGATAGCCCCAGACCCCCGCGGCGCACGCCAAAACCGCGGCTGTCGTCACAGCCGCGGTCGGTATCCAGCGTCCGGTCTTCGGTGTATCCGCCTCGTTCGTTCCCACGCGGAACGGTCTATCACATCACTTGAAGTGCACGATGGGGCAGGTCAGTGTGCGGGTGATGCCCTCGATGACCTGGATCCTGGCGATCACGAGCCGACCCAGCTCGTCCATGGTCTCGGCCTCGGCGCGGACGATCACGTCGTAGGGGCCGGTCACGTCCTCGGCGGTGGTGACGCCCTCAAGATCGGCGATCGCCTGCGCCACGGCGGCCGCCTTCCCCACCTCGGTCTGGACCAGGATGTACGCTTGAACCACGTGTCCTCCTACTGTCGGAAACGCCACCGTACCCTGCGCTTCCCACATTCCGGGAGTCCATGCCCGCCGGGCGGTCCGGTGCCGTTCACCCATTCGAGTTGCCCCGCGCACCTCGGCGATCGCGTTCGTCGCGGCCCGATCCGGGTTACGGTACCGGCGTGGAGACCGTGGAGATCATCGACGACGTCGGCGAGTTCGGGCTGATCGCCAGGATCCAGGCCCGGCTGCCGCTGACCGCGCCGGAAGCGCTGGTGCCCTCCGGCGACGACGCGGCGGTGCTCGCCGTCCCCGACGGCCGCCTGGTCACCAGCGCCGACCTGCTGCTGGAGGGGCGCCACTTCCGCCGCGACTGGTCCAGCGCCCGCGACGTCGGCCACAAGGCGGCGGCCCAGAACTTCTCCGACATCGCCGCGATGGGCGCCCGGCCCACCTCGCTGTTGCTGTCTTTGGTCCTGCCCGGCGACATGCCGGTGGCGTGGGTCGAGGAGTTCGCCGACGGCGTGGCCGCCGAGTGCGCGCCGCTCGGCGTGATCGTGGCCGGCGGTGACATGGTGCGCGGGGACGTGATCACGATCTCGGTGACGGTGTTCGGGACGTTGGAGGGGCGCGCTCCGGTGCTGCGTTCGGGGGCTCGGGCGGGCGACAGGGTGTGTGTCGCCGGGCGGTTGGGGTGGTCGGCTGCGGGGTTGGAGTTGTTGGCGGCCGGGACGCCTGGACATTCCGATTTCTTGCTGGCGCACCGCCGCCCGAGCCCGCCGTACGCGGCCGGTCCGCAGGCGGCGCGGGCGGGGGCGACGGCGATGCTCGACGTCAGCGACGGCTTGTTGGCCGACCTGCTGCACATGGCCGTGGCCAGCGGTGTCGCAGTGGACGTCGACAGCACCCTGCTGCCGGTCGCCCCGGGTCTGCGCCTGGACCAGGTCCTCACCGGGGGCGAGGATCACGCGTTGGTCGCGACGTTCCGGCCTGGTGCCCCGGTGCCCGAGAGCTGGCAGGCGATCGGCACGGTATATGCCGGCCCCGCCGCCGTGACCGTCGACGGCAAGCCGTGGGAGGGTCCCGCCGGGTTCAGTCATTTCGGTAAGCAGTGATCTGTTTTCACTTTCACACGCTGCGCTTCGTGAGCGCGGTCAGGGCCAGCGCCGCCAGTGCGCCGATGGCCAGCGCGATCCCGGCGGCGTGCACTCCGGCCAGCGTGCCGAGGACCGCGACGCCGAGCGCCGAGCCGGTCTGACGCGCCGCGTTCAGCGCGCCCTGGCCGGTGGCGGCGAGGCGCTGCGGGGTGGCGACGGCCATGTCGGCGGTGATGGACGGGATGGCCAGCGTGGTGCCGATCGCCAAGAGCAGCTGGGCGCCGATCACCACGGCCAGAGAGGTGTGCGGGCCGACCGCGGCCAGCACCGCGCCGACCGCGATGTCCGCCACCAGCGCCAGCATGATCAGCGGCCGGGCGCCGAAGCGGTGCGCCAGAAGACGTAGTTCGCGGCGACAGCCGCGACCAGGTTGGCCCGGATCCGCCCCAGACGCAGCAGGTCCGGCGGCAGCACCGGCGCCGCGACACGTCGTTCCACGACTGCCACCGCGCCGAACGCCACCGCCGCGGCGGCCAGCGCTAGCAGCGGCGCCGGACGCGACCAGCCGTCGGTGCCGGCGTCGACGAGGCCATAGGTCAGGGCACTGAGACCGACGGTGAACAGGACCAGACCGGCGAGGTCGAACCGCCGGGGCCGGCTCGGACGCTGCGCCGACAGCCCGCGGGCCAGGAACCAGGTGACCAGCGCGATCGGCGGGTTCACCACGAACACCAGCCGCCAGCCGCCGAGCGCGACCAGCGCCCCGCCGAGCACCGGCCCGACCGCCAGCCCGACGCAGGACAGTCCGGCCCACGCCCCGATCGCCTTGGCGCGCTCCTTCATGTCCGGATACAGCCCGGCCAGTAGTGCCAACGACGCCGGGACCATACCGGCCGCCGCCGCGCCCAGCAGCGCGCGGCCGCCGATGAGGAAGCCGGCGTCCGGGGCCAGCGCGCAGAGCACGGATATCAAGCCGAACAGAGCGAGCGCGCTCTGATACACGCGGCGGGCGCCCCAGCGGTCGGCGACCGCGCCGGAGGCCAGCATGAGTCCGGCGAACACGACGGTGTAGGCGTCTACTGTCCACGGCAGCGCGGCCGCCGAGGCGCCCAGATCGGTGCGGACGTCGGGGAGTGCGACGTTCAGGATGGAGGCGTCGAGCAGGACCATGAAGTTGCCGGCCACGATGCCCGCGAAGGCCGCGCGGGTGCGGCGGCGGGTGGAGCCTTCCTTAGCGGGGGTGGCGCGTGCCCCGACGGCGGTAGCGGTTTCCGCCGGAGTGGCGTCCGCAGCGGTATCGATCAATCCCATGCCTCGACAGTGGCTGATCGGCCGACGATGCCGACAGGCCACGTTTCCGATCGCGCCATCGGCTATTCCGATGGCGCGCGCGAGCAAATCCGCGCCATGATGCCAAGCATGATCCGAAGCATCATGCTCTTGAAGTTCACACCCGAGGCCACCGAGGCCCAGATCGAGGCCTTCGCCTCCGCGCTGGCCGCCGTGCCGTTCGAGCGCCGCCGCAACTTCGAGTTCCACCGCGACGCCCGCCTGACGGACGACGCGATGGACGCGGTGGTCATCGCCGAATTCGACGACGACGAAGCGTACCGAGCCTGGCTCGACGATCCCGGCCACGACAAGGTGCGCAATGAGTTCCTGGCTCCGATTCGCGCTCAGCGGGAGCGGATTCTGATCCGGTTCTGAGTTCCGATCGGCGAGACTTCGGCGGCCGGCAGCCGCTCAGTCTCTCAGCCGGCCACCCAAGGCCCCAGCACCGGATTCCACACGTTGATCCGCACCCGGCTGACCAGATCGGCCTCGGCGAACGGGTCGTGTTCCAGCACGGCCCGCAACGCGGCCTCGTCCTCGGCTTCGAAGAGCAGCAGCGCGCCGGTGTCGTTGGTCCAGGGCCCCGACGCCAGCAATCGCACCCCGCCTTCCCCCTCGCCCTTCTGCGCGGACAGGAAGGCGCGGTGCGCGGGCCGCACCTCATCCCGCTTGGCGGTGTCGGCGGTGTAGACGTACTCGACGGCGAAGTGACCCACCATGACCCCTTGGAAGTTCCAGATCTGCGACGGTTTGCTGACCGCACCGTACCCTGCGTGGCCGCCCTATCGGAGAAACCGATGGCATGATGGCGGCATGGACACCCGACAGCTGCGCGCCTTCCTGGCCGTCGTCGAGACCGGTGGCATCTCCTCGGCCGCCGAACAGCTCGGCTACGCGCAGTCCAGTGTGAGCGACCAACTGCGGACGCTGGAGCGGGACCTCGGCGTCCCGGTGCTGAACCGCACCAGCGTCGGCACCGTGCCGACCGAGGCCGGCCAGCGGCTGCTGCCCTACGCCCGGCGGCTGCTCGACCTGGACAACGAGCTGCGGCGCAGCGTCACCGGCCGCCGGCCGCTGCTGCGGATCGGGGCGTTGCAGTCGCTGGCCGACGAGTGGCTGCCGGAGATCCTGACCGCCTTCGACCACGGCGCCGCCGGGCCCGACACCGCCGACGTCACGGTCACCGTCAGCAATCGCGGGCGGCTGATGGAAGAGCTGAACGGCGGCCGCCTGGACGCTGTGTTCACGCTGGACAGCGGTCCCGGCTATGACGGCCCTTCGGCCGTGGTCGGCTACGACCGCGTGGTCTTGGTCACCGCACCCACGCACCCGTTGGCCACCGTCCACCCGCTGACGCTGGATGCTGTGAAGCAGCACGAGTTCCTGGTGACCGAGATCGGCTGCATCTACCGACAGTGCTTCGACGAGTTCGGCCGGGATGTCGGTCCCTCGCTGCGGATCGCGATGATCACCGGCTCGCTCAACGCTCTGCGCCGGCTGGCGGTGAACGGCCGTGGCGCTGCGTTGCTGCCGCGGTTCTCGGTGCAGGCCGAACTGGATTCCGGCGACCTGGTGATGCTGGATCTCAAGGAGGGGCCGGTGCAGCTGACCGTCGAGGCGCGGTGGCGTGAGGGGCTCGGCCCGGCCGAGGCGCCGTTGCGGGCGCTGGTCGAGCTGACGCAGCGGTTCAGCCCGGCGAGTTGGGCGATGGCGTGACGGACCCGCTTGCCGTTGCCGTTGCCGTTCGCGAGGCGGCGGCGGTGGATGAGGCGCTTGTCGACGCGGCCCATGCCATCCTGGCCGACCTGGTCGCTTCCGGCGCGGCTCTCGGCTGGGTCGATCCACCTTCGAAGCCTGAGATCGGGGTACTTCTGGAGCAGGTCTGCGCTTCGGCGCGGGCAGGCGACGGCGCTTTGTGGCTGGCGTACGCCGGCTCGCGCTTGGCGGGTCTCGGCTACTGGCTGCGCTACGCGCGTCCCACGCATCGCCCGCACGCGGACCTGGAGAAGGTCGCGGTCGCCGTCGATGCGCAGGGCTCCGGTATCGGCCGCCTACTCACCACCGCGCTGATGGACAGCGCGCGGACGGCCGGGATCGAGGTGCTCACGCTGGACGCGCGCGGCGACAACGCCAACGCACTGCACCTGTACCGCACCCTCGGCTTCCGCGAGTACGGACGGCTCCCGGCCTTCGTCGCGGTGGGGGAGCGCCGCTACGACAAGGTCTTCTACATGGTCGACTTCCGGGAGTGAGCAGCGCGGCTCGTATGCTGATCACCATGCCTCCCGCCCCCACCGCCCCACCCCGCGTCCTGACCATCGCCGGCAGCGACTCCGGGGGCGGTGCGGGCATCCAGGCCGACCTGAAGACCATGCTCGCCCTCGGCGTCCACGGCATGTCGGCCCTCACCGCGATCACCGCCCAGAACTCCATCGGCGTCCAGAACTTCTGGCCCCTACCGATCGAGGCGGTGGAGCAACAGTTCCACTCGGTCGTGGACGACATCGGCGTCGACGCCGTGAAGACCGGCATGCTCGCCTCCCCCGACCTGACATCGGCGGTGGCAAGCCTGATCGCCACCCTGAACGCGACGGTCCCGGTAGTGGTCGATCCGGTGAGCGTGTCCAAGCACGGCGACCCCCTACTGGCGCCCGAGGCACTCCACGCTCTGCGCACCGAACTGCTCCCGCACGCGACAGTGGTCACACCGAACCTCGACGAGGTACGCCTGATCACCGGCCTGGACGTGACCGCCGAACACGAGATGCCGACGGCCGCCCGCGCCCTGTCCGACCTCGGCCCCCAATGGGTACTGGTGAAGGGCGGCCACCTGACCACCGAACCGGAATCGGTGGACCTCCTCATCGGCCCGAACACCACCGAACTCTGGCTCCGCGCCCCACGCCACGACAACCGCCACACCCACGGCACCGGCTGCACCCTCGCCAGCGCCATCGCCGCGCGCCTGGCGCTCGGCGACGACGTCCCGACCGCGGTCCGCGCCGCGAAGGACTACGTCACCGGCGGCATCGCCGCAGGCTTCCCGCTCGGGGCGGGGATCGGGCCGGTGGATCACGGGTGGCGGTGGCGGTAGACCTGCGGCTCGTGTGCAGGGCCGCCCGAAGCCCCCGCTCTGTGGTGAACGCCATCTGTGGAATATCCATCCTGAACCTGTACGCTGAAACATGGGTCTAAGCCATGGACGGTGATACTCAGATGCGGGAGAACGAAACACCTGCCACACCTGCCACACCTGCCACACCTGTGCGCCGAAATCAGCACAGGGCTGTCGGCCTGCCGCCGGAGCTGGCCCGTCGCGCCAATCGCGTCCTGCGGCCCCGTGACGCGGCCGGAATATACGCTCAGCCCGCCGGTGAGCTGGCCCGCCTCGCTGCACATGGTGTCCTCGCGAGGTTGGCCCACGGCTACGCGGTAATAGTTCCTCAGCATCGGATCGGAGATCCCGGCTGGCGTCCGGACATCGCGGCTGCCGCCCTGGGAATCGCCCAGGCTGACTACGGCACCGACAAGGTCGCACTGATCGGTGTGAGCGCCGCACGTCATCACGGCGCCATCCCGAGGGCGCTCGCTGTGGCCACCGTCGCCGTTCCTAAACAGCGACACGGTCTTGACACCAGGCTCGGCAAGATTCTTTTCGCCAAGCGTGACGTGAACACGCTCGATGTGGAGAAAGTGACGACCGAGCTGGGAGTTGGTTGGGTCACCACAGTCGAACAGACGTTGCTGGATCTGATCGCGGGGATCGGAACCGGTGGAACGCCCCCCAACAGCCGCGATCTCAGCGAAGCGATCCGGGTGCTAGGGGCCAAAGCCGACTGGGACATGCTCGCTGAGCTGGCAGAGCGCCAGCACAAGCCGAAGGCGCTGAAGACCGCGAAAGCCCTCGCCAATGCTTGACCTCGACGAGCTGGCCGAGACCAGCAGCGCCTTCGGCGTGGCCGAGGACCAGGTACGCCGCGACCACCTCATCAGCCACATCCTGGTAGCCCTGGTCGAACTGAACGCGCCCGTCGTCTTCTTCGGCGGCACCGCCCTTGCCCGAACGCACCTGGCCGACCCATTCGACGGCGCGCGGTTATCGGAAGACGTCGACCTGCATACCGAGCAACGTCGCGCGGTCGCACTGTTGCTGGAGACGAAGCTTCCCCGCGCGCTGAGGCGGGAGTTCCCCGGAGCCGCATGGGATGTGCCTTTGAGCTCTGTACGAGACAAAGACCCCGCCATCCTCACCGTCGAAGGGATGGCCCTGAAGATCCAGATCTTGGACACCGCCAGGTACCCGGACTATGAGCGCTACCCAACCGAAGTACGTGAAGTAGCCCTGCGCTACCGCGACCTGACAGAGTCAGTGCCGATGCGGACGCCCACCCGGGCTGGATTCGCGGGCATGAAGACGGCCGCATGGGACGACCGGCATGCCGAGCGGGATCTTTACGACTTGGCCGGCCTAGCCGGAATCGGCGCACTCAACACCGAGTCGGCCGAACTGTTCGAACACGCCACTGGTCGCAGAGTGCAGCCGCACATGTTCAATAAGCTGCCGACCAGTGGGTTCGACTGGGACGGCCAACTGGCTCATCAGTGCTCATCACCTCCACCGGCCTTGGACTGCTTGAACAAGGTTCGTGCGGCATATGGTGACGTGCTCGGCTGGGGACAAAGGGCCTACGCCTGCTAATGGGTAGAGGGCGGCCGGGAACCGCGAGCCAAGGTCCGCTCGGCAGGAGTTTGGCAGCGGAGATTCGGCGGCCGACCAAGCGTGTGGGCATGACCCGATCCGATCCCGCCAACGCACCGCCCCGACATCACCGAGATCTCCGCGCAAGCCCCGCGCAAGGCGATCGGCCTAGCGTTGTCGTCGAGGCCACGAGAAGTCCGGGGCGCGGGCACTGCCTACTCGTCGCTCCGGACTTCTCGTGTTGTTCGGCCGTGGGATTCAGCGGTCAGGCGGTCAGACCGCTTCGGCCAGCGACAGTCCGAACCTCCCCTCGGAGTCCGTCCACCACTGGCGCAGTGCGAAGCCGGCCGCGGCCAGTTCCCGCTCGACGCCCTCGCGGCGGAACTTCGCTGAGATCTCCGTTCGCAGTTCCTCCCCGGCGTCGAACGACACCACCAGGTCCAGCTCCCGCAGCCGCACCGTCAGCTCCCGCCGTGCGCGAAGGCGCATCTCGATCCACTCCGCGCGGGGATCCCATAGCGCCACGTGCTCGAAGTCGTTCGGGTCGAAGTCCCCGTTCAGCTCCCGGTCCACCACCGCCAGCACATTCTTGTTGAACTCCGCCGTCACGCCGGCCGCGTCGTCGTACGCTGCGACGAGTGTGTCAGGGTCCTTCACCAGGTCCGTGCCGAGCAGCAGCCACTCGCCCGGGCGCAGGCCAGCGCGTACTCGGCCCAGGAACACCGAGCGCTCCTCGGGCAGCAGATTGCCGATGGTTCCGCCGAGAAACACCAGCAGGCGGGTCCCCGCCGAGTCCGGGATCGCCAGGTGTTCCTCGAAGTCGGTGACGACCGCGTGGATCGTCAGCTCCGGGTAGCGCTCCTGCAACTGCGTGCTCGAGGCGGCCAGTGCCGCCTCGCTGACGTCGATCGGGTCGTAGCGGCGCAGGGTTCCGGCCGCCTGCAACGCGTCGAGCAGCAGGGTGGTCTTGCTCGACGAGCCCGAGCCGAGTTCGGCGAGTGTCTCGGCGCCGGTGAGCGCCGCGATCTCGGGGGCCCGGGCGGTCAGGATCTCCCGTTCGGCCCGGGTCGGGTAGTACTCCGGCAGGCGGGTGATCTCCTCGAAGAGTTCGCTGCCGCGCGCGTCGTAGAACCACTTGGGCGGCAGCCACTTCGGGTCGGCCGTCAGGCCTTTGAGAACGTCGTCGCGCAGCGCCGCCGCGAAGAAGTCCTCCGGAAGCCGCCGTTCGATCTCGATACCGCTCATCGGGCCTGCACCGTCCCTTCCAACCCCGTCGCGCTCCAGGTGTGGACTCCCTCCAGGACATCGGTCCAGCCGGGGGAGTCGTCGTACGGTTCCGAGGCCGCGACCGTGCGGCCGTCGCCGGTCAGGGCACTGAAAGAGTCGCCGTAGACCGAGGCGACGATCGTGGTGCCGTCGGTCAGCAGCAGGTTCAGGCGGGCGTCGGTGACGGCGATGATGTCGGCGACGACCGAGGCGACCGCCGAGGCCATACCGCCGGCCGGCACGGCGAGATCGCCCGGTGTCTCCGTCACGGCTTCCGACACCGCCTCCCGCCCCGTCGTCTCCCGCAGCCGGGCCAGAATCAGAGCCCAGATGAACGCCGAATCCGTGCGGGCCTCCACCCGCAACAGATCCAGTGCCGGGATGGTCTCGGCGAGCTTCGCCATCGAGTGCGGATAGCCGTCGATCGCGCCGTTGTGGCTGAACAGCCAGCCCGCGCCGGTATACGGCGCCGCGGCCTCGATCCCGGCGGCCGCGCCGGCGGTGGCGTCCCGCACCGCCGCCAGCACCGCCCGGCTGCGCACCGCCCGGGCGATGTCAGGGAACGAAGGATCGGCCCAGATCGGCCCGTCCTGCCGGTACCGCAGCGGCTCCGGGTCGCCCTCGGCGAACCAGCCCACGCCGAAGCCGTCGGCGTTCACCACGCCGCTCCGCTGCCGCTTCGGCTCCCAGCTCTGACGGTACAAAGAGTGCGGCGGGTCGATCAGCAGCTCCCGCAAGGACTTCGGCGGCCCGAGATAGGCCAGGTGACGGCACATCAGCGCTCACCATCCCGGGCGGTGCGGAAACCGGCGAAGATCTGCCGGCGGATCGGGTAGTCCCAGTTCCGGAACGTGCCGCGGCACGCCACCGGGTCCACGGCGAACGAGCCGCCGCGCAGCATCTTGTAGTCCGGTCCGAAGAAGACCTCGGAGTACTCCTTGTACGGCCAGGCCGCGAAGCCCGGATACGGCAGGAAGTCCGAGGCCACCCACTCCCACACATCGCCGATCAGCTGCCGCGCGCCGCACGGCGCCGCGCCGTCCGGATAGGACCCGGCCGGGGCCGGCTGGAGATGCTCCTGGCCCAGATTCGCGTGCTGGGGCAAGGGATCCTCATCACCCCAGGGGTAGCGCCGCGACCGGCCGCCAGCCGGATCGTGCCGGGCCGCCTTCTCCCACTCGGCCTCGGTCGGCAGCCGCCGCCCCTTCCACGCCGCGAAGGCCTCGGCCTCGTAGTACGAGACGTGCACGACCGGTTCGGCCGGCGGCACCGGCTCGGTCACGCCGAACCGCCGCCGCAGCCACCGGCCGCCGTCGTGCGACCAGTACAGCGGGGCGACCAGGCCGGCGGCGAGCCGGTGCTCCCAGCCCGGCGGCGACCACCAGCGCGGGTCGTCGTAGCCGCCGTCGGCGATGAACTCCAGATAGGCGCCGTTGGTGACCGGCGTGGTGTCGAGCCAGAACCCCGCGACGTCGACCTCGTGCGCCGGCCGCTCGTTGTCCAGGGCCCAGGGCTCGGTGGACGTGCCCATGGTGAACGGCCCGCCGGGCACGAACACCTCCAGCGGCAGCGACAGTGCGTCGGCCGGCGCGGGTGGCGGGGCCGGGCGGTGCAGGGCCGGCTCGCCGATCCGCAGCTGATGCGTGATCAGCATCGTCTCGTCGTGCTGTTGCTCGTGCTGGGCGATCAGGCCGAAGGCGAAGCCTTGGCGACCCAGCGAGGTCTCAGCCCAGCGGGGCTGCTCCAGCAGGTCCATGACCCGGCCGCGAACCTCGTGCACGTAGCGCCGCGCCTCGTCCGGAGGCAGTAGCGGCAGCGTGGGCCGCTCGGCGCGGGGATGCTCGAAGGCGTCGTACAGCGGGTCGATCTCCGGGTGCATGGGATCCCGGCCGCCGAGGTTGCGCAGGATCCAGAGCTCTTCTTGGTTGCCGATGTGCGCCAGGTCCCAGACCAGCGGCGACATCAGCGGGGAGTGCTGGCGGATCAGGTCGGCGTCGTCCACCGCGCCGGTCAGGCCCTCGGTGCGGCGGCGTGCACGGTCCAGGCTGCGGGCTATGTGCTCGGCGAGATCACCGGCGTCCGCGATCGGGTTGTGGTCTACGGGTGCTGTCATGGGAGATCCTCCTCGGCGTAGCGCGCCACTTCGGCCGTCAGCGACTCCGGCGCGTCCATCCGCCCCAGGGCGGACAAGGCGACGTCGAAGCAGGCCGTGGCGGCTTTGCGGATCGGGGTCAGTTCGAGGGCGGCCCGGGCCTCGTCGGTGGCCCGGGCATCGTGGAACAAGGCGGTGACGAGTGCCGCCGGCACCCGCCACAGATCGCCGGGCAGCGCGTCGAGCACCCGCAACTCCAGGTACCCCTGCGGCCGGACCGGCGGGAAGAGGGTGGTCAGGTGATAGGCGAGGTCGTCCAGGGTCGGCGCCCGCACCTCGGCGGGGTCCAGCGCGCCGGTGGTGATCCACTCGCGGAAGGTGACCCCTGGCGGCGCCGTCCATGCGGCACCTGCCGGGCGCCGCACGCACATGAGCTTCGCGTCCAGCGCATAGTGCGCATACGCCAGACGCGGGTCGGGGGAGTCCAGGGGTGGGGCCGCGGTGCGCCCCGGATCGAGGGCGGCCCACACCGCCGGCCGCTGGGAGCGGCAGAAGACCCAGGTGAGGACCGGGATCAGATCGTGGGCCAGGCGCCAGCGGCCACGGTAGCCGTCGGGGCCGTCGTGCTCGGTGCCGGCGTCCAGGTTCACCTGGATCGCGGCCGTGGAGCACATCATCACGCGGCCGGAGCCGTTGTCGCGGTCGAAGAACCGCTCCATCGCGACGTAACGCGGGTCGTCCAGCACCCGTCGGGGAGGATGGCCGGGCTCGTGGCCGATGCCCACGAGCTCGAAGCCTGCCTCCTCGGCCGATCGCCGCAGCAGTTCCAGATCCCGGTCCGTGGCGGCGATCAGATCGCGGACCGAGAAGGCGGGTACGGAGCTCAGCTCCCACTGGCCGCCGGGTTCCATGCTCAGGTTTCCGGACAGCGGCAGCGCGGCCGCGGCCGCGAAGGCCCGTACGAGCCGCTCGCGCTCCGGGAGGCGTCCGGGGCGGCGGATGTCTCGGGGGAACCATTCCAGTTCCACGCCGACCCGGCTCGGCGGGCCGGTCTTGAAACAGATGCCCGATATGTACTCCAGGGCATCCTCCACGGTGATGGGGGTCATGCGTTCCATCGTGACACGCGGTACTGACACAGTCGCGGTCTCGCGGCTTACAGTTTTCGGAACATGCCGAACCGCAGGCCAACCCTCATCGGGCTGACCTGCGGTTCGGAGGTCTTACAGAGTGTCGGGCGCAATGTGTAACGCCCGGGGCGTCGTCAGCGCGCGACCTTGCCGGCCTTGATGCACGAGGTGCACGCGTTCACGCGCTTCGGGGTCCCGCCCACGACCGTGCGCACGGTCTGGATGTTCGGGTTCCAGCGCCGCTTGGTCCGGCGGTGCGAGTGCGAGATGCTGTGGCCGAAGCCCGGCCCCTTGCCGCACACGTCGCAGTTGGCAGCCACTTCGATTCACCTCTACCGAGTCGTTGACGCCGCCGGTTGCGTAAGGACTGCGCGGCTGCGTGCGTTGCGTAAGTCCCGCCGTCATCGGCGGGCAGGTTTTACGGCCAGGGGGCGCAGCCCGTCCTGGCAACCTGGTCAGAGTAACCGAAGCGCGCCCCGTGACGCCAATCGGGGGGTACCGCGGTCACGGCCCTCCATCCGCGACAGCGGTACCCTGGCCGCCATGCCCCCCACCGTCCCCGCCCCCGCCGAGGCGGCCCCCGTCGACGCCGGAGCCTTGCGGCGCTGGGCCGGCGCGGCGCTGGCGGTGCTGGGCCGGCACCGCGAGGAGATCGACGCCCTCAACGTCTTCCCCATCGCGGACAGCGACACCGGCACCAACATGTACCTCACCTTCGAAGCCGCCTGCCGCGCCCTCGACGACCGCCTCGCCGCCCCGGGCCCCGGGCCCTCGGTGCCCGAGGCGCTCCAGGCGCTGGCGCACGGCGCGCTGCTCGGCGCGCGCGGCAACTCCGGTGTGATCTTGAGCCAGCTGCTCCGGGGCGCCGCCACCGCGCGCTACACGGGCTCGGCCGTGGACGGCGCCGCGCTGGCAGCCGGACTCGCGGCAGCGGCCGAACTCGCCTACGACGCGGTGGCACGCCCGGCGACCGGGACGATCCTCACCGTGGCGACCGCCGCGGCCGAGTCCGCTTCGGCGGCAGCGGCGGCGATCGGGGAGCTGGCGGCGGGGCGGAGGGGAGCGGCGGCCGCGGCGACCGGCGGCGGCAGCCGTGACGCGTCGGCGCGGGCGGCGGCCGGCATGCACGAACGCCCGGCACCCCTCACCGCCAACGACTCCCTCGCCTACGTCGCCCAGGCCGCCGCGGCCGGCGCGCGCGAGGCCCTCGGCCACACCACCGAGCAGCTCGACGTCCTGCGCCGGGCCGGCGTGGTCGACGCCGGCGGGCTGGGCCTCGTGGTCATCCTGGAGACGCTCGCGGCCTACACCGGCGGCGTCGACCCGCGCGGGGCGTACCGGCAGCGGCGGCTGGTCGCCGGCGGCGCGCGGGTGGTCGAGGCGGCGCCGAGCTCGCGGCCGGAGCCCGAGTTCGAGGTCATCTACCTGGTGGAGGCCTCCGAGAACGCGGTGGCCGAGCTGCGGCGCGATCTTGACGAGTTCTGCGAGCGCGGCGGCGGCGACAGCCTGGTGGTGGTCGGCGGCGAGGGCCTGTGGCGGGTCCACGTGCACGTCGACGACGCCGGGTACCCCATCGAGGCCGGCATCGGCGCCGGGCGGCTGCGGGACATCACGGTCACGCACCTGCCCTCGCACACCGCCCCGCACGCCGAGCTGCCCGCCACGGCCGCCGGCGCCGGCGCCACCGCCGCCGCGCCGGCCCCGCGCCCCACCCGCGTCGTGGTCGCCGTCGCCTACGGCGAGGGCATCGCCGCGCTGCTGGCGGAGGCCGGCGCGCACGTCCTGCGCGCCACCGTCGAGCGGCCGCCGAGCGCCGCCGACTTCGAGCGGGCCGTGGCCGCCACCCGGGCGGCCGAGGTGGTGCTGCTGCCCAACGACGCCGAGACCATCGTCGTGGCCGCCGCCGTGGCCGAGCGGCTCTCAGCCGCCGGCTCGCCGCCGATCCGGGTGGCCTCGGTCCCGGCCAAGGTGACCGTGCAGGGGATAGCGGCGCTGGCCGTGCACGAGCCGAACCGGCGCTTCGACGCCGACGTGGTGGCCATGACCGCCGCCGCCGGCGCCACCCGCTACGGTGCCATCGAGGTGGCCGTCACCGAGGCGTGGACGATGGCCGGGGTGTGCCGGCCCGGCCAGGTGCTCGGGCACGTCGAGAACGACGTCGCGCTGATCGAGGACGATCAGGCCGCCGCCGCCGTGGCCGTGTTGGAGCGGATGTTGTCGGCGGGTGGTGAGATGGTGACCTTGGTGGTCGGTGACGATGCGCGGCCCGGGATGTCCGAAAGCGTCGCCGACCGGCTGCGCGAGCGGCACCCGGTCGTGGACGTGGTGGTGTACGAGGGCGGGCAGACCGGCTACCCGCTCCTGATCGGCGTCGAGTGACGGCAGGAGGTGTCCGAACCATGGGCATCCGCTTGGCCGAGCCCCTGCACAAGGCCGTGGGCGACCGCACGGCGAAAGTGCTGCGCACCGGGCTCGGCCTGGAGACGGTGGGCGATCTGCTGCGCCACTATCCGCGCAAGTACGTCCGGCGCGGCGAGCTGACCGAGCTGTCCGAGCTGGAACCGGGCACCGAGGCGACGATCGTCGCGCAGGTCACCAAGGTCAGCCGGCGTTCGATGGCGGCCCGGCGCGGCCAGATGATGACCGTGGAGGTGCGCGACAGCGCCGACGTCGCGGTGGAGATCACCTTCTTCAACCCGCGCGCGGCCAACCAGCTCAAGCCCGGGATGCTCGGCATGTTCGCCGGCAAGGTCGGCGAGTACCACGGCCGCATCCAGCTGACCAACCCCGAGTTCGCCAAGCTGGAGGCGGATTCCGAGCAGGCCGGCGACTCGCCGATCGACAACTGGGCCGGCGAGCTGCTCCCGCTCTATCCGTCCACCGGCGGCCTGCCGTCGTGGAAGATCGCGCGCTGCGTCCGCATGGTCCTGGACCAGCTCGACGCCGATCCCGAGGACGATCCGCTGCCCCGCCCGGTCCGGGCCCGCCAGGGGCTGCTGGCGCTGACCGATGCCCTGACCAAGATCCACCGCCCCGACGACTGGCCCCAGATCGCGGTCGCCCGCAAGCGCCTGAAGTGGGACGAGGCGCTGCCGATGCAGGCCGTGCTGGCGCAGCGGCGCGAGGCCCTCAAGGCGCTGCCGGCGGTGCCGCGCCGCCGGGTGCCCGGCGGCCTGCTCGACGCCTTCGACGCCGCGCTGCCGTTCCAGCTCACCGGCGGCCAGCGCGCGGTCGGCGAGGAGATCGAGCGGGATCTGGCCTCGGCGCATCCGATGCACCGGCTGTTGCAGGGTGACGTGGGCTCGGGCAAGACGATGGTCGCGCTTCGGGCCATGCTCGTGGCGGCCGACGCCGGCGGGCAGTCCGTGCTGCTGGCTCCGACCGAGGTGCTGGCGCAGCAGCACCATCGGTCGATCGTGCAGATGCTGGGGCCGGCGGCCGACGTGCCGCTGGACCTGTTCTCCGAGGCGCCGGCGCCGGAACCGGGACGCAAGCAGGTCAAGGTCGCCCTGCTGACTGGATCGCAGAACGCGAAGGAACGCCGCGAGAACCTCCTGGACGCCGCCTCCGGCGCGGCCGGGATCGTGATCGGCACCCACGCGGTGATCCAGGACCACGTCCAGTTCGCCGACCTCGGCCTGGTCGTCATCGACGAGCAGCACCGCTTCGGCGTCGAGCAGCGCGACGCCGCCCGCCGGACGCTCCCCGATCGCCACGCACGTCGTGGCCGCGCACGAGCACCCCACGCATTTCACGCGGGTCTGGGAGCGCATCCGCGAAGAGGTGGCGGCCGGACATCAGGCCTATGTCGTGTGCCCGCGCATCGGCGAGGCCGACGAAACCTCCGACGACGGCTCGGACCTGGTCAGCGAGCCCGGCCAGCAGCGGCCGCCGCTGGCCGTGGTGGAGGTCGCGGCCAAGCTCGCCGAAGGCCCGCTGAAGGGTCTGCGGGTGGGCGTGCTGCACGGCCGCATGGCGCCGGACGACAAGGACGCCACGATGCGCGCGTATGCCGCGCACGAGCTGGACGTCCTGGTCGCCACCACGGTCATCGAGGTCGGCGTGAACGTCCCGAACGCGACGGCGATAGTCGTGATGGACGCCGACCGCTTCGGCGTGTCGCAACTGCACCAGCTGCGCGGCCGCGTGGGCCGCGGTCAGTGGGCCGGCCTGTGCCTGCTGGTCACCGAATCGCCCGAGGGCAGCCCGGCCCGCGAGCGCCTGGCCGCCGTCGCCTCGACGCTGGACGGCTTCGAGCTGTCGAAGATCGACCTCGCGCTCCGCAAGGAGGGCGACGTCCTCGGCGCCTCGCAGTCCGGCTACCGCTCCTCGCTGCGCATGCTCAGCGTCATCGAGGACGAGGCGGTCATCCGCGCGGCCCGCGACGAGGCCACGCCACTGGTCGAGGCCGATCCCGAGCTGACACGGCATCCGGCGCTGGCCGCGGCGGTCGCCGGGCTGTTGGACACGCAGCGCGCGGAATACCTGGGCAAGACGTGACCCGCATCATCGCCGGCCAGGCCCGCGGCCGCCGCCTGGCCGTCCCGCCCGGCGACCGCACCCGCCCCACCGGCGACCGGGCCCGCGAGGGCCTGTTCTCGGCGCTGGAAGCGGAGTTCGGCGGTCTGGCCGGGCTGCGGGTCCTGGACTTGTTCGCCGGCTCCGGCGCCCTCGGCCTGGAAGCGCTGTCGCGCGGTGCTGAGTCGGTGCTGCTCGTCGAGTCCGATCGCCGCGTCACCCAGCTGATCACCAGGAACGTCGCCACCGTCGGGGTGCCCGGCGCCCGCGTCCTGGCCGACCGCGCCGAACGGGCCGTCGCCGCGCCGCCGCCGAGGGAAGCCCCGTTCGATCTGGTCCTGCTCGATCCCCCGTACGCGGTGGCCGACTCGGTGGTGGTGACCATCCTCACAGCCCTCGGCGCCGGCGGCTGGCTCGCCGACCAGGCCGTCGTGGTGCTCGAGCGTTCCTCGCGGGATCCGGAATTCCCCTGGCCACCGGGCTATGAGCCGACGCGGAGCAAGGACTACGGGGAGGCCCGGATGAACCACGCGGTCTGGTACGGTCGCCGCGCGTCAACCACCGGACCCCTCGAATCGCCGGAGTGAACATGGACGAGCCCGTCACCCGCCGCGTCGTCTGTCCCGGGTCCTTCGACCCGATCACCAACGGACACCTGGACATCATCGGCCGCGCCTCGACCCTGTTCGACGAAGTGGTCGTCGCCGTCGGCGTGAACGCCGGGAAGTCCGGGAACCTGTTCAGCATCGACGAGCGGATCGACCTGGTGCAGCGGGTCACGGCCGACTACGGCAACGTGCGGGTCGAGCCGATCGACGGCCTGCTGGTCGACTTCTGCGCCCGGCACGGCATCCGGGCGATCATGAGGGGCCTGCGAGCGGTCAGCGACTACGAATACGAACTCCAGATGTCGCACATGAACCACCGGCTGTCCGGCGTCGAGACCTTGTTCGTGGCCGCCAACCCGCTGTACAGCTACCTGTCCTCCTCACTGCTCAAAGAGGTCGCCTCGCTCGGCGGGGACGTCGCGGGCCTGGTCCCCGACCTGGTGCTTTCAGCCCTGGATGAGCGACTGGCTGAACGCCGGGCGAAGTCCGCGTAGCCTGTGCGCTGGGGCCCGTGCGCTGCGGGCAGCGAGCTGTACTGCTTAACGACCTAGCGATGCCGACTCCACGGGGCGGCACCGTGCCGCCCGAAGGAGCGTGTGAGAAGTGGCCACAAGCGACCGCCTGGAGCAGATGGTCGGTGACCTGGTGCAGATCGTGGAGAGCGCCAAGGCGGTCCCGATGTCGGCATCGTGCGTGATCAACCGCGGCGAGGTGATGGAGATACTGCACGAGCTCGGCGCGGGCCTGGCCGAGGAGCTGGCCGAGTCCCGCCGCCTGGTGGCCGAGCGCGAAGAGGTGATAGCCCAGGCCCGGCGGGACGCCGCCGAGCACATCGAGGCCGCCCGCCGCGAGCGCGGCAGCATGCTGTCGGGCACCGAGGTCGGCCGCGAGGCCGAGCGGATCCGCAACGCCGCCCTGGAGGAGGCGCGCCGCATCCGCGACGACGCCGACAACTACGTCGACGACAAGCTCGCCAACTTCGAGGTCGTGCTCACCAAGACCCTGCAGGCGGTGGGCCGGGGCCGGGCCAAGATGGGCGGCCGGGACCCGATGGAGGAGCTCGGCATGCACGTGGCCGAGCAGGACGCGGCCGAGGCCGCGACCCGGCCGGAGTACGACTACAGCGAGCGCGACGACCACGTCCCCGCCGGCCGCGTCGAGTACCACACCGGCGAGTACCCGAAGTACACCGACGACGGGTACGAGGTCCAGCAGAACGACTACTCGGGCCAGCCCTCGTACCAGGAGGCGCCGTCCTATCAGGAAGCGCCCTCCTACCAGGAGGCCCCGGCCTACCAGCAGGAGACGTCGGCCTACCAGGAGATCTCCTACGCGCAGCAGGAGGACGCCTACAGCCAGGGCTCCTACGGGCTGCCGGAGCCGGAGCTGTCCCACGAGTTCGCCCAGGCCGACATGAGCGGCGTGTTCCAGCGTCCGGACTTCTCCCAGGACTACCCGCCGCAGGAGTACGCGCAGCCGGCGCCGGTCGCGGCCGGCTACGGCTACGAGGAGCAGGGCGCGTACAACTACAACGATCCGGCCTCGGTGCCGTACCCGGTCCAGCCCTACGGCTCGCAGTACGGGCAGCAGGAGTACCACACCGGCGAGTACCCGGCGTATCAGCAGCAGCCCGAGGACCCGTACGCGCAGCAGGGCCGGCACCAAGCGCAGCACGGCCAGAACGGCCATCAGAACGGCCAGAACGGCCAGCAGCCGGAGGCCACCGGCTTCTTCGACACCGGGATGATCGACGTGCGGCAGTTCCGAGACGACCCGTACCAGAGGTAGTCACCTCGGGCCGAGGCGGCCCGGCCCGGCGGCCGTCACCAGCAGCCGGACCGCCGGCGGCGATCGGGTTTGGCCAGCGCCCGCACGCTCGGCTATCGTGGATGTCTGCCTGACGGCCGATCGGCTGACGCGCGCCCTTCAGCTTGGGTTTCCATCAAACGACGATAGAGGGATCATGCCTGGCACGACGCCGAGACCCGCGGCGCAGCCCGACCCCCGCTCGCCGTTCGTGATCGACACCCACGAATACGCGCGGCGCCCGGGGTCGATGCGCACGGTGCACGACACTGTCCCGGCCCCGGACCTGCTTGGGGACAAGGACGGCGTCGCCGTCGTGCCGCCGGGCTCGGACGTGCGGCTGGACCTGCGGCTGGAGGCCGTGGTCGAGGGGGTCCTGGCGACCGGCACCGCACGGGCCGCCGTGGTCGCCGAGTGCGTCCGCTGCCTGGAGCCGCTGGACCTGGAGGTCGAGGCGGAATTCCAGGAACTGTACTTCTTCCCGGGTGAAGACACGGGAGGGGACGAGGACGCGGTGTTCCTCGTCAACGACCTGCTCGACTTGGAGCCGGTCGTCCACGACGCGGTGGTGCTCGCACTGCCGCCGGCACCGCTGTGCCGGGAAGACTGCTTGGGACTGTGCCCCGAATGCGGGGCGCTCCTGAACGAGGACCCGGAACACGAGCACGAGACCGTCGACCCCCGGTGGGCGGCTCTGGCAGACCTGAAAGACCAAGAAGACAGCAACAGCGGTACGGCGCCGGTCGCCCCGCCCGCCCAAGACCACCAGGAGTAGGACCGTGGCCGTCCCGAAGCGCAAGAAGTCCCGCAGCCGTACCCGCAGCCGCCGTGCCCAGTGGAAGGCCGCGCCGCTGACCCTGGTCGCGTGCGAGAACTGCGGCACCACCAAGGTCCCGCACCACCTGTGCGAGAACTGCGGCACCTACGACCGGCGCCAGGTCGTCGAGGTCTGAGGCCCGGCGCGGATCAGCAGCAGTGGCGTCCTCGAACAGGTCCGGTAAGGGCGGAACGGGAGCCTCCGCACCTCCGGAGGATCTCGTCGCCCGTCTCGGCCTGCCCGTGGACGCCCGGCTCATCGACCGCGCGCTGACCCACCGCTCGTACGCGTACGAGAACGGCGGGCTGCCCACCAACGAGCGCCTGGAGTTCCTCGGCGACTCGGTGCTGGGCCTGGTGGTCACCGACACCCTGTACAAGACGCACAGCGAGCTGCCCGAGGGGCAGCTCGCCAAGCTGCGTTCGGCGGTGGTCAACTCCAAGGCGCTGGCCGAGGTGGCCCGGGGGCTGAGCCTGGGCGACTTCGTCAAGCTCGGGCGCGGCGAGGAGAGCACCGGCGGCCGGGACAAGGCCTCGATCCTGGCCGACACGCTGGAGGCGCTGATCGGCTCGGTCTACCTCGACCACGGCATCGAAGTGGCCTTCGACCTGGTCAAGCGGCTGTTCGGGCCGCTGATCGCGACCAGCGCCACGCTCGGGGCCGGGCTGGACTGGAAGACCTCGCTGCAGGAGCTGACCGCGGTGGCCGGCATCGGCGTGCCGGACTACAAGGTCACCGAGACCGGCCCGGACCACGACAAGTTCTTCGAGGCCGACGCGTGCGTCGGCGGGGTGGCCTACGGCCACGGCTCGGGCCGCTCCAAGAAGGAGGCCGAGCAGCAGGCCGCCGAGGAGGCGTGGCGCACGATCCGCGAGACCCACGCCGAGGCGCTGGCCGCCAAGGGCGTGCTGCCCGGCGCGGCCGGGGACCGGAAGCTCACGCACGGTCCGTACGACATAGAGTCGGACGCCCAGGCCGCTTCCTGACCGCCGTGGTCCGCTCCTGTCGGACCTTTTTGATACGTTCGCCGCGTGCCGGAACTGCCTGAAGTCGAAGTCGTCCGCCGCGGCCTGGAGCGCTGGGCGGTCGGCCGCACCATCGCCGCCGTCGAGGTCCGGCATCCGCGGGCGATCCGCCGTCATCTCGACGGCCCGGAGGATTTCGCCGCCCGGGTCGCGGGCCTCAGCCTGCTCAGCGCCGAGCGCCGCGGCAAGTTCCTGTGGCTGCCGCTGGGCGACACCGGTGAAGCCGTCACCGGCCACCTGGGCATGAGCGGCCAGCTCCTGCTCCAGCCGCCCGGTACCCCCGATGAGAAGCACCTGCGGATCCGCTTCACCTTCACCGACGGCGGCCCCGAGCTCCGCTTCGTGGACCAGCGCACCTTCGGCGGTATGGCGGTCGAGGCGCTGGAGAAGGACCGCCACGGCGTCGTGGTCCCGGCCTCGGTCG
>JAEKKI010000279.1 GCA_019510485.1 Catenulisporales bacterium
GTCGATCGGCGCGTCCATCGCCAGCAGTTGCGGGACCAGCTCGGCGGCGTTGCCCAGCACGCCGATGGACAGCGGCTCGCGCTTGTCGCGGGCCTCGGTCGCGAGCTGGAGCGCGTGGTCCAGCGAGTTCGCCTTCACGTCCAGGTAGCGGTGGTCCACACGGCGGTCGATCGAGCGCTCGTCGCAGTCGATGCAGATCGCCACGCCGCCGTTCATGGTCACGGCCAGCGGCTGCGCGCCGCCCATGCCGCCCAGGCCGGCGGTCAAGGTGATCGTTCCGGCGAGCGTGGCGTTGACTGCGGTCGCGTAAGCGGAGCCCTTTTGACACAGCTTGGCGGCGACCGCGGCGAAGGTCTCGTAGGTGCCCTGCAGAATGCCTTGCGTACCGATGTAGATCCACGAACCGGCGGTCATCTGCCCGTACATCGTCAGGCCCAGGGCCTCCAGGCGGCGGAACTCCTCCCAGTTGGCCCAGTCGCCGACGAGGTTGGAGTTGGCCAGCAGCACGCGCGGGGCCCATTCGTGGGTCTGCATGACGCCGACCGGCTTGCCGGACTGCACGAGCATGGTCTCGTCGTTCTTCAACGTCCGCAGCGTGCGCACCATCGCGTCGAACGACGGCCAGTTGCGCGCCGCCTTGCCGGTGCCGCCGTAGACGACAAGCTCGTCCGGATGCTCGGCCACCTCGGGGTCGAGGTTGTTCATCAGCATCCGCATGGCGGCTTCTTGTTGCCAGCCCAGCGCGGAGATGCTGGTGCCTCGGGCAGCGCGGACTGGACGAGCGCCACTGGTCGCGGTCATTGCTGGTCCCCTCTCATTCATCCGGACGATCGACCGTATGATCTCATTCATTCAGATCGAGTCGGAACCCCACAAGGGAGCATGGTGACAATGAGCCAGACAGTGGTGATCGGTGAGGCGGATCTCACTTTCGGTGACATCGTCGCCGTGGCCCGGCAGGGGGCTCGCGTCGAGCTGTCCGCGACCGCGGGCAAGGCGCTGGCCGAGGGCCGCGCCCTGGTCGAGCGGCTGGCCGCCGCCCCGACCCCGGCCTATGGCATCTCCACCGGCTTCGGCGCCCTGGCCACCCGGCACATCGACCCGGAGATGCGGGCCCAGTTGCAGCGCTCCCTCATCCGCTCGCACGCCGCCGGCATGGGCCCGCTGGTCGAGCCCGAGGTGATCCGCGCTCTCATCCTGATGCGGCTGAAGACACTGGCCACCGGCCACACCGGCGTGCGCCCGGTGGTCGCCGAGACCATGGCCGCGCTGCTCAACGCCGGGATCGTGCCGGCGGTGCGGGAGTTCGGCTCGCTGGGCTGCTCCGGCGACCTGGCGCCGCTTTCGCATGTCGCGCTGGTGCTGATGGGCGAGGGCGAAGTCGTCAGCGGCCGGGCCGAAGACACGGCCGGCGTCACGGCGATCCCGGCCGGCCCGGTCCTGGCCCAGCACGGCATCACCCCGCTGGAACTGGCCCCCAAGGAGGGCCTGGCGCTGATCAACGGCACCGACGGCATGCTCGGCATGCTGATCCTGGCCCTGCGCGATCTGTCCGAGCTGGTCAAGGCCGCCGACATCGCCGCCGCCATGTCCGTGGAGGCGCTGCTGGGCACCGACAAGGTCTTCCGCCCCGAACTGCACGCCATCCGCCCGCACCCCGGCCAGGCCGCCTCGGCCGGCAACCTGCTGAAGCTGCTGCACGGCTCGCCGATCATGGAGTCGCACCGCGAGCCCAACGAGTGCACCCGCGTCCAGGACGCCTACTCGCTGCGCTGCGCCCCGCAGGTCGCCGGCGCCGTCCGCGACACCATGGCGCACGCCGCCACCGTCGCCGAACGCGAACTGGCCTCGATCGTCGACAACCCGGTGGTGCTGCTGGCCGACGGCCGCGTGGAGTCCAACGGCAACTTCCACGGCGCCCCGGTCGCCATGGTCCTGGACTTCCTCGCCATCGCCGCCGCCGACCTCGGCTCCATCGCCGAACGCCGCACCGACCGCATGCTCGACGTGGCCCGCTCCCACGGCCTGCCGCCGTTCCTGGCCGACGACCCCGGCGTCGACAGCGGCCTGATGATCGCGCAGTACACGCAGGCCGCGCTGGTCAGCGAGAACAAGCGGCTGGCGGTCCCGGCTTCGGTGGACTCGATCCCGTCGTCGGCGATGCAGGAGGATCACGTCTCCATGGGCTGGTCCGCTGCCCGGAAGCTGCGGACGGCCGTGGACAATCTGCGGCGCATCATCGCCGTTGAGCTGGTCACCGCTGCGCGGGCTTTGGATCTGCGCGCGCCGCTCCTCCCCGCTGAGGGCACCGGTGCCGCGGTGCGGGCGCTTCGCGATGCCGGTGTCGGCGGTCCGGGGCCGGACCGCTTCCTGTCGCCGGAGCTGCGCGCCGCTGAGGACGCGCTGAAGGCCGGAGCGGTCATAGCGGCTGCGGAGGCGGCGGTGGGGCCGCTCAGCTGAGGAGGCTTCGGTCGCCTCTCACAAGCCGGCGCTGTTCTCGGCGGTTTTCGATACGCCTCCGGGTAGGGCTGTCACCACCACCGAACCGGGGAGACCGTCATGGTGTCCCCCGGTCCGCCTGAGGATCATGGTCGGCATGCGGCTGAGATTCTCGATATGGGCCAGGACCCTGATGGCCTCGCAGGCGGCCCGGCACAAGATGGCGATCGGGTTCGTCGGCGCGGCGATCATCCTGGTCGGCTGGATGGTGTTCCTGGCCCGTACGTTGCACGGTCAGGCGGTGGTGAGCCACTGGTCCACGGTGTGGATCGGCCTGGACACCATGGAAGCGCTGGCCCTTGCCACGCTCGGAGTGCTGCTGGTGCGGCACGACCACCGGGCCCGCACCGCCGCGACGGTCGCGGCGACCTTGTTCGGGATGGACGCCTGGTTCGATGTGATGCTGTCCAGGGGCGGCGACGTCGCGCAGGCGTTGGTGCTCGCGATGCTGTTCGAGATACCGCTGGCGGCGGCGTGCGCGGGGATCGCGCGGCAGACGGCGCGTTGGTACGACGTCTGAGCAGCTTCCCCGCTCCGGAGCCCGTCAGACCGCTGCGACCGCGGGCATAGCCCCCGACTCGGCGACCCTTGCATCCCGTTCCCGCCGCTCCGCGGCCTCCGCCAGCGCCGCCTCGATCCGCGCGTTGTTCGTCAACCGCGCGGCGACGATCGTCATCGACGCCAGGATCCCGGCGCCCACGATGAACGGCGCGCGCAGCCCGGCGACATGTGCCAGCCAGCCGCCGAACACCGCGCCCAGCGGCCCGGCACCCAACGCGACCAGCCGGCCGGTGGCGCCGACGCGGCCCATCAGCTCGTCCGGCACGATCGCCTGGCGCACCGACGGCCCCAGCCCCATCGTGACGCCCATGGCCGCGCCGAGCGTCATCTCGCCGAGGCCGGCCAGCCACGCGTTCGGCGACAGGCCGATCCCGAGCAGGGCCACGGTCTCCACGAACGCCGTCAGCGTCAGTGTCGCGCCGGTGCCCAGCCGCGCCGCCAGCCGCGCCGACAGCGCCGCGCCGATCAGCGCCCCGACCGCGTTGGCCGTCAAGTAGACGCCGTAAGCGGTCGTCCCGAGGTGCAGCGTCTCCTTCACGAACAGCACCAGCACCGCGCTGGCCCCCATGAACGCGAAGTTACCCACCGCCGGCCGCAGCGCCAGCCCCAACAGCAGCCGATTGCCGAACAGGTACGCCGCGCCTTCCCGCGCCTCCCGCAGCAGCGATCCCCGCGCCTTGGCCGGCTTCGGCGGGGCCTTGGGCAGCGTCCAGATCATCAGGGAGCTGAAGAGGAACGACACCGCGTCGCCCAGGATCGGCACCGCCCGCCCCAACCCGAACAGCAGCGATCCGGTCGGCGGCCCCACGAACCCGCCGAACGCCTGCTGCGTTCCCTGCAACCGCGCGTTGGCCCGCTGCAACGTGTCCAGGTCCTGGTCCAGCACCTCCGATACGAACGCCACCGACGCCGTGTCGAAGAACAGCTGTCCGATCCCCAGCAGGAACGCCGCCGCGAACAACACGTAGATGTCGGCCGCTCCCGCGCTCACCAATACCGTCACCGCCATCAGCAGAACGAACCGGCACATGTCGGCGACCACCATCGTCCGCCGCCGATCCCAGCGGTCGACCAGCGCTCCGCCGATCATCCCGAAGCACAGCCACGGCAGCAGCGCGCACGCCTCCAACGCGCCGAGCATTATCGGATTCCGGGTGAGCGACAACGCCAGCAACGGCAGCGCCGCGAGATAGATACCGTCCCCGAGCGCCGAGACCGCCGAGGCGCTCCATATTCGATGGAAACGCCCAGGCAGAGACAGACGAGAGCTCATGGCGCTCACACATCCTTCGGTCGGTAGAACGCCACGAACAGGTCCGCTGCCGGCGCGGCCGGATCAGAGATCTCGTTCAGCTCGTGAAACAGAGCCAGGACACGCTCGTTGAACTGCTCCCACGCCGCGGTGCTGAGCCGCGCGTGCTTCAGATACACGGTCTTCTGCTCGTGCGGCGGCGCGGCTTCGATGTCGGCCAGCGCGTGCCGCATCAAGGTCTCGTGCTGCCCGGTCCCGCTCTCCGGCAGCTCGATGGTCTTGCCGGTCATCGCGTAGTACTGCTCCGTGACGCCGCCGACCTTGCGGGTCTCCACCACGTGCACCAGCCCGGCCTTCGCCAGCACCTTGATGTGGTGGTTGGAGCTGCCCTTGGCGATGCCGAGCCGCTCGGCGACCTGCGTGATGGTCGCCGGACCGTCGCGCAACACGCGCAGGATGCGGTGCCGGACGTGGCTGGCGATGGCGCGCAGCTGCTCATCGCTCTGGATGTGGACGCGATCGGCGTCGTCGGAAGAGGTCACGCTCCTATGGTCAAGAGTTGTTGACCGTTAGTCAAGACTTCTTGACCATCAATCCACGGCGAAGCGGAACCGAAAAGATGGTGATCGTCTTTCTATGTCACTTGTCGACCTAAGTCACTTGTCGACGTAGAACCCACGTGCCTCGGCCAGCGCCTCGTACGCTTCCAACCGCTCCTGTGTCCGCTCCGGAGCCGCATCCGCGAGCGCCTGGAGGAGCAGTGCGGCGAACGCCATCGGCGCCGCGTGCGAGTCGAACACCGACCGGGACCCCACCCCGACGGGCAGCAGTACGTCCGCCAAATGAGCGAACGGCACCAGCGGGACGTCGGTCACGACAGCCGTCTTCAGCCCGAGCTCGCCCGCTGTCCGCAGGACGGTGACCGACTCGGCCGCGTAACGGGGCAGCACGAACGCGACCAGCCAGGTCCCGCCCGCGGCGGCGGTCTGCAACAACGCCTCGTGCGCCGTCGACCCCGGCGTGTCGATCACCCGCACGTCCGGGTGGATCCGCGCGGCCCCGTACGCGAAATACGCGGCGACCGGCCCGGACATCCGCAGGCCGAGGACCGACAGCGGCTCCGAGGCGGCGAGGTCGCTGCCCAGGCGGGCCAGGCGTGACGGATCGGCGGCGTACTTGTGCAGCGCCTCGATGTTCGCCTGGTCGCTCTCCAGCGCGGCCTGCAACTCGTTCCCCGCGACGCGCTGTCCGTGGATCCCCGACTCCGGAGCCCGCAGCGCGATCGGCCGCAGCGCGGCGCGCAGCTCCGGGTACCCGGAGAAGCCCAAGGCGGCGGCGAACCGGGTGACCGAGGGCTGGCTGACCCCGACGCGTTCGGCGAGCTCCATACTGGATAGGAACGCGACTTCGGTGAGGTTCTCCAGCAGGTAGTGGGCTATGCGGCGCTGGGCGGGCGAAAGGCGCCGGCCGTCCAGCAGCGCCAACAACTCTTCGGCAGGTGAGGGCCCGGAGGCCGGTCCGGCCGTCGGCGATGTAGCGGGAGTCACAGCGTCGTGGGCCGTCACGCGCTTCCCTCCTCCCTGCGGTGCTGCCAACATCACTTAATGGCGCGCCAGAAGTTACTCGCCAGTAGGATAATCTGGCGCCCTGACTACCGTACCCTCCGTACGGACGGTGATCGGGATGTGCCCGTCGATACGCACGCGTAGGAGGAGACCGAGGCTATGCAGCTCACAGCCGTCGTCGTCTCGCTGGTGATCTCGGTCATCGGCTTCGGTCTGCTGGGCCGGACCGCCGTTTACATCTACCAGTTCGTCAAGCTCGGCCAGCCGATCGCGCCCGGCGCGCGCACGAACGAACCGCTGGAGCGGACCCGGAACCTGTTCCGGGAGTTCGCCGGACATACGCGGATGGCGCGCAAGGGCAAGCGCTGGATCGGCGCGATGCACTGGGTCGTGATGGTCGGGTTCGGCCTGCTGTTCTTCACTCTGGTCACCGCCTACGGCCAGCTGTTCGACGCGGACTGGGCCATCCCGCTGATCGGCCGCTGGTGGCCGTTCGAGTTCGTCGTCGAGGTCGTCGCTTTCGTGATGATCTTCGCCATCGCCGGCCTGATCGGGGTCCGGCTGCGCAACCGCCCCTCGGGCCCCGGCTCGAAGGACAAGGGCCGGCGCTCGCGGTTCTTCGGCTCCACGATGTGGCAGGGCTACTTCGTCGAGTGGGTGATCTTCGGCATCGGCCTGTGCATCATGGCGCTGCGCGGCCTGGAGGGCGCCCTGACCCAGGAGACCTCCTACAGCCTGCACTACCCGTTCAGCTACCCGCTGGTCCACGCCTTCAACGGCATGTCGCGCAGCTCGCTGGAGAACGCGGTCTACGCGGTCGCGATGCTCAAGATCGTGATCTCCATGGCCTGGGCCATCACCATCGGCCTGAACTCCACGATGGGTGTGGCCTGGCACCGGTTCCTGGCGTTCCCCAACATCTGGTTCAAGAAGAAGGCCGACGGCGGCACCGCCTTGGGCGCGCTGAGCCCGATGGTGTCGGCCGGCGTGCCGATCGACTTCGAGGACCCGGCCGAGGACGCCCGGTTCGGCGTCGGCGCGGTCGAGGACTTCACGTGGAAGGGCCTGCTGGACTTCAGCACCTGCACCGAGTGCGGGCGTTGTCAGGATCAGTGTCCGGCGTGGAACACCGACAAGCCGTTGTCGCCGAAGCTGTTGATGTTGGGCCTGCGTGACCATGCCGCGGCCAAGGCGCCGTATCTGTTCGCCGGTGGCGGCAAGGACTTGGAGGGCAACGAGAAGCTCGCCGAGGAGAAGTGGCTGTCGTTGCCGGACCTGGTGCGGGCCGAGGCCGAGCGGCCGCTGATCGGCAAGGCTGAGGACGGCGGTGTCATCGACCCGGACGTGCTGTGGTCCTGCACCACTTGCGGTGCCTGCGTCGAGCAGTGCCCGGTGGACATCGAGCACGTCGACCACATCGTCGACATGCGTCGCTACCAGGTGATGATCGAGTCCTCGTTCCCGTCCGAGGCGGGCACGATGCTGAAGAACCTGGAGAAGGCGCAGAACCCCTGGGGGATGCAGCCGAAGAAGCGCACCGAGTGGATCGCGGAGCTGGACTTCGAGGTGCCGGTGTTCGGCGAGACGCTGGAGGACATCAGCGAGGTCGAGTACCTGTACTGGGTCGGTTGCGCGGGCTCCTTGGAGGACCGGGCGAAGAAGACCACCAAGGCGTTCGCCGAGCTGCTGCACATCGCCGGGGTCAAGTTCGCGGTGCTCGGCGGGATGGAGGCGTGCACCGGCGACCCGGCGCGCCGCCTGGGCACCGAGTTCCTGTTCCAGATGCTGGGGCAGAGCAACGTGGAGATGCTCAACGAGGTGTTCGGCGCCGATGCGCCGATGGAGAAGAAGAAGATCGTGGCGACCTGCCCGCACTGCTTCAACTCGCTGGCGAACGAGTATCCGCAGCTCGGTGGGCACTATGACGTCGTGCACCACACCCAGCTGCTGGACCGGCTGGTGTCCGAGGGCAAATTGACGCCGGTGACGCCGATCGACCAGAACATCACTTATCACGACCCGTGCTATTTGGGCCGGCACAACAAGGTTTACACGCCGCCGCGCGAGATCATCGCGAAGGTGCCGGG
>JAEKKI010000170.1 GCA_019510485.1 Catenulisporales bacterium
TCGACCCCAGTGATGAAGATCCTGGAGGAGCGAGCGAACCTCGCGGCTTTGGGGGACTCTCGGTGAGTCCGATTGCCGCAGCGGGTCGGAGCCGATCGGGCCACCGACCGGGCATCCTGCTAGTCACACACAGTATACCCGACGAAAACACCTGAATAGACTGCGCGTATGACTCCTTCGGCGACCACCGCGTCCTATGAGATAGCTGTCACAGACTTGCTGGGATTGGTCGCTTATGGGGAGCTCACGGCGTTCGAGCGCCTGGCTTCCGACGCCGGCCTGGCACCGACGCTTGACGGCAAGGCGCAAGTCGCCGGCATGGCGGCTGCGGAGTTCGGCCACTTCCGCAAGGTCCACAACAGGCTGACGGAGCTCGGCACCGAGCCGACGGCGGCGATGCAGCCCTTCGTCGCGGCGGTCGACGCCTTCCACGAGCACACCAAGCCCTCGGGATGGCTGGAGTCGCTGGTCAAGGCGTATATCGGGGACACGCTGACCGCTGACTTCTATCGCGAGGCGGCGCACTTCCTGGACGCTGACTCGCGCGCCGTCGTGGAGGCCGTGCTGGAGGACATGGGCCACGGCACGTTCGTCGTGGAACATGTGCGCGCGGCGATCGAGAACGACCCGAAGATCTCCGGACGGCTGGCCTTGTGGGGCCGCCGCATCATGGGCGAGGCGCTGACGCAGGCGCAGCACATCGCGACGCAGCGGCCCGCACTCGCGGCGTTGTTGACCGGGGCGCTGACGGCGCCGGACGCGGACGGCGGCGACGACCTGGCCCGGTTCGGGAAGATGCTGACCCGGCTGACCGAGGCGCACGGGGCGCGGATGGCGTCGCTGGGGTTGAGCGCCTGACCCGGGTGTCCGGCCGGGACGTCTAGGACTCGCCGCGGGTCCGCTGCCAGCTCGCGATGGCCGCCACCAGCAGCGCCGCGAGCGCGACGCCGAGCAGCGTGGCCACCAACGCGTGCCCGTCCCCGAGGATGGCGTGGATGACACCGCCGCCGCCGACGGCGCCGATCACACCCACGACCGCCGTCATCCAGGTCGCCATCGGCGTACCGTCCTTGACGACGGCGCGGCCCAGGGCGCCGATGCCCAGCCCCAGGGCCGCCAGCCACAGCAGTGCGAAAAAGGACATGCGTCCCTTCTACCCCACTGTCACCCCACGAATCGGGTCAGATCGCCCCGAAGCCGACACGGCGCCCGGTGGGCTCGCCGATCTCGACGTAGGCGATCTTGTCCGAGGGGACCAGGACCTTGCGATCCTTGTCGTCGACCAGAACCAGCAGGCCGCCGTCCTTGAGGGCCGCGGCCACGGCCGCCTCCACCTCGGAGGTGGACTGGTTGGACTCCAGGCTCAGCTCACGTGCGGTGTTCTGGATGCCGATCTTGATTTCCACGAAGGCTTCCTTATTGTTCAGGTGCTGGAAGGGTGACGCCGGGCGACGATGTTCGCCAGCTATCTAGACAGAATCCTTGCGCGGGAAGTTCCCGATGCCCCGCCAAGCCAGCTGCGACACGATGCGCGCGGCGGCGTCCCGCGGGATGCGGCCGCCCTCGGTCGACAGCCAGTACCGGGCGGTGACGTGCGCGACCCCGGTCAGGCCGACCGCCAGGAGCATCGACTCCTCGTCCGACAGCCCGGTGTCGCTGGCGATGACGTCCCGGATCGCCTCGGCGCACTCCTGGGTGACGCGGTGGGTCCGCTCGCGGACGGCGGCCTCGTTGTTCAGGTCGGACTCGAAGACCAGGCGGAACGCGCCGCTCTCGTGCTCGACGTAGTCGAAATAGGCCCCGATGGTGGCCGCCACCCGCAGCTTGTTGTCGGTGGTCGAGGCCAGCGCGCCGCGCACCTGGGCGACGAGCTGGTCGCAGTGCTTGTCCAGCAGGGCCAGGTACAGCTCCAGCTTGCCCGGGAAGTGCTGGTACAGCACCGGCTTGCTGACGCCCGCGCGCTCGGCGATGTCGTCCATCGCGGCGGCGTGGTAGCCCTGCGCCACGAAGACCTCTTCGGCGGCGCCGAGGAGCTGGTTGCGGCGGGCGCTCCGAGGCAGCCTCGCGGACCGCTGCCGGGACGTGGCGGCCTCGGCGTAGGCGGCGTCGGTTGTGGTCATGGTCGCCAGTCTACGCGCGGGTAGCTTGAACGGAGGGCCCGCGGCGGCCGGGCTGCCGCCCGGTCTCGGAGAATGGACCGCGCGTCCGGGAATCGAGGCGGGCGTGCGACGGTTGGGGTTGAATGCCGCGGATTACCCCCAGGCGCTTCGAAGACATCTCTGGGAGACGTTGTGAGCAACCTACCCCCGCTGGTCGAGCCGGCTGAGGACCTGACCGTGGAAGAGGTGCGCCGCTATTCGCGCCACCTGATCATCCCCGACGTCGGCATGGCCGGCCAGAAGCGGCTGAAGAACGCCAAGGTGCTGTGTGTCGGCGCCGGCGGCCTCGGCTCCCCGACCCTGATGTACCTGGCCGCGGCCGGGGTGGGGACGCTGGGGATCGTCGAGTTCGACGTCGTGGACGAGTCCAACCTGCAGCGGCAGATCATCCACGGCCAGAGCGACATCGGGCGCTCCAAGGCGGAGTCGGCCCGCGACTCGGTCCAGGAGATCAACCCCCTGGTGCGGGTGAACCTGCACGAGGAGCGGCTGGACTCGACCAACGTCATGGAGCTGTTCGCGCAGTACGACCTGATCGTCGACGGCACCGACAATTTCGCGACCCGCTACCTGGTCAACGACGCTTGTGTGCTGCTGAACAAGCCCTACGTGTGGGGCTCGATCTACCGTTTCGACGGCCAGGCGTCGGTCTTCTGGTCCGAATACGGACCCTGCTACCGCTGCCTGTACCCCGAGCCGCCGCCGCCGGGCATGGTGCCCTCCTGCGCCGAGGGCGGCGTGCTGGGCGTGCTGTGCGCCTCGATCGGGTCGATCCAGGTCACAGAAGCCATCAAGCTGCTCACCGGCATCGGCGAACCGCTGGTCGGCCGCCTGATGATCTACGACGCCCTGGAGATGACCTACCGCCAGGTGAAGGTCCGCAAGGACCCCGACTGCGCGGTCTGCGGCCAGAACCCGACCGTCACCGAGCTGATCGACTACGAGGCCTTCTGCGGCGCCATCTCCGAGGAGGCGGCCGACGCGGCGAAGGACTCGACCATCACGGTCGCCCAGCTGAAGGAATGGCTGGACTCGGACGAGAAGATCCAGCTGATCGACGTGCGCGAGCCGAACGAGTACGAGATCGTCAACATCCCCGGCGCGACGCTGATCCCCAAGGGCGAGTTCTTGATGGGCGGGGCGCTGGAGAAGCTGGATCCGTCGAAGCGAGTCGTGCTGCACTGCAAGAGCGGCGTGCGGTCGGCGGAGGCTTTGGCCGTTGTTCACGCAGCGGGGTACAAGGACGCGGTGCATGTCGGCGGTGGGGTGCTGGCGTGGGTGAACCAGATCGAGCCGGATAAGCCGTCTTACTGAGGCTCAGCATTTTGGCGCTCATCATTTTGAGCGAATTCGGCCGCTGCCTCACGCTTGGGGCGGCGGTCGACTGGTTCTTGGGTCCCGTAGAAGGCGCGAAGCCGGGCCGCCGACGTTCCGTCAGGCCTTTCCCGGCTTCACTTCCGGCCCTTCGTGGGCGCGGCTGGTTCAACACGACCAGTATGCCCGGTTCCGTCCGCCGCCCTCAACCCCAATCCCTCGATCGGGCTACAGCTCCCCACGCCTCGTCATGTAGTTGTAGGCCAGCCACCCGGGCAGCACCGGCAGCCAGAACGTCATCAGCCGGAACAACAACACCGCGGTCGTGGCCAACCCGCCGTCCAGCCGCCCGAACGTCGTCAGCGAAATCGTCAGCGCCGCCTCCACCCCGCCGACACCACCGGGCGTCGGCACGACAGACCCGGCGGCCTGTGCTGTGAGGAAGATGACCGCGACCGTGGCGAAGTTGATTTTCGCGGCGTGCTCGTCTGTGGCCGCGGCCTGGATGGAGGCCCAGAGCGCGAAGATGTACAGCAGCGACAGCAGCACCGTCCCGCCCAGGCCGGTGGCCAGCTTCAGCGGGTTCTGCGCCACCTCGATCAGCCGGGGGAGGGAGCCGGCGACCAGGGGCCGCAGGCGGTTGACCGCGAAGTGGCGGAGCTGGGGGATCGTCGCGATCAGCAGGACCAAGAGAGCCAGGGCCAGGATGATGGCGATCAGGGTCGCGCTCGAAGCGTGCGAGCCGCCGCCGCTGTTGTCGCCGGAGCTGCCGGCGATGACGCCGAAGGTCAGGATCAGCAGCAAGTGCTGGACCAGGCCGACGACCTGCTGTGCACCCACCGCCGTCACCGCCGCGCGCGTCGGCAGGCCCGTGCGCTGGAGGTAGCGGGTGTTCACCGCGACGCCGCCGACCGCGGCCGGGGTGACCAGGGTGACGAACGACGCCGCGATCTGCGACAGAACCGTGCGGCCCCAACGCAGCTTCTCCGGAACGAAGCCGTCCAGGGCCATCGCCGCCGCCATATACGTGGCCGCCGAAGCCATCGCCGCCGCGGCCGTCCACCACCAGTTCACCGCCGTGAGGCTGGACCAGGAGCGGTTCGACGCCAGCAGCGCGTACGTCGCGAAGGCCAGCCCGATCACCGAGAACAGCGTCCGGGGGCTGAACCTCTCCAGCTTCACCGGCTCGGGCTCCACCGACGGATGCAGCGCCTGCACCGCCTCCTGGATGTTCCGCAGCAGGCCCTTCGACTTCTTCAGCGCGGTACGGGTGTTGCGGGTCAGGATCACCGGCTGGAGCATCGGCAGCGCCGCGGCCACGTCGTCCTCGCCGAGCCGGGTCACGGCGGCGGCGACCGAGCGCTCGTGGCCGAAGTACAGGCTCATCACCGTCAGCATCTCGGCGGTGTCCAGGCGCTGCGACAGCGTGCCGGCGGCCACCTCGCCCAGCCGCAGGTCGGTCAGCCACGGCCGGCCGCCGCCGTCGACCAGGAAGGCGTTCGCCGACAGCCGGCGGTGGGCCAGCTGGTGCTCGTGCAGCTCGGCGAGCATCTCCCACATGTCGTCCAACAGGCCGTCGGTGAGCTCGTCCGCCTCCACCTGGTCCAGGGTGCGGGCCGGGATGAATTCGTAGGCGAGCATGCCGGTGTCCGGCCCGAGGTCGCGTACGGCCAGCAGGCGCGGGGTCCGGATGTCGGCGGCGGTGACCGAGTACGACATCAGCGCCTCCTGCTCCAGCATCCGGCGCAGTGACAGCAGGTTGCGGCGCTGCGCCGGCCCGCGCAGCCGCAGCCGCCGGTACAGCCGGTACACCAGCCCGGCGGCCTGCTGGTCGCGGTCCAGCACGATGACGTCCAGGTCGCCGCGCTCGTGGGTGGCCACGGCGTAGCGCCGCACCTCCTCCACGTCCGGCACCCGGCGGCAGGCCAGCGGCCCGAGGCCGGCGTCGGCCAGCGCGCTGAACACCGCCTCGCCGGTGGGCCGGTCGTTGATCACCCCGCGCGCCCAGCGCCAGCCGAAGGCCACCAGCCGGCCCAGCAGCACCGTCTCGGCCAGGCTGATCAGCGTGGCGTCGCCCTGGATCAGGGTGACCACGCCGTAGGCGACCAGGGCGATCCAGGTCGCGGTCTGGAAGTTGTGCCGGTTCCCGAAGCCGATGATCGTCAGGTAGGCGACGACCGTCGTGAGGTAGATGTGGAACGCCGCGGTGTTGCCGGCGGCGTTGGTCGGCAGCGTGAGCGCGTCGCGGATCACCTGCGGCATGTGCGGGGACGCGACCAGCGCGTTCAGCCCGACCGCGGCCAGGTAGGCCATCGCCGCGGCCAGGACCGAGTCCACGACGCGCCGGGTGTCGCGCCGGTACAGCCGGTCGATCGCCAGCACGATGGGAACCACCGCGAGCAGCGCCGACGTCACTCCCAATACCAGGCCCAGCGGGAGCTTCTGGTCGGCGGACAGCTTGGAGATGTCCGACTCGGCGCCGCGGGTGGTGCCGCCGGCGACCATCCCGATGCCGAGGAACAAGAGCATGAAGACGAAGCTGGCGGTGGCCCGCAGCAGGTCGGCGGGCCGGCGTATGCGGCGCGGCTCGGGCGGCTCGTCGATGAACGGCGGGTGGCCCAGGGTCATGGCGGCGGCCGATCCGCGCTCGGGGTCAGAACCCGGTCCGAGCGCGGGCAGCCCGGCAGCCGGCGTCGCGGCCCCGACCGGCCCCGATCGGGCCCGTGAGGCGGTGCCGGGCTCCCCTGCCACTGTCCACCCGTCTTCTGACTGTCTTCGCGTCTTGAGTTCGTGTTGCGCCCTGCCGGACACAAGGACGATAGTCCCTGGCGCCCGGTGTGCGCGGCGACTGTCGATGATCGTCCCACGACCGGGGTGCCCGAGCGCGCGGGATTACTTCGGCAGGAGTGATGGAAAGTGCCCAAAACACCCGAACTACCCGCGTACGTGGAGCGGGTGTTCGACCTCGTCGACCGCATTCCACCCGGTCGGGTGATGGCCTACGGCGACGTCGCCGAGTGGCTCGGTGCCGGCGGCCCCCGTCAGGTCGGCACGGCGATGGCCCGCTACGGCGGCGCGGTCGCGTGGTGGCGGGTGGTGCGCAGCGACGGCGGGTTCCTTCCCGGCCACGAGCGGGAGGCCCTGGCCAACTACCGCGAGGAGGGCACGCCGCTGCGGCCGGACGGCGGCCGGATCGACATGGCGCGAGCACGGTGGTGGCCGCCGGAAGATTCAACCGCTGAGTAGAGTCGACGCCGGTCGGAGGGCTGAACACGTCGCCGAGGGACCCGTGGGGCTGCTGTGCCCAATGCAAATCGCACGGGTCCCTTTGCCGGAATGCGCCTGTGACCGTCGGTGGTCTGTGTTGTCATAGAGGACCGTGGTGTATCAGCCGGGTATACCCGCTCGCGGAGGGTTCGAAACCTTGTTCGACGTGCAGGTGCCACCGCAGGTCAGCGGACCTCCGCTGGACCCGGCACAGCGCCGCGTCGTCGAACATCCCGCCGGGCCGCTGCTGGTCCTCGCCGGGCCCGGGACCGGCAAGACCCACACGCTGGTCGAGGCCGTCGTCGCCAAGATAGATCCCGATCGCGCGGCCTTGCGCCCCGACCAGGTCCTGGTCCTGACCTTCAGCCGCAAGGCCGCCTCCGAGCTGCGCGACCGCATCGGCCGCCGCCTGCCGAACAGCGGGATCGCGCCGCTGGCGACCACATTCCACTCCTTCTGTTACGCGCTGGTCCGCCGCTTCCAGGACCCCGACCTGTTCACCGAGCCGATCCGGCTGCTGTCCGGCCCCGAGCAGGACGTGTTCGTGCGCGACCTGGTGGCCGGCAGCCTCGACGTCGGCGGCATAGGGGGCGGCGCGATCGGCGAGCGCATCCAGTGGCCGCCGGAGCTGCGCGCCGCGCTCGGCACCCGCGGCTTCGCCGAGGAACTTCGCACCGTCCTGTCCCGCGCCCGCGAGCTCGGCCTGGAGCCGACCGAGCTGGCCCGCGCCGCGCGCCGGGCCGAGCGCGGCGACTGGTACGCCGCCTCGGCGTTCTTCGAGGAGTACCTCGACGTGCTCGACGTCCAAGGCGTCCTGGACTACGGCGAGCTGGTGCACCGCGCCGTGCTGCTGGCCGGGCAGCCCGACGTGCAGCGCGAACTTCGGCACGACTTCAAAGCGGTGTTCGTGGACGAATACCAGGACACCGACCCGGCCCAGGTCCGGCTGCTGCACGCGCTGGCCGGCGACGGCGCCGACCTGGTGGTGTTCGGCGACCCCGACCAGTCGATCTACCAGTTCCGCGGTGCGGACGTGCGCGGGATCCTGGACTTCCCCGACTCCTTCCGCCGCATGGACGGCTCCCCGGCCGATACCGCCGTGCTGCGCACCTCGCGCCGCTGCGGCCCGGCCCTGCTCCAGGCGTCCCGCGAGCTGACCCGCCGCATGCCGATCCCGTTGCTGCCGGTGGAGAAGGTCCGCGAGCACCGCGACCTGGCGGCACAAGGCCCGGAGGCGGACGGAGAGCCGGTCGAAGGCGAGGTCCGGGTCTTCACCTTCCCGACTCCGAACACCGAGCTGGACAACATCGTCGACATGGTCCGGCGCGCGCACCTGGAAGAGGGGATCCCCTGGGACGAGATCGCGGTCCTGGTCCGCTCGGCGACCCGCTCGATCCCGGCGCTGCGCCGCGCGCTGATCGCGGCCGGCGTCCCGGTCGACACCTCCGGCGACGAACTGCCGCTGGCCGCCGAACCCGCGGTCGCCGTCCTCCTGCAAGCACTGCGTGCCGCCGACAGCGAAGAAACACTGACCCCTGACGTCGCCCGCGCCCTGCTGTCCGGACCGCTCGGCGGCATGGACGCCTTCGAACTCCGCAAGCTGGCCCGCGCGCTCCGTGCCGAAGAACGGGTGGCGAACCAGAACGCTGTCGCTTCCGAGAGTCGCGCGGCCGGGGCGCGGGGTGTCCCCGCAGAGCACAGTACTGATGCGACAGTCACCGGAGTCCGGCCGAGCGAAGTCCTCCTGCGCGAGGCCCTGGCCGAGCCCGCGCGCCTGATCGCCATGGACGAGGACGTCGCCAAGCCCGCCTACCAGCTCGGCATGCTCCTGCTGCGCACCCGTCAGATCCTGCGCGGCGGCGGCTCGGTCGAGCAGGCGTTGTGGGAACTGTGGAGCTCCACCAGATGGCCCGAGCGGCTGGAGCGCGCCGCGCAGCGCGGCGGCACCACCGGCCGCGCCGCCGACCGCGACCTGGACTCGGTATGCGTGCTCTTCGACTACGCCGCACGCGCCGAGGACCGCGCCACCGGCCGCGGCGTCCGCAACTTCATCGCCGACCTCGAAGCCCAAGAGCTGGCCGGGGACACCATGGCAGCGCAGTCCTCGCGCGGCGGCGCGGTGCGCCTGATGAGCGCGCACAAGTCCAAGGGCCTGCAATGGCGGTTCGTGATCGTCGCCGGGGTGCAGGACGGACTGTGGCCGGACCTGCGGATGCGCGGCTCGCTGCTCCAAGCCGACCTGATCGGCCGGCACGGCCTCCGCTCCCCGGAGGAGATCCCCACGGCGGCGACACTTCTCGCGGAAGAGCGCCGTCTGTTCTACGTCGCCGCCACCAGAGCCCGCGAGCGGCTGATCGTCACCGCCGTCGACAGCGCCCTGATCGGCGACGACGCGGCGGCCGAGACGCCGTCCCGGTTCGTGTCCGAACTCGGCGTCGAGGTGCAGCCGCTGCCGGGCCTGCGCAAGCGCGCGCTGGCGATCCCGGCCCTGGTCGCCGACCTGCGGCGGGCCCTGACCGATCCCAAGAGCTCCGACCGGCTGCGGCAGGCCGCCGCCGAGCGGCTGGCCCAACTGGCCGACGCGCAGTCCGGCGACGGCCGGCCGCTGGTGCCGTCCGCGCACCCCGACAAGTGGTGGGGCCTGCTCGACGAGACCGCCTCGCAGCAGCCGGTCCGCGACCCGGAGCAGCCGCTGCTGCTGTCGGCCAGCCAGGTCGCGGCCATCGACGAGTGCTCCCTGCGCTGGTTCCTGGACCACGAGGCCGCCGCGCACGAGCAGAAGACGGCGGCGCTCGGCTTCGGCAACGTCGTGCACGTCCTCGCCGACGAGGTGGCCAAGGGCGACACCCCGGCCCGGCTCGATGTGCTGATGGAGCGGCTGGACCGGGTCTGGGACCGGCTGTCCTTCGAGGCCGAGTGGCAGTCGCCGCAGCAGAAGCAGGAGGCGCGCGCGGCCCTGGAGCGGTTCCTGGCCTGGCACGTCACCGACCGCGGGCGCCTGCTGCACTCCTCGGAGCAGGAGTTCGACGTGCGGCTCGACGTCGAGGGCTTCGAGCTGCGGATCAGGGGCTCCTTCGACCGGGTGGAGACCGACGAGGCCGGGCTGGTCTACGTCGTGGACTTCAAGACCGGCAAGAACGTGCCGACCAAGAACGAGGCGCAGGAGCATCCGCAGCTCGCCGTGTATCAGCTGGTGGTGCGCGAGGGCGGGATAAAAGGGGTCGACCCCGAACCCGGCGGCGCCGAGCTGGTGTTCCTGCGCGAGCCCGACTCCTCCGGGATGCCGAAGGCCGTCGAGCAGGCGCCGCCGCTGGAAGAACGCGGCGAGACCCCGATCGAGAAGAAGCTCGTGAAGATGGCCGCGCGGGTGCTGGACGAGAACTTCGCCGCCTACGGCGAGAAGCAGTGCGGTACCTGTGTCTTCCGCAAGTGCTGCCCCAAACAGCCGGAGGGAAAGCAACTGCTGTGATCCGGGACACCGAAGATCTCAAAGCGCTACTCGGGGTTCCCTACACGGAAGAACAGCTCGAAGCCATCACCGCTCCGCTGGAGCCGGCCGTCATCGTCGCCGGCGCCGGGTCCGGGAAGACCACGGTCATGGCCGCGCGCGTGGTGTGGCTGGTCGGAACCGGCCAGGTGGGGCCGCACCAGGTGCTCGGGCTGACGTTCACCAACAAGGCCGCGGCCGAGCTGGCCGAGCGCATCCGCAAGGCGTTGCGCAAGCTGGAGGACGAAGAGCTCGACACTGTGTTCGATGGCTCCTTCGTCGCGGGGGATGCCGCTGCCGACATCGAGGAGTCGGTGGGCGAGCCGACCGTCTCGACCTACCACGCCTACGCCGACCGCTTGATCAAGGAGCACGGCCTGCGGCTCGGCCTGGAACCGTCGGCCCGGCTGCTCGCCGACGCCACGCGCTACCAGCTCGCGGTGACCGCGGTGCGCGGGCCCAAGGAGCTGAAGTACTTCAAGGGCAAGGTGGCCGACCTCGCCGACAAGGTGCTGGCCCTGGACGGCGAGCTGAGCGAGCACCTGGTGTCGCCGGCGGAGCTGCGCGAGCACGAGGAGGCCTTCATCGGTCAGGCCGAGTCGTTCCGGGACCCGAGGAACGGCAAGGCCAAGCGCGGCTACACCGACTTCCTCAAGGCCGCCGAGATCGCCAAGCAGCGCATCGAGCTGTCGCAGCTGGTCGAGCGCTACCGCGATCTGAAGCTGCGCCGCGACCTGATCGACTTCGGCGATCAGATGGTGCTGGGCGCGCGGCTGGCCGAGGAGCGGCCCGAGGTCGGCACGATCGAGCGCGAGAAGTTCCGGGTCGTGCTGCTCGACGAGTATCAGGACACGTCGGTGGCGCAGCGGCGGATGCTGGTCGGACTGTTCGGCGGCGGGCATCCGGTGACGGCGGTCGGCGACCCCTGCCAGTCCATCTACGGCTGGCGCGGCGCCTCGGTGGCGAACCTGGACGACTTCCCCGAGCACTTCGCGCTGGCGGACGGCACCCGCTCGCGCGGCTACGCGCTGACCGAGAACCGGCGCAGCGGCGGCCGGCTGCTGGAGTTCGCGAACGGGATGTCGGCGCCGCTGCGCGAGCTGCACACCGGAGTGCGGCAGCTGCGGCCGTCGGCGGAGAAGGCGGACAAGGGCTGGACCCGGGTCGGACTGCTGGAGACGGCCGAGGACGAGGTCAAGTGGGTCGCGCGCATGGTCGCCGACGCGCACTACCGCGGCGGCGTCGCCTTGCGCGAGATCGCGGTGCTGGTCCGCAAGGGCAACCAGATCCCGCCGCTCTATGAGGAGATGCACGCGCAGGGCCTGCCCGTCGAGGTGGTCGGGCTGTCCGGGCTCGTACACCTGCCGGAGGTCGCGGACCTGATCGCGATGCTGGACGTGCTGGACGAGCCGATCGCCAACGCCTCGCTGGTGCGGCTGCTGACCGGGCCGCGCTGGCGGATCGGCCCCCGGGACCTGGCGCTGCTCGGGATGCGGGCCCGGGAGCTGGTGCGGGACCCGGCCGAATACGCCTCCCGGGAGGGCCGGGACCGGCTGGCCGAGGCGGTCGCCGGATCGGACCCGACCGAGGTGGTGTCGCTGTCCGACGCCCTCGCCGATCCGGGCCCCGACCTGCCGTTCTCGCAGGACGCGCGGATCCGGTTCGCGCGCTTCGCCGCCGAGATCAGGATCCTGCGGCGCCGGCTGTCCGAGCCGGTCCTGGACGTGCTGCACCGGGTGATCTCGGTGACCGGCCTGGACGTGGAGGTGGCGGCCTCGCCGAAGCTGGTGGCACAGCGCTCGGCCGAGACGCTCGCGGCGTTCCTGTCCCGGGCCGCCGACTTCCAGGACCTGGAGGGCGACCAGTCGGTGACCGCGTTCCGGGCGTACCTGAAGGCGGCCGAGCGGCATGAGCGCGGGATCGACGCCTCGCTGCCGTCGCAGGGCGACTCGGTGAAGCTGTTGACGATGCACAAGTCCAAGGGCCTGGAGTGGGACGCGGTGTTCGTGCCGCACCTGGCCGGCGCCGGGCAGAAGCCGCGCGAGTCGTGGATCGGCTCCGGCGCGGTGCTGCCGTATCCGCTGCGCGGCGACGCCGAGCACCTGCCGCGGCTGGACGACGCCGGCAACACGGCCGCGTTCAAGGCGTTCAAGGAGCAGGCGAAGGAATACGAGTCCTGGGAGGACCTGCGGCTGGAGTACGTGACGGTCACGCGGCCGCGCTACTACCTGACCGCCTCGGGGCACTGGTGGGGCCCGACGCAGAAACGGCGGCGCGGCCCGGACGCCTGGTTGGCGGCGCTGCACGAACACTGCCGGGACGGGCACGGCGAGGTGGTGGACTGGGCCGGGGAACCGGAAGCCGACGCGGTGAACCCTAGCCTCGGCGCGACCGAGGCGCGGTGGCCGGTGCTGCCGGACACCGAGGCCGCCGAGCTGCGGCGGCTCGGAGCCGAGATGGTGGTCGCGGCGTTGGCGCGGCGGCGGGCGGCGAACCAGGCCGCTGTCGATCATGCTGCGCGTGAAACTTTCGCAGCCGACGGCTCTGCCACTGACCGCACTACCGACCTTTTTGACGCCGACGAACGGACTGCCGACGTGCCGAGCCAGCGGGCTCCGCGCCGGCGAATGCCGGAGCCGCCGTCCCCTGACGCCGAAGCCGCATCCGCCGAGGACCGCGCGGCCATAGCGTCCTGGGACCGCGACCTCGAAGCCCTCCTGGAGGAGCTCAGGCGCGGCAGCGCCGTCCAGCGCTACGCCCCGCTCCCGCCGTCGATGTCCGCCTCCCAGCTGCTGCGTTACCGCGCCGACCCCTCCCGCTTCCGGCGCGAGCTGGCACGCCCGATGCCGCAGCCGCCGCAGCCCTCGGCGCGGCTGGGCACCAAGTTCCACGCCTGGATCGAGTCGCTGTTCGGGCAGCAGGCGCTGTTCGAGTACGAAGACCTGCCCGGTGCCGCCGACGAGGACATCGCCGACGAGGTCGACCTGAAGGCACTGCAGGACGCGTTCCTGCGCTCGCCGTGGGCGGACTCGGTGCCGGCCGCGGTCGAGCAGCCGTTCCAGGTGGTCCTGGCCGGCCGGGTGGTGCGCGGGCGCATAGATGCCGTATATAAGACGGCTGAAGGATGGGAAGTCGTCGACTGGAAGACCTCCCGCGTGCACGACGCCGATCCGGTCCAGCTGGCCGTCTACCGGCTGGCCTGGGCCGAGATGCGCGAGGTGGCGCTGGAGGCGGTCTCGGCCGCGTTCGTGTACGTGCGCGACGACGAGACGGTGCGGCCGATGGATCTGCCCGGGCGCGCGGAGCTTGAGGAGCTGTTCGGTGACGGCTGAGAGGCCCGCCTGGTCGCAGGGAGTTCATATCCGGGTTCTGACCCCGGGGTGGAAGCGTTCTCCCGATGGCCGTACCTTAACCCTCATGCCATCGCAGCCCAGGGGAAGACATCAGAGACGGAACATAGCCGTGACGGTCGCGGCCGTGGTCGCGGCTGTGCCCCTCGCCGCTTGCTCCAGCAGCACGGCGCCGAAGGCGGCGGCCGCGGAGGCGAAGACGTTCACGTACTGGTCGATGTGGCAGGAATCCGAGCCACAGGCCACGGTGATCAAGGCGGCGCTGGCCAAGTACCAGGCGGCGACCGGGGTCACGGTGACCGCCGAGTGGCACGGCCGCGGCGTGCTGGACGACGTGGCCGCCGCGGTCCGGGCCGGTAAGCCGGTCCCGGACCTGACCGACGGCGGCATCACCGGCATCCTGGGCGCGTCCGCCGGCGGCGTGGCCGTCGCGAACATGGCGGACGTCTACAAGCAGCCGGTGCCCGGGGAGAACCAGAAGCTGGCCGACGTGATGCCGAGCAAGTACCTCCCGCTGCTGACGGACCACACCGGCGCGGTCGTCATGGTCCCCTATGAGATCGCCTCCGAGGCCCTTTTCTTCGACAAGACCCGGTTCCCGCAGCTGTCCGTCAACCCGCCGCAGACCTGGGACGACTTCCTGGCCGCGCTGAACACGGTCAAGGCCAAGGGCCAGCCGGCGCTGGCGCTGGACCCGGTCCCGGGCGACTGCGCGTCCTGGGTGGAGTGGATGTTCGAGCGCGAACTCGGGCCGGGGCAGTTCAAGCGCACTGCCGAGGAGCGCGACCCCACCCACGTCGACGGCGGCAGCCGCTGGGACGACAGCCGGCTGCTCGACGGCGCCAAGAAGCTGGAGGCGCTGGTCAAGGGCGGCTACTTCGCCCCGGGCTACGCCGCCGAGGACACCAGCGAGAACAGCACCCACGCCAAGGACCAGCAGAACAACTGGACCGCCGGGAAGACCGCGATGATCCTGGGCGGCACCAGGACGCCGACCGAGACCGGGCGGACCGACGGCGTGGACGCCTTCCTCTTCCCGTCGATGCCGGACCAGGGCGGCGGCGTGCGCTCGGACGACTCCGCGGCCGTGGACTTCTTCGGCTTCGCCGTGCCGAAGGCCGGCAAGAACCCCGCCGCCGCGGAGAAGTTCATCCTGTACTTCATGAACAAGGACCGGCTGGCGGCGATCTCGGCCGAGGCCGGCACCATGACGCCGCGCACCGACATCGACGCGCCGAAGTTCCTGGCCGCGGTGCAGCTGGCGCTGACCAACCGCACGGTGTTCTCAGATCAGGACGCGCTGATGCGTGACGACTCCAAGTGGTACACGGCCGTGTTCGAGAAGGACGCGGTCGATTTCATGACCGGGAAGACGCCCGCGCCGCAGTTCATCGCCCGGCTCAAGGCCGACTCCGGGACGTTCTGGCAGGGCTGGCCGGGCGCTGCCGGGGGATGACCGATCGGTGCCGGCCGGGTTCACGCCTCGGCCGTCCCTTGGGGTGCCGCCCGGCCCGGGATACCCTGGCCTGGTGGCATATCACACGACACTGGACCGTGCGACCGGAGCGGCGGCCGCGGCCGCCGGCCCTTACGGCGCCTGGAGCGCCGAGCGCCGCCGCGACCTGCTCCACGCTTGCGCCGACGCCTTGGAGGCGGCGCGGGCCGGACTCGTCGAGCTGGCGGGGGCCGAGACTCACCTGACGCCCGAGCGGCTCGACGGCGAGGTCACCCGCACCACCGGGCAGCTGCGACTGTACGGCGACCACGTGGCGGCCGGCCGGCACCTGTCGGCGCGCCGCTCGGCCGGCGCGGCCCCCGGCGGCGCCGACGTGTGGACGATCGACGTCCCGCTGGGCCCGGTCGCGGTGTTCGCCGCCTCGAACTTCCCCTTCGCCTTCGGCGTCCCCGGCGGCGACACCGCCTCGGCCCTGGCCGCCGGGTGTCCGGTGGTGGTGAAGGGCCACCCGGCGCAGCCCCGGCTGTCGCGCCGGATCGCCGAGATCCTGGCGTCGGCGATCGCCGACGCGGGTGCGCCGGAGGGCACGTTCGGCTTCCTGGACGCCGAGTCGGCCGACGGCGACCCGAACAAGCTCTCCATCGAGCTGGTGCAGCACCCTGTGATCAAGGCGGTCGGCTTCACCGGATCGCTCGGCGGCGGGCGGGCGCTGATGGACGCCGCCGCCGCGCGGCCGGAGCCGATCCCGGTCTATGCGGAGATGGGGAGCGTGAACCCGGTGTTCGTGCTGCCCGGCGCGATCGCCGGCGAGCCCGGCCGCGAGCAATGGGCGAAGACGCTCGCGGCGGCGGTGACCGGGTCGGGCGGACAGCTGTGCACCAAGCCGGGTGTCGTGTTCGTGCCGGACACCGCCGAGGGCGGGGCGCTCGGCGACCTGACCGAGCAGCTGATCGCCGGGACCGGTCCGGTGCCGATGCTCACCGCGGGCATGGCGGCGGCGCATCGGCGGTGGAGTGAAAAGGCGGCTGCGTCTGTTACCTCACCTGCTACCCCGCCGGGCGAGCAGGAAGCTGATTCCCGGTCCGGCAGGCCGTTCGCGGTGCGGATCTCCGCGAAGGACTTCACCGGCGACTACCGCGAGGAGCACTTCGGCCCGGGGACCGTCATCGTGCACGCCGATCCGGCCGAGTACCCGGCGCTCGCGCAGGCGTTGGAAGGCCAGCTCACTGCCACGATCATCGCGGACGACGCCGCGGACACCGACCGTTCCGCGGCCCGCGAACTGCTGCCGTCGCTGGTGGCCAAGGCCGGGCGCGTGGTGTGGAACGGCGTGCCGACCGGCGTCGCGGTGGTGGAGGCCATGCAGCATGGCGGGCCGTGGCCCGCGACCTCCGCGCCGTGGAGCACCTCGGTAGGGACCGAAGCCGTCCGGCGCTTCCTACGTCCGGTGGCCTTGCAGGGGGTTCCGGCCGACCTGGTCGGATGATCGCCGCCGCCGGGTCAGGAGTAAGGTCTCAGGCATGACTTCTGCTTCGGACAAGGCTGTCCGTCCTTTCGTCACCGAGTACGCCGACGCGTTCTTCGCCGAGCTCGCCGAGTGGCTGCGCATCCCGTCGATCTCCTCGGATCCGGCCAGCGCGCCGGATGTGCGGCGGTCGGCCGAGTGGCTGGCGGCGAAGCTGCGGGAGATCGGCTTCCCCACGGTGGAGATCTGGGAGACCGCCGGCGGCCGGGGACTGCCGACGGTCTTCGCCGAGTGGCCGTCAGGGGACGCCGAAGCGCTGACCGTCGCCGTCTACGGCCACCACGACGTGCAGCCGGTGACGCCGCTGGAGCTGTGGGACACGCAGCCGTTCGAGCCCACGGTCAAGGGCGACCGGCTGTATGCGCGCGGCGCGGCCGATGACAAGGGGCAGCTGGCGTTCCATCTGCTGGGCCTGCGTGCGCACCTGGCCGCGACCGGCCGTATCGCTCCGGCTGTGAACCTGAAGCTCATCGCCGAGGGCGAGGAGGAGTCCGGCTCGCCGAACTTCCGCGCGTTGCTGGAGGACAAGCGCGACCGGGTGAAGGCCGACGTCGTCGTGGTCTCCGACACCGGCATGTGGGACCGCGAGACGCCCTCGACCTGCACCGGTATGCGCGGCATGATCACCGGCCAGGTCGATCTGCGCGGCCCGGCCAACGACGTGCACTCCGGCTCCTTCGGCGGCGCGATCCCGAACCCGCTGACCGAGCTGGTGCGGATCCTCGGACGGGTCCACGACGACGACAAGCGCGTCACGATCCCCGGCTTCTACGACGGCGTGGTCGAACTCACCGATGCCGACCGGGAGATGTTCGCCAAGCTGCCCTTCGACGAGAAGGCGTGGCTGGGCGACGCGAAGTCCGCCGCGACCGCCGGCGAGGCCGGCTTCACCACGCTGGAGCGGGTGTGGGCGCGGCCGACGTTCGAGCTGAACGGCTTCTGGGGCGGGCACACCGGCCCCGGGCACAAGACCATCGTCCCGGCCGAGGCGCACGCCAAGATCTCCATGCGGCTGGTGGCCGGCCAGGAGCCGCTGGACGCGGCGAAGAAGTTCGAGGACTGGTTCTCCGCGGCCATCCCGGCCGGGCTCACCGGCTCGGTCCACTGGGAGTCCGACGGCGTGAAGCCGTGCATGACCCCGCTGGACCACCCGGCGGTGCAGGCGATCACCCGCTCCATGGGCAAGGCGTTCGGCGAGGTCGACGCCCCGCGCGAGGTGCTGTTCACCCGGGAGGGCGGCTCCGGCCCGGAGGCCGACCTGCAGGAGGTCCTCGAGGCGCCGGTGGTGTTCCTCGGGGTGTCGCTGCCCTCGGACGGCTGGCACTCGCCGAACGAGAGCATGACGATGCCGTTGCTGCTCAAGGGTGCTGAGGCGGCCGCGTATCTGTGGTCCGACCTGGCTTCGAAGCGCTGAGGTCGGTGCTGGTGCCGACATCGGTCCGGCTAGGGAACGGCGCGGGAGGACACGGCATGAGCGATCAGACGCGGTACTTTGAGGGCGAACTCGGGCGGATGCTGTTGGCGCGGTCCGATGTGGACCGCACCGCCGAGCGGCGTACCGACGCCGACTGGCTGGCGGCGGCCTGGGCCGACCCCGGCACGCGGGTGTTCGCGGTCGACGACTCGCGGGCCGAGGCGGTGCTGGATCCGGCGACCGCGCTGGTGTTCCGGGACGGCGCGTTCTTCGACGCCCGGTACCCGGGGGCGGAGCGGTTCTTCCTCGGCGTGGCCGACGGCGTGGCGTACTTCGCGGTCAGCGTCGGCGCGCCCGGTCCGGACGCCGAACCGACGGCGTCGACCGCCGGGTCGGCCTCCACCCCCGGCGTCGCGCTGACCTCGCCGCTGCCGCCGGCCCCGGAGGGGGCGCCGTCGCTGGGCCAGCTGCGGCACGTCCGCGAGATCGCGGCGATCCTGCCGGACCGGGACGGCGGGTTGCTCGCGCACGCGATAGGGCTCGACAACTGGCACCGCACGCATCGGTTCTGCGGGGTGTGCGGCCACGCCACGCGGACCACCTCGGCCGGTTCGGTGCGCCAGTGCGACCACTGCGGGACCGAGCACTACCCGCGCACCGACCCGGCGGTGATCATGGCCGTCACCGATCCGGACGACCGGCTGCTGCTGGCCCGCAACGCGTCCTGGCCGCCGAACCGGGCCTCGGTGCTGGCCGGCTTCGTCGAACCGGGCGAGACGCTGGAGGCGGCGGTGGCGCGGGAGTGCGAGGAGGAGGCCGGGCTGCACGTCACCGCCGTGCGCTACCTCGGCAGCCAGCCCTGGCCGCTGCCGCGCTCGCTGATGCTGGGGTTCACGGCGACCGTCGACGATCCCACGCTGCGGTTGGACGGCGACGAGCTGGACTCGGCCCAGTGGTACTCGCGCGCCGAGCTGAAGGAGGCGGTCGGCAACGGCGACCTGCTGATGCTGCCGCTGGAGATCTCCATCTCACGCCGGCTGATCAACCATTGGTACGGCGGCGACCCGGTGGCGGGCTGACGCCGGCTTCGCCCCTGACTCAGGCCCCTTCCAGAGAACCAGTTGGTAGGGTCGGTGCGTCGAAGGGAGGGGAGGGGAACGCCATGCTGATACGTCCGCGCCGGAGCCGGCGGATCAACGGCCGAGTGGGTTCACTGCTCGTCGCCCTGGCGGCGGCGGCACTGACGGCGAGCTGTGCCGAGAGCGGCGTGGTCGGAAAGGCAGGGTCCTCCGGCGACGGGGACATCGTGGGGTCGGTGCTGAGCCCGACCCCGAAGCCGTCCGTGTCCGGGGGCTCCCACCAGGGGCGGGACGGGGGCCTGACCGGTTCGACGTCGCTGCCCTCCTTCGACAACGCGCCGCTGCCTAGACCGGTCGCCGCGCGCCAGATACCGGGCCCGTACACGGACAAGAACGGAGCCGTCACCGGCAAGCTGTTCTTCTACCGGCAGGGCGACTCGAACTCCGGGAACTACTACGTGTGCTCCGGCACCGTGATCAAGAGCAAGAACCGCAGCCTGGTCTGGACCGCCGGCCACTGCGTACACGACGGCAAGGGCGGCACGTGGCACCTGTCGATGGTGTTCGTCCCCGCCTTCGACAACAATCGCGGCGACCCGAACGTCGACCCCTCGGACCTGACGCAGTATGCCCCGCTGGGCACCTTCTCGGCCGTCCACGTCTGGACGTCACCGGAGTGGATCAAGACCGGCGATGAGCACGGCGGCGACCTCGCGCACGACTACGCGGTGATCGAGGTCGGGCGTAACGACGACGGTCAGACTCTGGACGATGCGGTGGAGTCCGCGGGTGCCAAACCGATTCCGATGTGGTTCAGCGCTCCAACCGGGCAGGGCAAGACTCCGGCGATGACTATTCGCGGGTATCCGGCTGCGGAGCCCTTCAACGGCATGGCGCAGTGGGACTGCACGGCGGACACGGTGCAGCTGCTGAATGTGACGGAGCTGGGTCCGGATGCCAAGGAGTATCGGGCTGGCTGCGATCTTACGGGGGGCGCTTCTGGTGGCGGGTGGTTCGCACGGGCGCCGGGGCAGGCTACCGGGGAAGTTTCGTTGGTGACGAACACATCGGTGGGGAGTGCGCACAACGCGCATGGCGGGAACTGGTTGGCGGGGCCGTATCTGGATGCGCGGGCGAAGCAGTTGTACAACACGGCGGATGGGTCGGCGGCGCCGTGAGGGTGGCGTCGCGGCAGGGCGCGGTTTGGGATTCCACCGGGGGTTGAGGCTTGAGCTGATCATGCGCTGTAGCTTCGGTGCGGAGTAGGCGGCAGCTACTGTGTCGAATTTTACTAAGTGCACTCGAAAGCAGCTGGACGGCCTGGTCAGTGGCTAGGCAGGAGTCCAGCTACTTCCGAGCGCATTAGTAACCTGCTCGCTTCCCGCCCGCCGCTGACCGAACAGGCGCCGGCGAAAAGCCCGGAGGGCCGGCCCCGGTCTCCCGGAACCGACCCTCCGCAGTAGCCGCCACCCGGCGGCGTATCTCTTTGTCGCTGACCGCGCACAGCCGTCTCTCAGTGCAGGAACAACCCCGCCAAGCTGCGCCGGGCGCGCCGGGCGCTCTGCTCACCCTGCCGGCGCAGGCGCTGCGCCTCGCGGGCGAACCGCAGGCGCTCGGCCTGGTCGCGCATCTCTTGTGATCGGTAGCGTGCGGCTTCTTCGTACTGGAATAGCATCTTGAAACTCCTTGTGGGATCGCCGGTCTCGGCGGTCGCTGAAATCTTCTTCGGGTACTGCTGCGCGCTCGGGGTGAGCGCCTCTCGCGTGCCGTCGGTGGTGACGATCGCCCGGTGGGCCGGACGGATCAGCCGCTGACGGCTCAGACCTCGCGTGTTCATGCCGGGATCGCGACCTTCTTGGCGGCCTCGACCGCGGCGGCGGCCTCGGCGGCGAGCTGGGCCTCGATCACGGCAGCGTCCTTGCGCGGGCGGCCACGCGGCCGCTTGCGGGCCACGACCGCGCCCTGCACGAACAGCTCGCCGCCCCACACGCCCCACGGCTCGCGCCGCTCCAGCGCGCCGGCCAGGCACGCGGCCTTCACCGGGCACTCGACGCAGATCGCCTTGGCGAACTCCACGTCGGCCGGGGTCTCGGCGAAGAAGACCTCCGGGTCGTAGGCGCGGCACGGCAGGGTGGCGGTGTCGGTCCGCTCGACTGCGGTGTCGAACACGTTCTGCACTGTGAGTCACCTCATCAGGAGTTTTCCTCCCGGCATGAGTTTCTTCAGGCCGGGTCTTGCGGTACTGCTCCCGCGGCGGGGTCGCCGTCGCGGGCCGTACTGTCGTGCTGGGAAACACGAAGGCCGCGGATCCCTTTACGGGTTCCGCGGCCTCAAGTCCTGCCGGCTGAAGATCAGTTTCCTCATCCGGGTGGACTCGAGGTACGGAGGTCCCACGGGTACATCGGCTTGGTGCTGGTGATACTGGTGGTGCCATTCCTGCCATCGGTGCTGCTGCCGGAGCCGTCGGCCCGCGCCAGGAGAACCCCGCGCCCGCCGTCGGCGACCCGCTGGACTTGCTGGACCTGCTCGGGCCGGCGCTCATGGGTCAGACCGGTCAGACCGGTCAGTCCGGCCCGCTCGATCGATCCCGCATAGCCGCGCAGGTTCAGAACCGGGGCCGCGCCCGCCACGTTCGCGCCGGAGACGGACGCCACCTGCGAAGCGGCGGTACGGAAGCCGAAGCACTCCTGCCCGGCCACCGGACGGTAAGAGGACAAGGCGGTCCCGCCGACAACGCCGGCAACACGGAACAGCGGCGCGGCGCTGGGCGCCGGCAGGCCGCAAATGATGGTGATCATGCTTTCCACGGGGACTCGCCTCCTCACTTCGTCTCGGTGCGGTTTCGCCGCTGGCAGTCGGCTCCGCAGATGTTCATCAGAATGCTTATCGAGTTGACACACAGTCGTGCGCAGACGATCGTTCTCGCCCGCATCGGAAGGTTAGATGATCCCCGTAAGGGGCCGCAAACTATTTTTGACCTGCGATGATGCCTCGGATCCGAATCTCTCGGTCCTGGCGCCCCCGCATCCGGTCGACATAGTTGCCCCCAACCTCGACGAGGACCATCGTGTCAGAAGCACTCGCGGCTGTCACCCCTTTCACGCCGACTTTCTGGAAAACTTCCGCGAAGATGGGGTAGACGCCTGGCGCACACGGCACCACGCGAGGAGCAGGGGCGGGGATGTACGCGAACCCACACGCCGGCGGCGAGCCGCAGGACGAGGTCTTCGGCCCGGTCGAGGACGGCGAGGAGGTCTTCGAATGGATCGACGACACCGACGCCGAAGACGGTCTTGAGACCGCGGCGGCCGAGCAGCCGGCTCCCACCCTCCGGGAGCGGATGGCCGCTCTGCGCGCCGGTGCCCGGCGCCTGCGCGGCTCTCGCCGTGAGATAGCCGCGTTCGCCGCCGCGATCGTGCTGGCCTGCGCCGTCGGCGGAGGCTTCACCGCGTGGTTCGACCATGTGGCGAACGCCGCCGACCGGGCCGGCGTGGTCGCCCTCACCGTGAATTCGGTCGTGGACGGCGACCCGGGGCCCGCGAAGTACGACGCGAAACAGACCTCGGCGACCGGCGAGTACGTCGTCGAACTCGCCAACAACAGCCCCGGCGCGGTGACCCTGACCTCAGTGAGCTTCAACGCCGGTTTCCTCGGCGCCAGCAGCGGCTGGAAGCCGGTCGGCGGCTCGACCCCGATCCCCGGCGGCGGCACCGGCGAGGTGATCCCCGGCGGCGGCACCGGAAAGGTCGTGCTCAGCGTCCGCCTGTTCTGCCCGATGGTCATCAGGGTCACCCAGAGCGGCTACTACGGTTCCTCCGACGCCACGCCGATATCGTTCCCGGCGTTGCACGTGGGCGTTCTCGACGGCAAGGGCGAAGCGCGTGAGGTGGTGCTGCCGACCCGGGTCAGCACGTCGTCGCAGACCCGGGCCCGGACCGGGGGGTTGACGTTCCTGAGCGGTGAAGACGTCGCCCCGCCGCAGATCGTCAGCGCGGACGCCGGCATATGCCGCCAATGGGAGTCCGACCGCGAAGCGCTGCTGATCCAGGATCCGAACCGTGACGTGGACCAAGAGCCGGCCAGTCTCGCCTTCAGCTACGACGGGCTGGTCGAACCGCTCAAGGACCGCTCGTTCACGGTGAGCGTCACCCTTCGCAACACCACCGGCCACGCTCTGATGGTGAGCACCGTCCCCTCCGAGCAGTACGTCCAGAACCCGGAGGACAAGACGACGTGGCTGCCCAACCGCATGGATCTGGGAGCCGGGCAGAGTCGATCGGCACAGGTGAGGGTGACCGTCGCGGACTGCCGCGGCTGGACGCCCGATCCGGCGATCCTCGGCTTCACGATGCTCGAGGTCGAGGATCGGAGCACCGGCTTCGCCACGACCGTGTATCCGAATCAGGCCCTGACCGGTTCGGTGCGCCTCGCCAACGACGTGGCCCAGCAGATGACGGCGGTCTGCCGATGAACGATCTCGTCGAATCCGAGGACGAACTGCTCGACCCGCAGCCGGCGCCCCAGGCCGCCCCGCGGACCAAGGCGGCCGGCGTCCTGCGGCGATGGCGCGCTCAGCTGCCGTTCGGCGCCGATTCCGATCCCCGGCAGCGGCGACGCGCCGTCCTGGCGTGCGGCATGGCGCTCGCGCTGGCGGCCGGCGCCGGGGCGGCGGGTGTCGCCGTACACCGGGCCGACCTTCACCGGGACCAGTCCCGGGTGCAGAGCCGGATCCTGTTGCACCTGCTCGGCGGCGGGGCCTCGATGACGTTCCTCAGCGTCGACGGCAGCGGCCACACGGTGGTTCCGGACCGCTTCGACATCCCGCTGGCGACCGACTTCGCCATCAGCGTCCGGAACGACGGGGCGCAGCCCCTGGACATCAGGGCGGTCCGGATCAAGGAGCCCGGGGTGGACGTGGAGTCCTACGAGACGAGCGCGACGGTGAAGCCGGGCGAGGCGGTGTCGGTCGTGGCGCGGGTCTCAGTGCACTGCACCGCTGCGGACCTGCCGCAGTATCCGTCGGGCGTCACGGTGACCGTCCGCACCGCCGGTAGCAAGACGAAGCCCGCCGGAAAGCCGACCGACGTGGCCCTGGCCTTCGACCACGGCTCCCACGACAGCGTCCTACCGGATGCCTCCGACCAGGGGTCGGCCTACCTAGTCAACTCCTTCGCCACGAACAGCTTCTATCACCTGTGCGCCAACGCAGTGGCCCTGATGCCACCTCAGGTCACTGCCACCGTGCTGCCCAGCGGCGCCAGCCCGCGGAATCCGGTGGTGCGCTACGCGCTACACATCGAGGGCACGCCCGGAATCGCGGACATCGTCGCGCCCGCGGCACCGTCGTCCCGCGTCCCCGGCGTGAGCGTCGAGACCGACCTGGACGGGACGAAGCCGGTCGGGAATTCGGGCCTGGACGTGACGGTCACCGACCGGATCACGGACTGCGCCGCCTTCGGCGACTATCTGACTTCCCGGGGCGGGGCGGCGGTGGCCGCCGACACGCTGCACTCGGCGGTACCGCTCAGCCTGGAACCGGCCGATCCGCGGTTCCGGTCCGCCACGGTGAACCGGCCGATCGGGCGGGACGAGGGCTTGTTCGCCACCAGCGGCGGCACGGTGCTGGGCGCTCTGCTCGCGGAACTCACCGCCGCCTGTCCTCAGTTGTGAGCCGGGTGCGCGGTGATCAGCTCCAGCACTTCGGCGCCGTAGCGGTCCAGCTTGGCCTTCCCGACGCCGGCGATCCTGGTCAGCTCGCCGGGGGTGGCCGGCCGGGCCTCGCCGATGGCGATCAGCGTGGCGTCGGTGAACACGCAGTACGCCGGGAGCTTCTGCTCCTTGGCGCGTGCCGAACGCCACTCCCGCAGTGCTTCGTACAGTTCCGGGTCCAGGGTGCTCGGGCAGTCCTCGCAACGGCCCATCTTGCGCTCCGCCGGGTCGATCAGGGCTTTGTGGCAGGAGCGGCAGATGATGGGTTCGATGGCTCCGCGCGCGCGGCCCGTGCCGTCGCCGTCGCGTGATCCGCTCGCGCCGCGGCGCCGTCCGGCGCCGCCGCCTCTTATGACGCCGCCGGCCGCGCCTTCGCGCGAATCGCGGCCGACGCCGCCGCGCAGGCCGTCCAGGAAGCGGGACGGGCTGCGGCTCGCCCGGCCGCCCGGGGAGCGGGCCAGCGACCAGGACAGGAACAGCCGCTCGCGGGCGCGGGTGACGCCGACGTACAGCAGGCGGCGTTCCTCCTCCAGCTGCTCGGGGGTCTCGGCGTAGGTGATCGGCATCATGCCCTCGGTCATGCCGACCAGGAAGACCGCGTCCCACTCCAGGCCCTTGGCGGCGTGGAAGGTCGACAGGGTCACGCCCTCCACGGTCGGGGCGTGCTGGGCGTCGGCGCGCTCGCGCAGTTCGGCGCTGAAGCGGTCGAGGCCGGCGTCGGGGTGGGTGCGGCCGTACTCCTCGGCCAGGGCCACCAGGGCGGCGAGGGATTCCCAGCGCTCACGGAGGCGGCCGGCGCCTTTGGGGGCCTGGGGGCTCCAACCGTGGCTGGAGAAGATGGCTCGGACTTCTGAGGCCAGGTCTTCGCCGGTTTCGTTGGTGCCGCCGCCGGTTGTGTTGCCGGTGTTACCGGTACCGCCGGTGCCGCCGGTGCTGCCCGGGCGCGCGTCGGCCGCGTGATCGGAACGGGCCTTGGCGGCGCCGCGCAGCCAGACCTGGATCGCCTCGCGCACCTCGGGGCGCTCGAAGAAGCGCTCGACGCCGCGCAGTATGTACGGCACGCCGGCGTCGCTAAGAGCCTGCTCGTACTCCTCGGACTGTGCGTTGATCCGATACAGGACGGCGATCTCGGACAGCTTGCTCCCGGCGTCGACCAGCTTCCTGATCTCCCGGGCCACCTCCCGCGCCTCGGTCTCGGCGTCGGAGTACTCGGCGAACTTCGGCCGCGGGCCGTCGGGGCGCTGCGCGATCAGCTGGACCCGCGCCTTGGCGGCACGGCCCTCGGCGCGGTCCAGCAGGGCGTTGGCCAGCGCGACGACCTGCGGCGTGGAGCGGTAGTCGCGGACCAGGCGGACGACGGTCGGGTCGTCGTAGCGGTCGGCGAAGTCCAGCAGGAAGCGCGGGTCGGCGCCGGTGAAGGAGTAGATGGTCTGGCTGGCGTCGCCGACCACGCACACGTCGGCCCGGTCGCCGAGCCAGCAGTCCAGCAGCCGCTGTTGCAGGGGGTTGACGTCCTGGTACTCGTCGACGGTGAAGTGCCGGTACTGGTTGCGCACCGTCGCGG